>JBQGDG010000230.1:0-8214 GCA_052038935.1 Neorhizobium sp. | reverse complement strand
CGACCATACGATCATGCTGCAGAAGCTGAATTTCGACATCGAGCACCTTCTCGACCTCTACAGCGTCCTGTCGCAGACGATGCCCGGTCCGCGGGCGCAGGAACTTTCTCCGGAAGCCTATCCGCATTTCTCGTCGTCGGTCAGGAGACTGGTCGACGGTATCCTGCCCGGTACACGGCTGGCGGATATCCGGCAGGCGGCGGACCTCGCCTTTTCCGAGCGGTTTGCGAAAGCTTGACCGGTGCGGTTCCGGCGATCGCGGGCCGAAGGCGAGCCTTCGCACGACGCAGTTTGTGGCGCCATCCGGCGGCACCCGTGTTGTACTCGCGGCCGAGGCACCATATGTCAGCGATAATCTAGCGGTTTTTCAGGAGGAATTGATGCTCGAGCAGATTACCCGGCTTCTACGAAGAGCGGCGGCAGCCGTCGGACGCGGACCCCGGGTATTGATCGCCTGGCTGCTGTGGCCGCTGATGGCGGCACATGGCTGGTATCGCGGCCGGCATCTTTGGGTAAAGGCACCGATCGTCGCCTTTCTCGCCCTGCTGCTCGTCTTCTACGGCTATTTCTTCTGGCAGACCCAATCCTGGCGGAATTTCGATCCCAACTTCGTCGACAGCTATCGCTGGACGGAACGCAACATGCCGGCAGGGCAGGAACTCCCGGTGGCCGGCGTCGAGGCGCAGGCCGCGGCGGCCGGCCCATCCGGCGTGCCCGCCACGCAGCCGAGACAGTGCCAGACATCCGCCATCGCGGATGCGGCGGCGGATCTCACCGACATGAACGTCAACCAGAATGCGTGGATATCCTCCATGCTGCTCTACCGGCTCGGCCTGTTCGGTATCGACTGGGACGACACGCCGTTTCTCGACAACAAGGCCTCCTTCCAGCGCGGGGTCAACCAAGCGGTGAGGCGCACCTCGGTCGAGCTCGTCGATACGCTCGCGCGGGTCAGGGGGACGTCCGGCGTCAACAACAACCTGCAGGACGCGCGCAGCAATCTGCAGTTCGACGAATATTCCTGGTATTTCGGCCTCGATCCGTTCGGCCCCAAGACGCCGACGCCGAGCTACTATCGCTCGGCGATAGAAAGCCTGCGCAAGTTCAATGTCGAGCTCGGCACCTGCGCCGCCCTGTTCGACAGCCGGGCCGACAATCTCGTCCAGTTCATCGACCGGGTCGCCAACGATCTCGGCGCGACCTCGGCGATCCTGCGCGAGCGCTCGGAAAACTACAACGGCGGCTGGTTCGACACCCGTGCCGACGACCGGTTCTGGTTCGCCTATGGCCAGCTCTACGGCTATTACGCGATCCTTTCCGCGGCTGGCGCGGACTTCTCGCAGGTCGTGCGCGAACGCAACCTGGCAACGCTTTGGACCGATACGCTCGGGCAGATGAAGGCTGCGCTGCGCATCCAGCCGGCAATCATTTCGAACGGCGCGGAGGACGGCTGGATCATGCCGACGCATCTCGCGGTGATGGGCTTCTACACCCTTCGCGTCCGATCCAACCTGGTGGAGATCCGTTCGGTACTCGACCGCTGACGGCCGGTAGCGCACGAGGGTTTCCATCGGGGAGCCCTCGATCGCCGGTCGGCGGCAACGGTCTCGGCTAGGTGATCAGCCGCAGGCGGAGAGCCTTTGCCACCAGCTGCGTGCGATTGACGCAATCGAGCTTCCTGATGGCGTTGGTCATGTAGGCATTCACGGTATGATCCGAGAGAGAGAGGATCTGGCCGATCTCGGCCGAGGTCTTCCCCTGGGCCGTCCAGCGAACGACCTCCAGTTCGCGCGCCGTCAACGGGGCGGGCGTCGCCTTGCGTTCGCTGCGCCTGATGCGGTCGAAGACGTCGAACGCATGCAGCGTGATCATGCCGATTTCGTTCAGTTCGATCTGGGTAAGCCGCGGGCGCGTGCCGTCAAAGCGCATGATGAAGCGTTCGCCGTCGAGCGAATACAGGGACATGGCGACGCTGGTTATCAGATCGTACCGGCGCTGCAATTCCTCGATGGACGGGTCGACCTCGAAGGTCCGTACATGGATCGGATCGTTCATCGACCAGCAGAACGGCAATTTGGACTGTGCGACGAAAGGGGCGACGGGACATTTGCCTAGGAGCCGCTTGCGGTCGAATTCGGCGAAAAAGCCCTCGGCGACCGTCGTCTCCACCAGCATGCGCGAGAGGAATTCCTCGTCGGGATTGTTGATCGACAGCAAGGTCATATGCTTGAGGCTGAACTCGTGCGCCACCCGCTTCAAGGCATGAAACATGCCTTCTTGCGAATGGACAGCGGAGATCTCGCTGTTCAGCACGGATTGCCGTTCAAGAGTGATCATTCATACATCAGTTCGAAGAGGCTATGTTATTGGTAATAAATATACTAATGCCGTTGAATTGCCAGCGGAATTTCGATTTCAAAGGGTTACATTAGTAATATTCCTGATATATAGTCACGTTGCTCTTTTGATTTCAGTGGCTTATGGGCAAATGCCAAGTGGCTTGGGATATGCCCAGGGCAGGTATGGCGCTCATCCACAAGGCGCGAATCGCGCAATCGGAATCGAAACGACCCGGAGCGATCCGGGCCGAGCCATTGTCCCTTAAGCGATGTCGCCCGGTGCCCTTCAGAGGCCGTTTTCCTGCTTGGCGTCGTGCTTGTCCGCCTTGGCGGCGGCCATGATCCGCTCCAGCCAGCCGAGCATGACGGCCGATACGACGAAGGCGAGGTGGATGATCGTATACCACATCAGCTTGGCGTCGGTGTACTGGCTGGCATTGAGGAAGATCTGCAGAAGATGGATCGACGAGATCGCGACGATCGAGGACGCAACCTTGATCTTCAGGCTGCCGGCGTCGAGCTTGCCGAGGAAGGAAACGTCGGCCTCCGCCTCGTCGAAACGGCTGACGAAGTTCTCGTAACCCGAGATCATCACCATGACGATCAGGCTCGCGACGAGCGCGGCATCGATCAGGCCGAGCATGGCAAGGATCATCTCCGCCTCGTCCAGGACAAACACGTCCTTGGCCACCTTCCAGAATTTGAAGGCGAAGGAGAGCGCGTAGACGGCCAGTGCCGCCACCAGGCCGAGATAAAAGGCGACCAGCAGCCAGCGGCTCGAGAGGATGATTTTCTCGACCAGCAATTCCAGCGATTTCATTTGGTTCGGTCTCCGGTTCGGGCTTCCGCCTTTCCCATAAATGCAGTGTTTGACGTCTGCAAGACCGGCTCGAGATCAAGACGGCCGGCCTGAAATGCGCACCGCCGCATTCCTGCGAACGCGGCGGTGCGGCCTCGGGCAGGGAAAGGCTCAGAACTTCTTGGAGATGGAGACTTTGAAGGTGCGGCCGGGCTCGCTGTAGTAGTCGCGGCCTGCCGCCGTCGTGCCGTCGGGGACGCCGATCGCATCCCAATACTTCTTGTCGAAGACGTTGAAGACACCGGCCTGGACCCTGAGGCCGGAGAGATCGATTTCGCCGACCTTTTCCGGCGTCCACCAGACCGTCGCATCGACCAGGCCATAACCGGGAGCCTTGAAGCCGGTGCCGCTCACCTTGTTGCGCGACGACGCGAGCGTCAGCGAGACGTCGGAGCCCCAGGTCGCGGTCGAATAGCCGAGGCCGAGGATGGCACGCAGGGGTGCGACGGAGTTCAGGTATTCGTCGGTCCCGGTGTCCTTGCCATGGGTCCAGGCGAAGGAGCCCCAGGTCCGCCAGTTCTCGTGGAACTGCCACTGGCCGCCGAGTTCGATGCCGTAGATATGCACCTTGTCGAGGTTGTCGTAACCGGTGACGCCGCCGACCGGATATTCGCCGCCGGGCGGGGCGATCGTGACCGTGTCGATGAAGTTGCGGTAATAGTTGTTGAAGACGGTCGCCTGCAGGGCGTAGTCCGAGGCTTCGTATTTGGCGCCGATCTCGAAGCCGTTGCTCGTTTCGGTTTCCAGATCGGGGTTGCCGATACGGGCGTAGGAGCCCGGCGCTCCATAGTTCTGGTAGAGTTCGAGCACGCTCGGAGCGCGGAAGCCGCGGGTATACTGGGCGAAGAGTTCGAGTTCCCGGGTTGCCTTCCAGGCGGCGCGCAGTTTCGGCGAAATGCCGAAATCGTCATTGGACTGCAGGTAGGCGGCGTCGAAATTCGGGCTCGCCTCGTAGGCTGCGGTGGATTTCGGGTCGTAGCTGTACCAGTCGAGGCGGACGCCCGGGGTGATGGTCAGCCGGTCGTCGAAGAACCTGATGTCGTCTTCGCCATACAGGCCGAAGGCGACGCCATCGACATCCGCCATGTCGGACGAGTTGGAATGCAGCATGCGGCATGCCTGCGGCCCGAAGGGCTGGTCGATCGTCGACCAGTCGACGTCGGGGCAATTGTCGATGCCGGCGGAATACTGGTGAGTCTCGTTCCAATAGAGCTCGCCGCCGAAGCGGAATTCATGGTCTATGCCGCCGATCTGCACGTTCTTGGAGGCGCTGCCGTTGATGCCGTACGACGTCTGCTGCAGCCTGTTGTCGCGGCTGTAGACGCCGGCGGGCAGGCCATAGAAGAACGGGTCGCCGGGAATGATAGCCCCTCGCGGATCTGCGAGACGGAAGCCGTCGGTAGTGTTGCGCAACTGCTCCTTCTGCCAGTAGACGGTGACATTGGCCTGATCGACGATGTCGGCGCCGCCCGGCGAGATGAAGTCGTAGGAGCCGGAAATGCGCTTGCGGTTTACGTCCTCGCCGCTTCTCAGCGAGCCTGCAGCGTAACTGCTGGTCGTGCCGCGCATGTTGTCGATATCTTTCTCGCGGTCGAAGATTTCGCCGGTCAGGCCCAGCCGATGGCCGCCCTCGAGATACTGGTGGAACTTGACGAGCAGGTTGCGCTGCCAGAAATCGGCGGGGTTCGCTTCGGTGCGCGTCGTGCCATAGCCGCCGATATCGCCTTCGTTGCGTGTCTCGTGACCGCTCTTGTAGGCACCCTGCACGAGGATCCAGGTGTCACCGGCGCGTCCGGCAATCGCGGCATTGTTGCCGAAACTGTCGTCCGTGCTGTCATAGGTGCTTTTGGTCAGAGCGCCGAAGTTCCTGTCGTCGTCGACGACGTCCTCGGGATTGAGAGTGCGCAATTCCACGGCGCCACCCAGGGCCCCGGAACCGAAGCGGCTGGAATCGGCACCCTTGGTGACGTCGACGGACGACAGGCTGTCGAAATCGAAGGCGGTCACGCCGCCCTGAACGCTGCGCGGATCGGCGAGCCATGGCTGGCGGATACCGTCGAGAGTGGTGAGGACGCGGTTGTCCTGCAGGCCGCGTATGTTGATGCTCTGGGTGGCGCTGTTGAAATTGACCCCGGCATCGACGCGGCGGGCGAAATCCTTGAAGTCGGTGACCATGCGGTTCTGGATGACCGAGCGCTCGGTCGTCCGGGTCAGGGGCGAGGCAGGAACCCGCCCCGTCTTGCCGCTCTGGAGGACGATCGGCTCCAGGTCGGTGCCCGCCTGCACCTCCGTCTCGCCGGTACCGGTGGCGGGCTCCTGCGCCAGCGCAATCGGCGCGACGGAAAGCAATATGAATAGTGCCGAGCCGGCCGAGAGATGGCGGCGGCGAGAAACGATGGTTGCCATGAACATTCCCTCAATAAGGCATGCGTTCCCGTCACGCGCCCCGAGGCGGGCGCATGGGGGAGGAAGCTGGTTTTTGATTTCCGCCGAAGCAGAGCCCTGCCAATGTGTTAGATAATCTAAACCCGAACAGTCAAGTTTGAATCTGAGTGGAAAACTCAAGTTTTCGTGGGGGGCATGGCTGCGGTGCCACGAGCCCTTCGGATCGCAATTTGAGCGTGGCATCGACTAGGCAGGGCGAGGCCGGTTGGCTATCGATGTCGGGACAGATATCCAGAGGCCGAATGCGGCCGAACCCAGAAAGGGACCGCCATGGCGACCGTCAAGTCCGATATCGAGATCGCCCGCGATGCGAGAAAGAAACCGATCCTGCTGATCGGCGAGGACCTCGGGATACCGGCCGAATCGCTTGCTCCCTATGGTCACGACAAGGCCAAGATCGGCGCCGGTTTCCTGTCGTCCCTCGGCGGGCGCCCGGACGGCAAGCTGATCCTCGTCACGGCAATCAATCCGACGCCCGCCGGCGAAGGAAAGACGACGACTACGGTCGGTCTCGGTGACGGGCTGAACCGGATCGGCAAGAAGGCGGTCATCTGCGTGCGCGAGCCGTCGCTCGGCCCGTGTTTCGGCGTCAAGGGCGGAGCGGCCGGCGGCGGTTACGCCCAGGTCGTGCCGATGGAGGACATCAATCTCCATTTCACCGGCGATTTCCACGCGATCACGGCAGCGCATAACCTGCTTTCGGCAATGATCGACAACCACGTCTACTGGGGCAATGCGCTCGATATCGACGTCCGCCGCATCACCTGGCGCCGGGTCATGGACATGAACGACCGGGCGCTGCGGGAAGTCGTCGCCTCGCTCGGCGGGCCGTCCAACGGTTTTCCGCGAGAGAGCGGTTTCGACATCACCGTCGCGTCCGAGGTGATGGCGATCCTGTGTCTGGCTGAGGATCTTGCCGATCTGGAGCGGCGGCTGGGCGAAATCGTCATCGGCTATCGTTTCGACCGTTCGCCGGTTTACGCCCGCGACCTGCAGGCGGACAGGGCGATGGCCGTGCTTCTCAAGGACGCCATTCAGCCGAACCTGGTGCAGACGCTGGAGAACAATCCGGCGCTGGTGCATGGCGGCCCGTTCGCGAATATCGCCCATGGATGCAATTCGGTGATCGCCACCAAGGCGGCGCTGAAACTCGGCGACTATGTGGTAACCGAGGCCGGTTTCGGCGCCGATCTCGGCGCGGAGAAGTTCTTCGACATCAAATGCCGCCAGTCGGGCCTGAAGCCCGATGCCGCCGTCATCGTCGCGACCATCCGCGCGCTGAAGATGAACGGCGGGGTGGCGAAGGACGATCTGTCGAGCGAGAATGTCGAAGCGCTGGTGCGCGGCTGCGCCAATCTCGGCCGGCATGTCGCCAATGTCCGAAGGTTCGGCATTCCGGTCGTCGTCGCCATCAACCATTTCACCTCGGACACTCAAGCCGAGATTTCGGCGATCCGGGACTATGTCGCGAGGCTCGGTGCAGATGCGATCGTCTGCCGTCACTGGGCGGAGGGTTCGGCGGGAATAGAGGAGCTCGCCTACAAGGTGGTCGAGCTCGCCGACGGCGGACAGGCGAATTTCCAGCCGCTCTATCCGGACGACGTGCCGCTTTTCGAAAAAATCGAGATCGTCGCCTCCAAGATTTACCACGCGGGCGAGGTGACGGCGGACAAGACCGTGCGCGACCAGCTCAAGGCCTGGGAGGAAAGGGGATACGGACATCTGCCGGTCTGCATCGCCAAGACCCAGTATTCCTTTTCCACCGATGCCAATCTTCGCGGCGCGCCGGAGGGTCATGTCGTGCATGTCCGCGAGGTGAGGCTTTCGGCCGGCGCCGGGTTCATCGTCGCGATCACCGGCGAGATCATGACCATGCCCGGCCTGCCGCGCTCGCCATCGGCGGAACGCATATTCCTCAACGACGAGGGCCAGATCGAAGGACTGTTCTAAGCCACCTGCTTGAGCGGAGCGGCACCTCATCTTTGGTGAATTTGTCGCATTGAGGGTTTATTCAGGGCGGGCTAGCCTCGAGTCAGAGGTTCTCATGACTGCTGCCGGATCTGGAAAGACTGTTCTATTACGCATTCTGTGCGTCGTGGCGCTCGTCTGTTTGGCTTTTGTCCATCAGCCGCCGGAGCCTGTTCAAGCCGGGCTGGCTGACGCTGACCTGTCTCTTTATACTCTTCCTGACGGGACGGTGCCCACGCTGTGCCTTCCCGACGAGGACGGCAGCGAAAAGCAGGAGAGCCACTGGCTCGGTACGGGCTGCGAGGTCTGCCGCCTGTCAGCGTCGATCCTGCTCCCGGAACCTGTCGACCAGAGTGGCGTGCCCGCCTTCCGACAGATCGCCGTCCATTTTCCGCTCTCCTACGCGGGAAGCCATCGTCGGCTCGTCTCGCCGAATATCCTGCCGCGCGGTCCGCCCGGCATGTGGTCCGCGTAGAGCGAGAACCCGTACCATCTGGATTGGATGGGGCGCCGAACCGCAATTGCAGCCGATATGGCATCCGGTCGCCTGTTACCATTCATTCCCACAAGCGTGCGGTGTTCGACCTGAACTGCCGGGATATC
>JBQGDG010000229.1:0-6536 GCA_052038935.1 Neorhizobium sp. | reverse complement strand
GGTAAAGAAGACGTGGCCGGACCGGGCGATCGTCGCCTCGATCATGGTCCCCTGCGAGGAAAACGCCTGGAAATCGATCCTGCCGCTCGTGGAGGAGACCGAAGTGGATGGCATCGAGCTGAATTTCGGCTGTCCGCACGGGATGTCGGAGCGTGGCATGGGTTCCGCCGTCGGTCAGGTGCCGGAATATATCGAGATGGTCGTGCGCTGGTGCAAGCAGTACACGCGCATGCCGGTCATCACCAAGCTGACGCCAATTATCACCGATATCCGCTTCCCCGCCCGTGCCGCCAAGCGCGGCGGCACCGATGCCGTGTCGCTGATCAACACGATCTCGTCGATCGTCTCCGTCGATCTCGACACGTTCTCGCCCAACCCGTCGATCAACGGCAAGGGCAGCCACGGCGGGTATTGCGGCCCGGCGGTCAAGCCGATCGCGCTCAACATGGTGGCCGAGATCGCCCGCGATCCGGAAACCTACGGCCTGCCGATCTCCGGCATCGGCGGGGTGACGACCTGGCGCGATGCGGCCGAATTCCTGGCGCTCGGCGCCGGCAACGTGCAGGTCTGCACCGCCGCCATGACCTACGGCTTCAAGATCGTCGAGGAGATGATTTCCGGCCTGTCGGCCTGGATGGATGCGAAGGGCCACCTCACGCTCGACGACATCACCGGCCGCGCCGTGAAGAACGTCACCGACTGGCAGTATCTCAACCTCAACTATATCGCCAAGGCGCATATCGATCAGGACGCCTGCATCAAATGCGGTCGCTGTCACATCGCCTGCGAGGACACCTCGCACCAGGCGATCACCGCGATGGTCGACGGCAGGCGGCATTTCGAGGTGATGGAGGACGAATGCGTCGGCTGCAATCTCTGCGTCAACGTCTGTCCCGTCGAGAACTGCATCACCATGGAAACCCTGCCCGCCGGGGCCCTCGACCAGCGGACCGGCAAGGTCGTCGATCCGAACTACGCCAACTGGACCACCCATCCCAACAACCCGATGGCAAGGCAGGCTGCGGAGTAAGGCGAAGACGGCCCCGGAAGGGGCCGTTCCTCCATCGGCCTTTCATCCTCGTCCCCGCACCCCGCGACACTCGGCCCGTCCATCGGGATCGTGCTCGGCGGCATGCCCGCCGCGCCGCCGAAGACTTTCTTTTCGGGAAAAATGCCGCCGCCTGAAACGGCGGGTCGCGTCCACGTTCCAGGAGCGGCACAGCAAAGCTCTGCAACCCGCCCATGTCGCGCCGCAGAAAACCGCCCCGAACGCTCGCCCATAGATAGCGAAGTAACGGATGCCAAAGGAATTTTAGCCTGCCCTTTCCTGAGCTTTTACTCATTAAGAGAGCTATTGCTTTCCGATTGACTTGTTCCGGAGCGGCCGGGCAAGAATAGAAAATCTTGGCAATGAGATTTTAACCAGCAATTAGCGTAATCATGGCAATACCTTAGCAAGGCATCCTGACGCGAGCGGTTAACCCGCGCCACGAGCTGATGTGTTTGGCAAACTAAGTGGTGTGCACCATGGCATTTCGAGATATGGCCATTTCGAAGAAACTCGGCATCGTCACCGTCGTGATGGGCCTGTCTTCAATCATTATTGCGAGCATTGCGGGAAGCGGCCTCTATGGTCTGCAGACGGCGATGATTTCCGTCGGCGCGCGCGAGGAGGTCGCCCGCGAGGCGATGGACCTGCGTGTCGACATCATCGCGATCAGCCGCATGACCTATCAGCTGGCCGCGGCGCCGGAAAAGGCAGCGGATTTCCGTGCTGAAACCGACAAGCGCTCCGGCGAGATGCTGGCCCGCCTGCCGAAGATCGAATCCACCGCCGATGCGTCGGAGAAGGATCAGCTGAAGGCGATCCGCGGCGCGCTCGACAGCTATTTCGCCTCGATCCGCGGAATGGTCGATATCGCCGAGAAGAACCCGGCCGATGCCGCCGCCATCTCGTCCGCGCTGAAGACCGCGCTCGACGGCCAGAAGGCGGTAACCGACACGGTCAAGGTCTACAGCACCTATTCCGGCAAGTCGCTCGCCGGAGCACGGGCCGACGCCGTCGCCTCCTCGACCACAGCCATCCTGATCTCGGCGCTCTCCGCCATCGTCTTCATCCTCGTCGGCGCCACGATCAGCACGATCGTCGCCCGCCGCGGCATCGTCCGTCCGATCCGCTCGCTGACCCATGCCATGACCCGGCTCGCCAATGGCGAGGTCGACGATCTCGGCATCGATGCCGTCCGCAAGGACGAGATCGGCGAGATGGCCCGCGCAGTCGAGGTCTTCCGCACCAATGCCGTGAAGATGGACGAGCTCAAGGCCCAGGAGGCCGCCCTGCACCGCAGCAGCAGCGACCTGCAGGCCAGCATCTCCACCGTCGTCGCCTCCGCCGTCGCCGGTGACTTCTCCGGCCGCATCGCCAAGGACTACCGGAACGAGGACCTGAACCGCTTCGCCGCCGGCGTCAACGAACTCGTATCGAGCGTCGACAACGCCGTCACCGAAGTGCGCCGCGTCATCGCCGCGCTCGCCGATGCCGACCTGACGCAGAGCATGGAAGGCCACTTCCAGGGCGCCTTCGCCGAACTGCAGACCAACGTCAACAACACGATGGTGCGCCTGCGCGGCACGATGAACAACGTTCGCGGCGCCGCCGGCACGATCAACAACAACTCCGCCGAACTCTCCTCCGCCGCCAACGACCTGTCGAAGCGGACCGAGCAGCAGGCGGCGGCGCTTGAGGAAACCGCAGCCGCCCTCGACGAGATCACCGCGACCGTGCGCGCCGCTTCGGCCCGCGCGACCGAGGCCCGCGACATGGTCCACGAGACCAAGCAGAGCGCCGCGAAGTCCGGCGAGATCGTCCGCAGCGCGGTAACCGCGATGAGCCGCATCGAGGACTCCTCGACCAAGATCAGCCAGATCATCGGCGTCATCGACGAGATCGCCTTCCAGACCAACCTCCTCGCGCTCAACGCCGGCGTCGAGGCAGCCCGTGCCGGCGAAGCGGGCCGCGGTTTCGCCGTCGTCGCCCAGGAAGTCCGCGAACTCGCCCAGCGCTCGGCCAATGCGGCGAAGGAGATCAAGACCCTGATCAGCGCCTCGGCAGCGGAAGTGGAAGGCGGCGTCTCGCTCGTCCGTTCCACCGGCGATGCGCTGCTCGAGATCGAAGGCCTCGTCAACCGCGTCAACGGCCATGTGGAATCGATCGCCACCGCCGCCCGCGAACAGGCCACGGCACTTGCCGAGATCAACTCCTCGGTCAACCACATGGACCAGATGACCCAGAAGAACGCCGCCATGGTCGAGGAGACCACGGCCGCCAGCGAGACGCTCGCCGAGGAGAGCCGCCAGCTGCAGTCGATCCTGCAGAACTTCAAGCTCGACGGCGGCGCAGATCTGCGGGCCATGGGCGGCCGCATGCGCGCCGCCGCCTGATCCTCGCGATCACACCGGTTGGATCCGATCCCGGGGGCGGCGACGTCTCCGGGATCCTTGTTTTCAGGGCTCCGCTTCGAACCGCCCGCCGCGCAGGCCCTCGCAGCCGCCCTCGCCCCCCTTCCCGCGAAAACGCCCGACCGGCGTCAGCCCTCCGGCTCCTCGAGGATTTCCAGCAGGGCGGCGAGCGCCCGCGTCACATGCCGGTCGCGGTGATGCAGCGTCGAGAAGACCCGCGACGGCATGGCGAAATCGGCGACGCGGAGCGTCCCGGCCAGCGAATGGAATTCCGTCGCGCGGCTGGACAGGACGGTCGCCGCCAGCCCGGTCTCGACGGCCGCCATGGCGGCTTCGTTCGACGGCAGTTCGAGCACGACGGACAATGCCTGCGGGTCGATGCCGAGCCCGGCGAGCTGCGCCTCGAAGGCCGACCGCGTTCCCGAACCTTCCTCGCGCATGATCCAGTTGGTCTCGAGAAGATCGGCGGGAGAGAGCCTGCGCCCGTCCGCCCAGGGGTGGCGACGGCCGACCACGAGGACGAGCCGGTCACGGGCGACCGCGACCCGTCTCAGATCCGGCAGGGCGATCTCGCCTTCGACCACCGCCAGCTCGGCGGCGCCGGAGAGAACCGCCTCGGCGGCGCTCGACGTGTTGCCGACCGTAAGCCGCAGATCGACCCGCGGAAACCGCTCGTGATACCGGACCAGCCGCGACGGCAGCCAATAGCTCGCCACCGTCTGGCTGGCATGGACCCGCAGCACGCCTGAGGCCGAACCGGCGAGATCGGCGAGCACGAGTTCGGCCGCATGCGCCCGCTCGAGCACCGCCTTCGCCTCGTCGATGAACAGCCGGCCGGCCTCGGTCAGCGCGATGCGCCGGCCGATCCGGTCGAAGAGGATGACCGCGTGGCGGGCTTCCAGGGCCGAGATCGCGGCGCTGACCGCGGATTGTGTCAGTCCCAGCGCCTCCGCCGCCCGCGTCACATGCTCGCGACCGGCCACCTCGACGAATATCCGCAGCTGTTCCAGGGTCATGGGCTCTCTGATCGACTTTAACGAACGAAATCAGAAAATTTATAAATTGGATTTGTCCTTTCCGTCCAGCGAGAATGATTTTCGACAAATCAGCCGCCGCTTGGAATAATAATGAGCATTCCGGTCCATTCCGAAGAACGTCCCGTCTCCCGCCCCCTCGGTCTGGCACGATATCTTCCCGGCATCGCCCTGACGGCCGTGATCGCTGCGGCGGCGCTCGTGATCCGCTCCATGACGGGCCTGACCGCGCTCAGCCCGCTCATCCTGTCGATCATTCTCGGCATGCTCGTCCGCAATCTCGTCGCGCTCCCCGCGGTGATCGAGCCCGGTATCGGCTTTTCGCTGAAACGCATCCTGCGCGCCGGCATCGTGCTGCTCGGCCTGCAGGTAACGGCGGCGCAGATCCTGTCGCTCGGCAGCGCGGCTCTCGCCGTGGTCGCGGTGACGCTGGTCGCCACCTTCATCGCCATCCGCCTCGCCGGAAGAGCGATCGGCGTCGATCGCAGCCTTACCGACCTGATCGCCGCCGGAACGTCGGTCTGCGGCGCATCGGCGGTGATCGCGGCCAACACGGTGGTCAGGGCGAGACAGGAACACGTCGCCTATGCGGTTGCCTGCGTCACGCTGTTCGGCTCGCTCTCGATGCTCGCCTATCCGCTGCTGGCCGACGGTCTCGGCCTCGACGCACGCGCCTTCGGCCTGTGGTCCGGCGTCACGATCCACGAGGTCGGCCAGGTCGTCGCGGCCTCGTTCCAGGGCGGCGAGATCGCCGGACAATACGGGACGATATCGAAGCTCGCGCGCGTCATCCTGCTGGCGCCGCTGGTGATGACCCTCGCCTTCGCCCTGCGCTCCGCTTCGAGCGGCCAGCCGGCGGCGCGGGCGCCCATGCCCTGGTTCGTCCTCGGTTTCGTCGGGATGATGCTGGTCAACAGCGCCCTCGCCATTCCCGAGGACATCGGCCGCGGCATGGCGACCTTCACCAACACCCTTCTGTCGATGGCGCTGGCGGCGATGGGGCTTCAGGCGAATGTCGGCCGGCTGAAGGCCGAGGGCTGGCGCCCTCTCGCGCTCGGCGCCTTCGGCTGGCTCTTCATCTCGGTTTTCGGCTTGGTGATGCTGAAACTGTTTGGCTTCTGACGCGCCGGCTTCCATACGATGAAACCCGGATGACCGACGCCGACTGTCCGGCTCAGCAGGGCTTGGGACGGCCCTGCGGCTTGTCGTCCTCGCGCACGGCCTCGTCGTGATACCAGCAGCTGTCGACGACCGACAGGGCGACCTCTGCCGGGATCGACGGAACGGTCAGCCCGTTGTCGAGACGGCGCCTGGGGCGGACGGGAAATTGATAGACCCTGGCTGTTTCTTTGTGTGTTGTTGCCATCCTCGCCTCCTCGCTTGGCTGCATCAAACTGAACAAGACCAATAAATGCCTATTTTTTGATCCTTTTGCATTATTTTACATCATTCGCATGAAGGCCGCTAGCCGAGATTGCGACCAGCGACCTCTCGTCGCCGCCTTTTTCGACATTCAACAAATGCGGTGCCGCGAAGTTCCCTCCGCCATTCGGGGCCGCCGACGCCTGATACGACCGTCGCCACCTCTCCGCTCCCACTTTTTTGGGGGAGAAATGCCCGTCCTGCTGAAACTGGCACGGGATGTGCATTTGTCAGTGCAAGCCCGGAATGCAGGCGGACCAGCCGGCATTTCAGGATGGCGCAACCATGAAGATCACGGCCTGAGAGATAAAACATGACGAAGTATAAGCTCGAGTACATCTGGCTCGACGGTTACACCCCGGTTCCCAACCTGCGTGGCAAGACGCAGATCAAGGAATTCGATTCCTTCCCGACGCTGGAGCAGCTGCCGCTCTGGGGTTTTGACGGTTCGTCGACCATGCAGGCCGAAGGCCGCTCGTCGGATTGCGTCCTGAAGCCGGTCGCGCTCTACCCGGATCCGGCCCGCACCAACGGCGTTCTCGTCATGTGCGAAGTCATGATGCCGGATGCCGTCACCCCGCATCCGTCCAACAGCCGCGCCACCATTCTCGACGACGAAGA
>JBQGDG010000228.1:0-3950 GCA_052038935.1 Neorhizobium sp. | reverse complement strand
GGATCGGCACAACCTTACTGGACAAGCATTTGCGGCTTCCCTATCAAAAGCAGGCTACGGTTCTGCATCAGCAGATGAAAAGGGAATGCGGTGACGGTCGTTCGACCCATTCCGCGACTGCCCTCGCAACTGTAAGCGGCGAGCGATCCGTCACAGCCACTGGCCCCTGGGCCGGGAAGGAGACGGCAAGCGACAGAGCCGCAAGTCAGGAGACCTGCCGTGGCAAGGCCAACCATTACCGGACGAGGGGTTCCGGCAGGGAGATGAGCATGACGTCAGCGACATCGTCGCCCGCCATTTTGATGCGACCGGCAGTCGGCTGGTGGCTGCATCCTGCCTTTTCATCCCGGCTTCGCCGCGTCTTCTGAAAGGACAGGACATGAAACTCGCGCTCATCGCCGCGACCGCTATTGCCATCGCGTTTCCGATCACCGCCGCCGCCTCCGGGACAAGTTATCCGCTGACCATCGAGAATTGCGGAGCGTCCGTAGTCGTTGAAAAGGCACCGCAGAAGGCGGTGGGGCTCGGTCAGAACAGCACCGAGATACTGCTCATGCTCGGTCTTGCCGACCGCATGGCCGGCAGCGCGATCTGGGTTTCGCCCGTTCTTGCCGATCTCGCCGCCGACAACGCCAAGGTCCACCGCATTTCCGCCAAGACGCCGAATTTCGAAGCTGTCGTCGCCCGCGATCCGGATTTCATCGCTGCGCAGTTCCTGACTTCTATCGGCCCGCAGGGTCGCGTGGGTACGCGCCAGCAGTTCGCCGATCTCGGCGTACCGACCTATGTCTCGCCGACCGATTGCGCGGTAACCGACAACAGCGTCTCCGAGGGCAGCCGCAAGCAGATGCTGACGATGGACCTCCTCTATCAGGAGATCGACGAACTCTCGCGCATCTTCGACGTCACCGACCGTGGCAAGGCCCTGGTTGCCGAATTGAAGGCACGTGAAGCCGCCGTTCGCGCCAACGTTGCCGACAAGGCGAAGGATGTCAGCCTGGTGTTCTGGTTTTCCTCGCCCGAGGTGGCGGGTGACGCCTGGGTGGCGGGCAGGAACGGCGCGGGCGGATATATCGCCAGCATTCTCGGCGCCAGCAATATCATCACCTCGGAACAGGAATGGCCGCTCGTCGGATGGGAAGGGATAGCCGCGGAAAATCCGACCGTGATCGTCATCGGGACGATGGACCGTCGCAATCAGGGCGCCGACGACCCGGCCGTCAAGAGGGCGTTCCTGACGGGAGATCCCGTGGCCAGCAGGCTCGAAGCCGTCGAAAAGGGGCGTATCGTCGAGATGGACGCACAGGCGATGAACCCGACGATCCGCACGATCGGCGGTCTCGAAATCGTGGCCGATGCCCTCGCCCGGTTCGGATTGCTCAAGTGACCTCATCGCGGATCAGGCTCTGGTTTGCCGGCATCGCCGGCGTCCTCATCGTGCTGACGGCCCTCTTCCTCGCCATTGCCGCCGGCGTGGCGATCGGAGAGATGACCATCCCCCTCGAAAGCACGGTTGCGGCGGTGACGAACCGGCTCGGCCTCACCGCGATCGCCCTGCCCCGCATCCAGGAAGCCGTCATCTGGGACTATCGCCTGTCGCGCTCGCTGGTGGCCGCCTTCTGCGGCGCAGGCCTCGCGCTTTCCGGCGCGATCCTGCAGTCGCTGCTCCGCAATCCCCTGGCCGAGCCCTACGTACTCGGCATTTCGGCCGGCGCCTCGACGGGGGCCGTCAGCGTGATGCTGCTCGGCTTCGGCGGCGGCGCGATCTCGCTGTCGGTCGGCGCCTTCGGCGGAGCGCTGCTCGCATTCGCCTTCGTCGTCATGCTGGCCAGCGGCCGCCAGACCGCGGACCGGACCATATTGGCGGGTGTCGCCGCTTCGCAGCTTTTCAATGCGTTGACGTCTTACATCGTGTCGACATCGGCCAATGCCGAACAGGCGCGCAGCGTCATGTTCTGGCTGCTCGGCAGCTTCGCCGGGGTCAGGTGGCCGGAGGTAACGCTTTCGGCCTCGGTCGTCGCGATAGGTCTGGTCGTCTGCATCTGGCATGCGCGGGCGCTCGACGCCTTCACCTTCGGCGAGGATGCCGCCCGTTCGCTGGGCATCGCGGTGCAGCGGGTGCGCGTCGTACTTCTGCTCGCCACGGCCCTGATGACGGCCACGATGGTCAGCATGGTCGGCGCGATCGGTTTCGTCGGTCTCGTCATTCCGCATGCGGCCCGTTTCGTCGTCGGACCCGGCCATATCCGGCTCCTGCCCGCCTGTGCGCTTACCGGCGCATTGTTCATGGTCGTCGCCGATATCGTCTCGCGTATCATCATCGCACCCCAGGTCCTGCCGATCGGTGTCGTCACCGCACTGGTGGGCGTGCCGTTCTTCTCCGTCATCCTGTATCGAGCCCGGAGGTCCGCATGATGACGACCGCAGCACTGGCCGCGAACGCCGTCCGCTGGTTCGCCGGCCGCAAGGTCATCGTCGACGGGGTGTCCGTGGCGGTCGAGACAGGCCAGACGCTCGGCCTCATCGGGCCGAACGGTTCGGGCAAATCCTCGCTCATTCGCCTCCTCGCCGGGCTGCGGGCACCGGCCGATGGCGACGTTCTGCTCGACGGCCGCCCGATGGCCGGCTTCGGCCGGCGCGACCTTGCCCGTCGCGTCGCCGTGGTCGAACAGCATTCGACAACGGAGGCCAACGTCACGGTCAACGACGTCGTCGGCCTCGGCCGTACACCGCATCGCTCGGCACTCTCGCCGTGGACGGACGAGGACGACAGGATCGTCAACGAGGCGATCACCCGGGTCGGGCTGGAAGACCACCGCGACCAGTCGTGGCACACGCTCTCGGGCGGGGAGCGGCAGCGCGTCCAGCTGGCCCGCGCGCTGGCGCAGTCACCATCCTTCCTCATTCTCGACGAGCCGACCAATCATCTCGATATCCAGCACCAGATCGACATCCTGCGGCTCGTCGCCGATCTTCCCCTGACGACCATCGTCGCGATCCACGATCTCAATCTGGCCGCCCGTTTCTGCGACAGGATCGCCGTCCTTTCCGAGGGCAGGCTGGTTGCCTGCGGAACACCCACCGCGATTTTGACGGAAGCGCTGATCGCCGATGTTTTCGGCGTCGAGGCGCATGTCGGGACCTCGGCCCATCACGGGCGGCTCCACATCCAGGTCCTCATGTAGGGCGGCCGGGGTGCCTAACCGGTCGGTGAAGGAAGACATCCGAGACTATCGACCATCCGGGCCGAGAGCCATGATCTCGGCGGCGGGTCGGGTCGCGTCTTTGCGAAGACGGGCGGGCGGGAGTGTTTTCGAAAAACCGGTTGGATCGCCTAGGTTTTCCCGCAGCAGTTCTCCCACCATCTGAGGATGCGCAGAGCCCGTAGCGTAATCCAGCGAGACGGTCTGCCCTCGCCCTCGTCGATGTCGAACCAGACGCGCCCCCTATGCCGGACATCCAGCAGCCATCGGCCATCCGGCCCACGCCGCCGGCGCAGATGATCGATCGCTTCGCCGAGACGGGCGTCGGGGCTCGTTCCGGCGAAAAGAGAGGCCGCGCGAAAATAATCGAGCGCCCGCAGCACGTCGTAGCGCCAGCGGTTGGGATGGGTGAAGAAAAGGAAACCCTCATCCGCCGGCTCCCCGGTGCCGGCCCTTCGGAAGAGTCGTCTTTCGAGCAGATATTCCTCGCCGGAACGCCTCGCCTTGCGACTTTCTGCCGTGCCGCCCGTCGACCGCTCGAATTCCAGCAGGCCTTCCAGCACGTTGATCGTCGTGTGGAATGACGAACGCATGGAGCCATTGCATCTTTCGCAGTTCCATCCACCGTCCGGCTGACGTTCGCCTGTCAGGCGCTCGACGATCGGCGAGACATCGACGCAGAAATAGGCGCCGTCCGCGACGGTGCGGCCGTTGATGCATTCCTCGACTTCGCCTTCCCAGAAGGGC
>JBQGDG010000227.1:0-14530 GCA_052038935.1 Neorhizobium sp. | reverse complement strand
GCCCACCTCGCCCGCGGCCAGCGAGGCCTTGATGGCAGAAAAGTTGGGATCGAAGCGGCGATTGAAGCCGATCATCACGGGGATGCCGGTCTTCGTGACTGCATCCAGGCAGCGCTGCGCCCGTTGCAGCGAAAGATCGACAGGTTTTTCACACAGCACCGACTTTCCGGCTGCAGTCGCCCGCTCGATCAGGTCGGAATGGGTGTCGGTCGAGGTGGCGATGAGCACGGCATCGATCGACGCATCGCTCAGCATTGCCTCCGAGCTGACGACATCGGCGCCATAGGCCTCGGCCAAGGCCCGCGCTGCGTCTTCGTTCACATCCGACACCGCCACCAAACTGCTGCGGGCGTGACCGGCAATATTTACGGCATGCACACGACCGATGCGGCCGGCGCCAAGCAATCCGACTTTCAGCACTACATCCTCCCGAGGGCAACTCCCGACTGCCCTGGAACAAAACATTGCAACTTTTGCTCTCGGGAGCAAGGGTATTTTTGCTCCCGAGAGCAAAAATAGTTTTTGCCAGATGCATGAAGCCGCTATCAATAGATACGGACCGTCCCATCAAGGATTCGGGAGGTGGATATGCCGGACGAGAAAAGAGCAGCCTTCCTGGGCCATATAACAGCCGACGACGTGGCGGCCGAAGCCGGCGTGTCGCGCTGGACTGTCAATCGCGCGTTCCGCAAGGATGCCTCCATCTCGAACAAGAGTCTCGAAAAGGTACGCATCGCAGCCGAGCGGCTGGGCTACGTACCGGACCTCAGAGCCGCAAGTCTGGCGTCTGACCGCTCCAATCTGGTGGCGCTGCTGATCGACGATTTTGCCAATCCCCACAAGCTGGTGATGATGGAGCGCCTGACCCGCATCCTGCGGCGTGAGGGCTGGGACATCCTGCTGGTCAACACGCTCGACCGCGACGACGCCGGCCATGCCTTGCTGAATGCAAGCCAGCGCCGCGTCGATGCAGTTATCTTGATCGGCATCCAGTTCGACGACGAGGTTCTGGATACCGCGCTGCACGCCCGCCGGTTTCGCAAGCTGATCATCTTTGCCCGCACGTCACGCAATCCGAATACGATCTCGATCGCCGTCGATGACGTCCACGCCATGACGGAAATCGCCAATTACGTCCATGAGCGCGGCTATCGCCGGCCGATGTTCCTGGCAGGTCCACGCACATCGTCTGCGCACCTGCTGCGCAAGGAAACCTTCGTCGACTTCTGGCGCCAGCATTTCGGCAGCGAGCCGGAAACCGTCGCCGTCTCGGCCTACGATCCCGCGCTTGCTGCAGGGGTTGTCGAAAACGCGCTGGCTGGACGCGACGCGACGACCTTGCCGGATATCCTCGTTTGCGAAAACGACGCGCTGGCGATCGGCGCAACCGATGTGATCCGTCACAAGCTGGGCCTGCGTATCCCTCAGGATATCGCCATCACCGGGTTCGACGACGTCCCGCAGGCGGAAGGTGCCAATTACCGACTGACGACTTATCGCCAGCCGCTTACGGATATGGCGGAATACCTCGTGAGCGTGCTTGGCAGCACGGAGGAGCACGACCAGGATCGCTTGTTTCCCGGCCGGCTGGTCATTCGGGAGAGCGCCTGACGGAAGGGCATTCCAAATCAGCCGCCTCGGACCGATCCTCGCCAAACAAGCTCGCTCTCCAGCCTCAGGGAACTGCCACTGGCCCGGATCGGTTGGGCGAGCCAGGAAACCGCTTCGTCGGCAATACGGCTGACCGGCTGTGCGAACGTAGTGAGATTGTAGGAGGACCACGACGCCTGTTCGATGTCGTCAAACCCCACCACGCACAAGTCTTCGGGGATGCGGAGCTTGAACTGGTGTCTTGCCGTATCCATCAATCCGCAAGCCAACAGATCGTTGGCACAGAAAATCGCGTCCGGCCGTTTTTCACGGGTAAGCAGCCGCTGCGCGAGAAGAACGCCGCTCCGGTAACGGGTTGGCCCGAAACGTTCGACCGTGACATCGAGACCATGTTCGAATGCAGCGGCGCGAAAACCGTCCTCGCGCGCCATCAGGCTCGGCGTTCCCACATCGGAATTGGCAAACGCGAAATTTTGGCACCCGGCCCTCAGGAACGCGATGAATGCCCTCTTGGCGGCTTCACGATCATGGAGATTGATCATCAGCGCACCGTCGCGCTGTTCATCGCGATTGATCAACACCATGCGCTGGCCGCTGTTGACGCACAGTTCGGTGATGGACTTGTCCGGCGTGCCGGAAAGAATGATCGACGCATCCGCTCGATAGCTTATCGCCTGACGCAAAGCCTGGCCTACACTGTCGTCCGAGCGATCCGTATTTATCAGCATTGCGATTTTCGAAGCGCTTTGCAGACGCCGCGTCAGGGCGCGAATGAGGCTCGAACGATACGGTGTATCGAGCTCCGAAACGATCAGGCAGACAATGCCGCTTTCATTGCGCGTCAGACTGCGAGCAAGGTGGTTGACGTGATAACCGAGTGCATCTGCGGCCTCGACGACACGACGGCGGGTTTCTTCGGATACGCTCGCGCCCGGCGTGAAGGTGCGTGAAACTGCCGAACGGGATACACCCGCGCGGTCGGCGACTTCCTTGGCACTGATGAATATCTTGCGGCTCACTGCCTTTGTCTCCCTTCTCGTTTCATGCCTATCTTTGCAAGCGAGTGCAACAGGCATGTGAAGGGCAGAACCGGTTTTCGCTGCGGGGCGAACAGAGGAAGAACCGAATATAAGATTGACAACGTATGTGTGTGCGTGGAACCATTGCACACGCTTGCAAGAGCGGAGTGATGTGGAGGCATCACTAAATCTGGGAGGATTATCATGCGTCTTGCTTTGATGGCGACGGCTGCTCTGGCCGGTCTGACCGCAAATGCGTCGGCAACCCGCGCTGCCGAGGAACTCAATCTCATCTGCTCCGCCGATGTCGTGATCTGCGAGATGATGCAGCAGATGTTCCAGAAGGAAACTGGCATCCAGGTCAATATGGTGCGCCTGTCTTCGGGCGAAACCTACGCCAAGATACGCGCCGAAGCGCGCAACCCGAAGACCGATATCTGGTGGGCCGGCACCGGCGATCCGCATCTGCAGGCTGCTTCCGAAGGCCTGACGCAGGAATACAAATCGCCACTGCTCGATGAACTGCAGGACTGGGCAAAGAAGCAGGCGGAAAGCTCGGGCTTCCGCACTGTCGGTGTCTATGCCGGGGCCTTGGGCTGGGGCTACAATACCGAGATCTTCAAGCAGAAGAACTACAAGGAGCCCAAATGCTGGGCCGACCTTCTGGACCCGTCCTTCAAGGGCGAAATCCAGATGGCCAACCCGAACTCATCCGGCACCGCCTATACGGCACTCGCCACGCTCGTTCAGATCATGGGCGAGGACAAGGCCTTCGAATACCTGAAGAACCTCAATGCCAACGTGTCGCAATACACCAAGTCGGGCTCGGCGCCGGTCAAGGCGGCAGCGCGTGGCGAAACGGCGATCGGCATCGTCTTCATGCATGACGCCGTAGCACAGACGGCGGAAGGCTTTCCGGTGAAGTCGATCGCTCCCTGCGAGGGTACGGGCTATGAAATCGGCTCCATGTCGATCGTCAAGGGTGCCCGCAATCTCGAAAACGCCAGGAAATGGTATGACTGGGCGCTCAAGGCCGATGTGCAATCGCACATGAAGGACGCCAAATCCTTTCAGCTTCCGTCGAATTCCAAGGCCGAGGTTCCCAAGGAATCCCCGAGGTTCGAGGACATCAAGCTGATCGACTACGACTTCAAGACATACGGCGACCCGACCGAACGCAAGAAATTGCTCGAGCGCTGGGACAAGGAGATCGGCGCCAACGCCAACTGACCCTGACCGCCGCCGCCGCGCCCCGCATCCGATGGGCGCGGCAGCCACGACTTGTCTCGATTGATGAGGTCGCCTTGGGCCATGGATAATCGCAACCGCAGACTGGACACCGTTCTGGGCCTTGGCCTTGCGGCTCTTGTGGTCGTGCCCTGGTATCGGATCGATGACGGCTTCATGTCGTTTTCCTGGATCGGCGACTTTCCGGGGGAGGAACCCGTTGCTCCCGGCATTCCGCAGATCTTCGTACATGGTCGACTGTGGCTGATCGGGGTGCTTCTCGCCTATGCGCTTGCCCTGGGTGCCCGCTTCGTTGCCGATCCTATGGCCCGCGGCAGGCTTCTTGCCGTAGCCGGAGCCTTCGGCGTCCTGTTCCTTGCGCTGCAAGGTCTGGCGATCGGCGTACCCGGCTGGAACTGGACGATTACGGAAGCCGTTTTCGGCCAGTTGCGGGACGGGCAGCCGCCGATGGGCGCTGGCGCCGTCGTTTCGGCGGTCGCCTTCGTCCTCATCTTCTCTTTCGGTCTGGCCGAACGCGGCGTGATGCGGGGCGATGCCTTCGTCGTCTCGACGATTTCGATACTCGTCTTTCTCGTCGCCGTCTTCGTATTCTATCCCATCGGCAGCATGTTCATCGGTGCCTTTCAGGATTTCGACGGTTCGGTGAATATCGACGGCTTCAGCCGCAATTTCGTCGACCCGTCGATCTGGAGCCTCGACTGCCTGATCGGCGGCGCCCGTTGCGGCATCGCCTGGCGCACCCTGTTTCTGGCAATCATGACCGCTGCAGGATCGACCGCGCTCGGACTTGCCTTCGCACTGGTGGCGACGCGCACCCGCTTTCCCTTCAAGAAGGGGCTCCGCCTGCTGACCGTCCTGCCGATCATCACCCCGCCTTTCGTGATCGGCCTCGCGCTCACGCTGCTTTTCGGCCGCGCCGGGGTCGTGACGCAAACGCTGGCGACGACCTTCGGCATTGAGCCGAGCCGCTGGCTCTACGGCCTGACCGGCATATGGATCGCGCAGGTCCTGTCGTTTACGCCGATCTCCTTTCTCGTCCTGATCGGCGTCGTCGAAGGCGTCAGCCCGTCGATGGAGGAAGCCTCGCAGACACTGCGGGCCGACCGCTGGCGCACCTTCTGGCGGATATCCCTGCCGCTGATGAAGCCCGGCCTCGCCAACGCCTTCCTGATCGGCTTCATCGAAAGCATGGCCGATTTCGGCAACCCGCTCGTGCTCGGCGGCAGCCATGGCGTCCTGTCGACGGAAATCTTCTTTGCCGTCGTCGGCTCGCAGAACGACCCTGCCCGGGCTGCCGTATTGGCCATGATCCTGCTGTCTTTCACCCTATCGGCATTCCTCGCCCAGCGGTTCTGGCTGGCAGGCAAGAATTTCGCGACCGTGACCGGCAAGGGCGACAGCGGCATTCACATCGCCCTGCCCCGCCCGCTGTCGATCGCCGTCCATGCCGTCGTCATTCCCTGGATGATCTTTACGCTCGTTGTCTACGGCATGATCATCTTCGGCGGCTTCGTCAAAACCTGGGGCCTCGATAACACGCTGACACTCGCCCACTACGCGAAAGCCTTTTCCGTCACCATCCGCGACGGCTCGCTGGCCTGGACCGGCGTCGCCTGGAACTCCTTCTGGACGACGATGGAGATTGCGCTGATCTCGGCGCCGCTTACGGCGGCGGTCGGCCTAGCCACCGCCTATGTCATCGTTCGGCAGAAATTCGCCGGCCGGAACCTGTTCGAATTCGCCCTGATGATGAGCTTCGCCATTCCCGGCACCGTCATCGGCATCAGCTACATCATGGCCTTCAACCTGCCGCCTCTGGAAATGACGGGCACCGCGCTCATCCTCGTCGCCTGCTTCGTCTTCCGCAACATGCCGGTCGGCGTACGCGGGGGGATCGCGGCGATGAGCCAGCTCGACAAGAGCCTCGACGAAGCCTCGATGACGCTGAGGGCCAACAGTTTCCGCACGATCCGCAAAGTCATTCTTCCACTTTTGCGACCCGCCATAACGGCAGCTCTGGTCTATTCCTTCGTCCGCGCCATTACCTCGATCAGCGCCGTCGTCTTCCTTGTCAGCGCCCAGTACAACATGGCGACCTCCTATATCGTCGGCCTCGTCGAAAACGGCGAATATGGCGTGGCTATCGCCTATTCCTCGATGCTGATCTTCGTGATGATCGCCGTGATCGTCGGCTTCCAGCTGGTGGTGGGCGAACGCAGGCTGCGCCGTGAAAACCGCATCTCGGTCTCGCGAACCCGCGTCCCGACATCCATGCCGCAGGAGAAAATCGCATGACAAGCGCCCATGCCGGTTCCGTCGTCTTCCAGAACGTGCGCAAGATGTTCGGCGCTTTCACAGCCATTGCCGACCTGTCGCTTACGGTCGAACCCGGCACCCTGGTAACCCTGCTCGGCCCCTCCGGCTGCGGCAAGACGACGACGCTGCGCATGCTCGCCGGTCTGGAGCATCCGACCTCCGGGCGCATCCTGATCGGCGGCAAGGATGTCACCATGCTGCCGGCCAACGAGCGCGACGTCTCCATGGTGTTCCAGTCCTACGCCCTGTTTCCGCACATGAACTCGCTCGCCAATGTCGCCTACGGGCTGGAATCCTCGGGGCTCGGGAAGAGAGAGGCACGGGAAAAGGCGGAGCACGGGCTTGAGCTTGTCGGCCTCGCCGGCATGGGCCACCGCCTGCCGGCGGAACTGTCCGGCGGCCAGCAGCAGCGCGTCGCCGTTGCCCGTGCGCTGGTGCTGGAGCCTCAGGTGCTTCTGCTCGACGAGCCGCTGTCCAATCTCGACGCCCGTCTTCGACGTCGGGTACGCACCGAAATTCGCGAGTTGCAGCAACGCCTGCAGTTCACCGCCGTCTACGTCACCCACGACCAGGACGAGGCGCTCGCCGTATCCGACAAGATCATCGTGATGAAGGATGGCGAGATCGCGCAGGAAGGAACGCCGCGTGAACTCTATGAAGCGCCGGCCTCTCCCTTCATTGCAGACTTCATCGGCGAGGCGAATGTCGTCGCCTGCGAAGTCATCGACATCAGTGGCGCCGACGCCACGATCGTGGTCGAAGGACTAAGGCACGTCGTACCGTCGCGAGGGGCAAGACCGGGTAGAGGCAAGCTCGCGGTGCGACCGAACGCGATCACGCTCGAACCGGCTGAGAGCGCCGCCTTTCCCGGAAAGATCAGCCATGCGGCCTATCTTGGCGACCACATCGAATACGAGGCGGAAACGAACGGCGGGACTTTGTATATCGTGGACTCGTCGGTCGACCGTCCGCTTCCGCCCGGCACACCGGTATCAATCGGCCTCAAGAATCGCGGCATAGCCATCATCGCCGAATGACATCATGGACAGGACCAATATTTTCATGGACAGCCCAAGCCCTCAGATCAGTTCCCGCCACGCATTGGCGGAAGTGATCGCACGCGAGGCAGGAAATCTCGCCCTCGATTATTTCACCAGTCGCGACGAGTTGGTGATCGAGACCAAGAGCGATCCGCAGGACGTGGTTTCGATTGCGGACCGCAATGTCGAAACCCTCATCCGCGACAGGGTTTCCGAGGTATTTGGCGAGGATGGTTTCCTCGGCGAGGAGTATGGTCTTGTGGAGGGCCGCTCCGGCTTTACCTGGGTCGTGGATCCGATCGACGGCACCAGTCCCTTCGTTCACGGCATGCCGAACTGGTGCGTGTCGATCGCCGTCCTTCATGACGGCCAGCCCGTCGTCGGTGTAATCCGCGTACCGTGCCATGACGAGACCTATTCGAGCGCCCTCGGTAAAGGGGCTACACTGAACGGCAAGCCGCTGACACTCGACAGCAAGAAGACGATCCGCACTGCCGTTACCGGTATTGGCGCCAATCATCACGTCACGCCTGCTTCTGTCGGCAAGATGGTCGAGGACCTGCTGGAAAACGGTGGAAACTTCGTACGCCTGGGCTCAGGCGCATTGATGCTCGCCTACGTCGCCGCAGGGCGCCTCGCCGGCTATTACGAACCCCATATGCACGCCTGGGACTGCCTTGGCGGCTACTGCCTGGTGCGGGAAGCCGGCGGGTGGTTCCTGCCTTTTCCGGTAGAAGACGGAAACCTGACCAGGGGGGCGCCGGTTCTGGCTGCGGGCCCTGGTGCAATAGACGACCTTCGTCGAATTGCCGGGGTGTGAGTGGACGATACTTTGCCCCTGCATTCCTGCAGAGGCGGAGAAGCAAAGATGCCGGGATCTGGGAGGGTCCCGTCTAAAATCGCCGCCGGGTCTTCCCGGCAAAGCTTTCATGGAAAAGGGAGGAACAAGTCCATGAGGATTATTCTTGCATCGGCAGTTGCGGCCACGACATCGCTCCTGATGGCATCGAGCGCTTTTGCCGTTACCGAAATCTCGTGGTGGCACGCCATGACCGGCGCCAATAACGAGGTGGTCGACCAGCTTTCCAAGGAGTTCAACGAAAGCCAGTCCGATTACAAGGTCGTGCCCGTATTCAAGGGCACCTATCCGGAAACGCTGAACGCCGGCATTGCCGCTTTCCGAGCCAAGCAGCCTCCGGCGATCATGCAGGTATTCGATGCCGGCAGCGGCGTGATGATGGGAGCGCAGGGCGCCATCGTCCCGGTCGCCGACGTGCTCGAAAAAGGTGGTTTCAAGTTCGACAAGTCACAGTACCTGCCGGGAATCGTCGCCTATTATTCCAAACCGGACGGCACGATGCTGTCCTTCCCCTACAACTCCTCGTCGCCGATCCTCTACTACAACAAGGACGTCTTTGAGAAAGCCGGCCTGAATGCGGACACGCCGCCCAAGACCTGGGGTGAGGTCTTCGAGGCGGCCCGGAAAATCAAGAGCAGCGGTGCGGCCCCTTGCGGCTTTACCTCGACATGGCTGACCTGGATCCAGACGGAGAACTTTGCCGCCTGGAACAACATCTCCTACGGCAGCAACGAAAACGGCCTTGGCGGAACGGACGTGAAACTGGCCTTCAACGCCGAGCCGTTCGTCAAGCACTTCCAGGACATTGCCGACCTCGCCAAGGACGGAGCCTTCCGTTACGGCGGTCGCACCTCGGAAGCGAAGCAACTGTTCACCTCCGGCGAATGCGGCATCCTGACGGAATCTTCCGGCGGGCTCGGCGACATCATCAAATCCGGCCTGAAATACGGGATCGGGCAGCTGCCCTATGAAGACGGCCCCGGCCGGCCGCAGAACACCAGTCCCGGCGGCGCCAGCCTGTGGGTCTTCGCCGGCAAGAGCGACGAGGAATACAAGGGCGTCGCCACCTTCTTCAACTTCCTCTCGCAGACCGAGATCCAGGCCCGCCTGCACCAGGTCTCGGGCTATATGCCGGTGACCATGGCGGCGTACGAGGAAACCAAGAAGTCCGGTTTCTACGACAAGAACCCGGGCCGCGAGACACCGCTTCTGCAAATGATGGGCAAGGCACCGACGGAAAACTCCAAGGGGGTTCGGCTCGTCAACCTGCCGCAGGTGCGCGACATCATGAATGAGGAGTTCGAAGCCATGCTCGCCGGTAAGCAGGATGCCAAGACCGCCCTCGATAAGGCGGTCGAACGAGGCAATGCCGCCATCCAGGAGGCGATCGGCCAATAAGCTTCGCTTTGCGCCCGCGCGGAAAGAACCGCGCGGACGCTCCTTTGCCTCTTGATGGAGCCCGCTTCGTGCAAAGTGTCGTCTTTCCCAACAAGATCCTGCCCTACTTTCTGGTTGCCCCGCAGATCATCCTGACCGTGATCTTCTTCTTCTGGCCGGCCAGCCAGGCGCTCTACCAGTCGGGGATGCGCGAGGACCCTTTCGGTCTGCAGAGCAGCTTCGTCGGATTTGCCAACTTTTCCGCCATCTTGTCGGACGGGAACTATCTCCACGCATTGCGCGTCACCGTGATTTTCAGCGCTGCGACCGCGCTTCTTTCCATGGGCATCGCCCTCTTGCTGGCGACGGCGGCCGACACTGTGGTGCGCGGCAAGGGTTTTTACCGCACGATGATGATCGTTCCCTATGCGGTGGCACCTGCTGTCGCCGGCATGCTGTGGCTGTTCATGTTCAACCCCGCCATGGGCACGTTCGCCTATATCCTGCGCCGCAACGGCATTGCCTGGGATCCGCTTTTGAACGGTGACCAGGCCATGACGCTTGTCGTGGTTGCGGCCGCCTGGAAGCAGATCAGCTACAATTTCCTGTTCTTCGTCGCCGGCCTGCAGGCGATCCCGAAATCGCTGCTGGAGGCTGCGGCAATCGACGGCGCCCGCGGCGCGCGGCGGTTCTGGACGATCGTCTTCCCGCTTCTGGCGCCGACCACGTTCTTCCTGCTGGTCGTCAACACCGTTTACGCCTTCTTCGACACCTTCGGGATCATCCATTCCGTCACGGGTGGAGGACCGGCAAAGGCCACCGAGACGCTTGTCTACAAGGTCTACAACGACGGCTTCGTGAACCTGAACCTAGGCTCTTCGGCAGCCCAGTCGGTCGTGTTGATGGTGATCGTCATCGCGCTGACCGCCTTCCAGTTCCGCTTCGTCGAACGCCGCGTGCATTATGGTTGAGGATATCGGATGATCGAGAACCGCCCCGTCGCGACCCTGATGGCGCATCTGATGTTGATCTTCGGCATCATCATCGTCGCCTTTCCGATCTACTACACGTTCATCGCCTCGACGGCGACGTCGAGCGCCATCATCCGGCCACCCATATCGCTCTTGCCCGGCGGCCACATGATGGAGAACTACGGCGAATCCATTTCCGGCGGCGTCGAGCGCGTCGTCGGTGTCAGTCTCGAACGTCTTTTGTTCAACAGTTTCGTCGTGGCGATCGCCATCGCCGTCGGCAAGATCGTCATCTCCTTCCTGTCGGCCTTTGCGATCGTGTTCTTCCGCTTCCCCTTCCGCATGGGCTTTTTCTGGATGATCTTCGTCACCCTGATGCTGCCGGTGGAGGTGCGCATCCTGCCCACCTACAAGGTGATCGTCGACCTCGGCCTGTTGAACACCTATGCGGGCCTGACCCTGCCGCTGATGGCATCGGCGACGGCGACTTTCCTGTTCCGGCAATTCTTCCTCACCATTCCGGGCGAGATGGTCGAGGCGGCCCGTATCGACAATGCCGGACCGTTCCGCTTCATGAGGGATATCCTGCTGCCGCTGTCGATGACCAATATCGCCGCGCTGTTCGTGATCCTGTTCATCTACGGTTGGACGCAATATCTGTGGCCGCTTCTGGTCACCGACAGGGCGGAGATGAACACGATCATTATCGGTCTGCGCCGCATGGTCGATTTCACCGATGCGTCGACCCCTTGGAACTACGTGATGGTCACCGCGATCCTGGCGATCATTCCTCCCGTCATCGTCGTGGTGCTGATGCAGCGCTGGTTCGTCAAAGGTTTGGTGGAGACCGAAAAGTAATGGCAACGATTGAACTGAAAGACGTCCGCAAGACCTATGGCGGCAATATCGAGGCAATCAAGGGCGTGTCGCTCGACATTGCCGATGGCGAGATGATCGTACTCGTGGGACCATCCGGCTGCGGCAAGTCCACCTTGCTGCGCATGGTGGCAGGGCTGGAAAGCATCACCGGAGGCGACGTGACGATCGCCGGCAAGCGGGTGAACGCACTGGAACCGGCCGAGCGCGATATCGCCATGGTGTTTCAGAACTATGCGCTCTACCCTCATATGACGGTGAAGCAGAACCTCGCCTACGGCCTGAAGAACCGCGGTACGCCGAGCGACGAGATCGAACGGCGCATCGCGGAGGCGGCGCGCGCGCTGGAGATCGAACCGTTTCTTGCCCGCAAGCCACGGCAGCTCTCCGGTGGCCAGCGTCAGCGCGTCGCCATGGGCCGCGCCATCGTCCGCAAACCGGCCGCCTTCCTGTTCGACGAACCTTTGTCGAACCTCGATGCGAAGCTGCGCGTACAGATGCGCGTCGAGATCCGCCGCCTGCAGCGCTCGCTGGCGACCACTTCGATCTATGTGACCCATGACCAGATGGAGGCGATGACGCTCGCCGACCGCTTGGTCGTCCTCAATGCCGGCCGCATCGAGCAGGTCGGCACGCCGATCGAACTCTACGAGAAACCGGCGACGACCTTCGTCGCAACCTTTATCGGCTCACCGTCGATGAATCTCGTGAAACACGGTGCGGATAGCGGATGGACGCGACCTGGCGCCGCATTGCCGTCCGATGTGGAAACCATCGGCATCCGCCCGGAAGACATCATCGTCGGCGACGGATCGGGCGATCGCGGCTTTGGCGCCAAGGTGCAAGTCATGGCCGTCGAATTGGTCGGAGCTGAAAGTTACGTTCACGGCTCGGCCGAGGACGGCAGCTCCATCGTCTTCCGCGTTCCCGGACGCTCCGCCATCGCGATCGGAGAAACAGTCGATCTTGCTGCCGCACCGGATCGCCTGCATCTTTTCGACCGCGACGGCAAACGCATCTGACGCAGACCGGTTGCGCTTGCAGACACGGTACGACAGCTTCCACTTGCCACCGGGAAACCATGGAAACATATTAGGCGGCTAACGGTTAATTGCCATTATCTCTGTGGAAATGCCATGTCCTTCGTTATTGCCCTCGTCGCTCTTGCCGGTCATATCGCACTGTTGCTGTGGGGAACAAGGATGGTGCAGACGGGCATTCAGCGTGCCTTTGGTCCAAGCCTTCGATCCTTCCTGGTGCACGCGCTCAGCAACCGCCTCAAGGCCTTTGTTGCCGGCATGGGCGTGACCGCGATCCTCCAGAGCAGCACTGCGACCGGCCTGATGGCGACCGGGTTCACCGCCAATGGCCTGGTCGGTCTCGTGCCTGCATTGGCGGTTATGCTTGGGGCGAACGTCGGCAGCACGCTTATCGTGCAGGTACTGTCCTTCAACGTCGCAGCAGCTTCTCCGGCACTTATACTCGCAGGGGTCCTGATGTTCAGGCAGGGGCAGAACCCGCAGGTTCACGATCTCGGACGCGTGTTCATCGGCATCGGCTTCATGCTTCTGGCGCTCCACCAGTTGCTGGACGTCCTGACCGAGTATGCGGACACACCCGGTCTCGAAGCTGCTCTTCGTGCCGTTTCGTCGGCACCGGCGCTCAGTCTGCTCCTGGCCGCCGCGCTGACATGGGCGGCTCATTCCAGCGTCGCGGTGGTCCTTCTGATCATGTCGCTCGCCAGCAAGGGCCTGCTCGACCCCTATCAGGCCTTTGCACTGACGCTCGGTGCCAATCTTGGAACGGCGATCAATCCTGTCATCGAGGGTCAATCGGGCGCCGACCTCTCGGCACGCCGGCTGCCCATCGGCAACCTGCTCACGCGGGTCGTCGGCATTGCGGCGACTATGCTGTTTATCGATCCCGTGACAGACCTGATGACCTTGTTCGAGACCGAAGGCGGCCGCCTCGTGGCCAATTTTCATACCGCTTTCAATCTCGCGGTAGCTGTTTTTTTCATGCCGCTCCTCAATCCCCTGGCCGACGCGCTAACAAGGCTGATGCCGCAGAAGACAAATGAGAACGATCCGGGGCAGCCGCGTTATCTCGATCCCGCGGCCAAGGAAACACCGATAGTTGCCTTGCAGGCTGCGGCACGAGAGGTATTGCGTCTCGTCGACCTTCTGGAAGAAATGCTGGTGGGAACCAAGGCCGCCCTTACGAGCACTGACCGCAAGGCGCTCTCGGCGTTGCGAAAGCAGGATACGGTCCTGGATCGGCTGAATATGGCCATCAAGCAATACCTGACATCCATCGACCCGGAGGAACTCGGCGATGCCGACAAGCGGCGCCTCGAAGAGATGTTGATCTTTTCGACGGCCCTGGAGCAGGCCGGTGATGTACTGGACCAGAATGTTCTGCCACATCTCGCCAAGCGTTTGAGACGCGGCATCAATTTTTCAAGAAGCGCCGTCGAGAACCTGAACGGCCTGTTTGATCGCCTGATCACGAACCTTCGCATGTCTGCAGCCTTGTTCATGTCACAGGACGAGCGCATGGCCCACATGCTTGCCGAAGAGAAAGTGGTTTTTCGCAAGGCGGAGCGGGAGGGCACGAATGTTCACTTCGACCAGCTGCGGGAAGGAGACTTGGCATCTGCCGCAACCAGTTCCCTGCATCTGGACCTCCTTCGCGACTTGAAGCAGATCAACTCCCACCTCGTGGCCGCCACAGCCTATCCTCTGCTGGAGCAGCAGGGCGAATTGTTACAGAGCAGGATCGCGAGGACCTGATGCGCAACGATATCGGGCGCCCGGGAAACGATCTCAGGGTCCGCCAGGGAAAACCCTGCTGCCGGCACCAGGGCCGTGCCCGGTCTGATGTCGGGCAATATTGTCGAAGCCTCGGCGGCCGGCGGAGACTTTTTCGACAATCGTTATCACAGCCATGGATTGATTGCTTTCATTCCGACGGCGGCAAGAGGGCTTGGGTCGCGTATTGTCGAGCTAAGGCTTGAGCACGGCTGTTTCGACCCTGCGGTTTACGAAAGAGAGAAAAATTCCTTCCCGCCCGTCATGCCACGGCGTTTCTCCGCTTTCCTTCGAGAAGGTCGATGATCGAATTGGCGGCGTCGAGGATGTTGGTGCCGGGCCCGAAGACGGCGGCGACGCCGTGTTGCAGAAGATATTCGTAATCCTGCCGCGGGATGACGCC
>JBQGDG010000226.1:0-14740 GCA_052038935.1 Neorhizobium sp. | reverse complement strand
ACCCGAATTGGGGAGAGCGAAGGAACCGATCGCCCCGCAACAGGCCTCGGAGACGAATGCGTCCTTACCCGATCCGCCACGTTCCCGATGATCGTGATCATCCCGTCGACATTCAGAGCGCTCCCACGTCAACATTACGGGTCGCCTCTCGAGAAGGTATCGTGAGTTTAAGGCAATCTCGGGCTCTGACGTAAATCTTCCGCAGAGTGATATCGTGCCGGATCTCGCTCGTAGCCGATGCCGGGATTCCTGTGGCAAGGATCGGCATTTGGCAGGCCGGTTGGCATCGCGCACAATTCCCGCCGAAAGCTTTCCGGCCGACCACGACAGGCCACCAGCCGGCCGAAACGGGCGGCGGATCCTCGGCTATTGCAGGTTCAGCCTCAGCTGTACGCCTTTGGGAATATTCGGCTTGCGCAGCGCAGCGATCTGCACGCGCTCATAAATTTCCCGACGCTGCTGATCATGGCGTTCCCGCAGGGCCCGCGATGCCGCAACCAGTTCCAGGGCGCGCTTGGCGACTTCATCGGCACGGTTCATTCTGCACCTCCATCATGTTCCCTATTTGTTCTTTTTTGGAACGAAAGTCAAGGGCCATCGAACCGGACGTCCCTGCAGCCCTTGGAGCAGTCAGGGAGCAGCAGGCGCAGGTGGTTTGGGCGTGAGCCTGAACAGGAAGGGCGCGACGATCGGCTTCGGTTGCCGCGACATGTCGGCAGTGAATTCGGGAAAGGGTACGGAGAGACCGGGAATGCGCAGGGCCGCCGCATCGATCTTCTCTTCGCCGGATCCCTCGACGAGGTGGACATCCGACACCGAACCGTCTGGCAGGAGATTGAATCCGATCTTGAGGGAATAGTTCCCGACGATGCCATGCTGACGGCTGGCGGCGACGACAACTCCTGCCCTTCGCTGGAGATGCGCGCTGACCAGCCTCGTCCATTGCGGCGCGTTTTCCGGCCGCGCCTGCGGACGCAACGCCTGGGACGGCTCCTGTGCGAAGGACGGCATGGCGACCATCAGCGTCGCCAGCATGGCCCCGGCGAAAACCATGGTCATCGAATTGGAACGAGCACGAAATGCCGTCATGTAACCCCCGATATGCCGGCGACGGCAAGACATCGCCCGCAGCGCCCATCAGATCGGGAAATATGGAACGAATGCCGGAAAAGAAAACGTCCGCGTGCGGATATCCCGACATTAACGGGTGCGGTCTCGAATTCGATCAGCCTGACCGGATGTCGGCATCCCGCCCCACGACCCGTTGCGATGCGCCGAGACACGGCTCCCGTTCCTGCATCGGCCGCACCAGCCTCGCACGTCGTGCAGTGTCGCGCTGTCCTTCTTTATTCACTGCAGGAATTCTCGAGAGAACGCACTCTTTTCATGCGACCAGGTCCGGATGCCAAGGCGAACCGAAACGCCCTCAGAGGATCACGAAGTCACCGGCGCTCAAGGTGGGCTCGTTGGCTAGCGTGGCGATAAGGCGCTGGCCATGGGGACCGGTTCCATCGTCATCGTAATAGAGACGGCCGCTGTCCTTGTCGTAGACCAACCGATCATTGGCGTCGTGAGCCACCTTGCCCGCGTAGAAAGCCGACTTCGGCAAATTCCCGGCATCCAGAGCGGAGAACACGGTGTGATCGAGCGCAATCTCGTCGACGTTGTGCTTGAAGTCGGGATCGTGTCCGAATCCGCGGCCTTGAAGGAGCGGAAAACGAAAGTATCCTCCCCGGCCCCGCCCTTGAGGCGATCGTGACCTGCACCGCCACCGATGCTGTCGTCGCCCGATCCCCCGTCGATCCTGTCGTCCCCTCTCCGCCCGGAGATCTTGTCGTTTCCTCCGAAACCGGAAATCTTGTCCGCTTTACCGGTGCCTTCCAGTCTGTTTGACTTGCTGTTGCCGACGATGTTCATGACACCCTCCCCCGCTAGGCAGGATATTTTAGCTGTCACACATATTTCCGGCAACGCCTCTCTGGAAGGAGGCAACATCTACTTTCGCCGGTCGGGCATCCGCCCCTCTCCTGCAAAAGAGGCCTCGATCAGCCATTTCTGTCGTCGCTTCCGAAGGAGCTGGCATCCGCCGGCGTTTATGCCTGCGCTGCTACCCCTTGTCATGAGCCTGGCCTCCGGCATCGCCGAAGGCTGCGTACCGCTTGAGGACAATCGAAAATCTTCAGCCGGTACGACCAGACGATCGTGCCGTGCCGACTAAACGTCGATGTGGAAATCCATGCTCAATCGCTATCGAGCCGAAGGCCGGTTCCCCGTCGCCATTGAGCTTGGTGAGCGCCGAATACCTTCGTCCGGACGGACGTTACCGCACGGATACGCCGAAGATCAACGCCAGGATTGCGGCGTGAGCTTTTCTGTTATCGGAATTTCGGCGGCCTCCCCCGCAGATTCGCTGCGATTTCGTGCTTCGGCGCGACCTTGCCGAGCAGCCTCAGCATCTGCCGTTGCTCTTCAGCATTCGCACCGACCTCCTCGCACGACGAACGGACGCACTGGTTCTTGCCATCCGCTGTATCTCTTCTCACCCTGTCAGGATCCTTCTTCATGGCATTTTCCTCCCGCTGGTTAACGGAATATTACGCCTGAAGTTTCAACACCGTGACTACCGCTTTGGATGTAGTCACGGCCGTATCAGCTTATTGTCCGGTCATCGCGCCGGCGCGCCGAGCCCCACAGCCCAACCCGCGACTGGCACTGGCGCCTCTGGCCTGCGGCAGGCAAAGGTCCCGGCGTATCATCGTGTCTTGACGATTCCTGGCTCAGCCCGAGGTCGAACAGCCACCTGGTGGCGATCGACGGGGACACGACAGAGGTCTGGTTCAATGGAGAGCGCGTGACCGTGACGGCAGACGGAAAGTTCTCGATGTCCGATATCCTGTTCTAGCAATCGGATTTGAAGGGTTGCCCGGTGGAAGCATCGGGCAGCATTCCTTTACGGCAAAAGGCGGCCGACTTACGCCGACCGCCCTACTCTCTCGAGATCAGCTGAACCTTATCTCTGTACGATATACGTCGCTTCCTCATCGTCACGCTGGCGGCCACCCAGCGCAGCAGCAGCCGAGGCAATGAAGGCACCCACCAGCAGCGAGGCAGCACCGAGCAGTGCAGTGGTAGCCGCAGCTTTCCGGGCTTCATCGGCCGCCTGTTGTGCTGCGATCTTCGCATCCTCGATTCGCTTAAGGACGCCATCGACCCGCGCGCGAGCTTCCTCCGGGGTGAGGCCGGCTCGAGATGCAACGAGTGTTGCGAGGTATGCCTTATCTGGCTCAGGTACTTCACCCTGAACAGCGCCGTTCATCAGTATGCGCGAAACTTCTGCGCTGGCCGCGGCGTCGTCTGTTTCAGCCCGTGCTCGCATGTCCTGGGGACGCAGGAGCGCATCGGTAAAATAACTGGTGTCCAAATCAGGGCCTGAGGTATTGCCGCCTGCTGACGCGGCTGCGCCAGCTACCGTCGCGGTTGAAGCCGCCGAGCTAACCGCTTGAACGCCTGAGCCCGCGAGCGAGGTGAAAGCGGATCCTGCCAGGCCAGCCACCACAACAGTGGCCAGTGCCCAGCTCAGAAAGCCATGTGCCGTATCGCGGAAAAAAACTTCATCGGTGTGAACACCGACCCATTTCGTTCGCAGCCGGCCGGTAAGATAGCCACCGAGGGCTGAGGACAGCCATTGGACAACCACGAACCATATCGCCGCCGTGACGGTTACGGCCGTGAACGATGCGCTTTCTCCCGCCCATGGCGATACCATGGTCAGCCCGACGCCAGAACCGAGCAGCAGCAGGATGAGTGTCGTTGCAGAAGCACCCACCGCGCCGCCGATCACCGGCCCCCAGGCCAAGGCGGGCGCCGAGGATTCGATACCGACATCCGATACGCCGGTTTTGTACATGGACATGTCGCCCTCCTAACGCAGGAAAAGGACGAGAAGAATTACGATTGGCAGGGGAATACCCAACAGCCAAAGAAGGATGCCGCGACCCATGATGTTTGCCTCCGATATGATTGTCTGAGGCGATCGCCTCAGCGGTACATAAACGTCGGCGTCGGATGGATGTTCCTGAAAGAGACCGGTCGCGATGACATATAGCTAGCGCAATATCCCGGTCGCCAACGCACGTTGGATGCCGCGGACGTCGGTGCCCTTCTTCAGGGTCTTCTCAATCGGCGTCGAACTGCCGGAAACCCAGATCTTCAGCTCCGAATCCAGATCGAACGTGCCGGCGGTCTCCACCGAGAAGCGCGTCACGGCTTTGTAGGGGATCGACATATAGTCGACCTTGCTCCCTGTGATGCCCTGAATATCGACGAGGATGATGCGCCACTGCGTGAAAACGAAAAAATCGCGGATCACCCTGAAAGCAATCTGCGGCGTTTCTCCGTCGATCAGCACGCCTGACAGACGCTTATCGAGATCCTTCGGGTCGACGGTCGAGCCGTGCCCCAATATTCCGTCGAAAATGCCCATTCTGCCCTCGCCTGTGCGGTATGATCAAGGAGATATCCTGGCAAGGGTCGAGGGCAAGCCGCGCCGTTCAAAACAATCCGGCTGAATTTGCAACAGAGTATAAGATGACGCAAAGTCTCTATGACAACCGTCGCCAGCTTGCGGCAGATCCAAATCAAAGCGGGGAGTGGGAGAGGGAAAAGTGCCTGCTCTTCGATTGCTCAAAAAAGCAGGCACTTATCACAGAATTTGGCTCCCCGGGCCGGATTCGAACCGGCGACCTGTCGATTAACAGTCGAATGCTCTACCGCTGAGCTACCAGGGAACACCGCGCTGCGGCGTGTGCGGCGGGTAATACAAATGCTTTTCCGATTTGCCAAGCGGTTTTTCAAAAAAAATACATCTTGCTTGCGTAATCCACAGATCCTCCCCATCTCCCTCAAGAGGAAACCTCGGGAAAACAAGGGTTTTTGGGCCTTATGGTCACTAGCAAGGAAACACGGCGGTTCGGCATAGATCCGGGAAGCGGTAGGCTGGCGCTCGGCAGCTGGCATATTCCGATGCCGAGATCGCGCGCCGGCCGTATCGGATTGGGCTCGGCGCTGATGGTAGGGGGCACGCTCGGCTTCCTGCCGGTTCTCGGCTTCTGGATGCTGCCGCTCGGCCTCGTGGTATTGTCGAACGACGTTCCCTTCGTGAGACGCAGACGCCGGCGCCTCGTCATCTGGTGGGGCCGCAAGAAACGGCGCACGACGCAGCCTCCAGAAGCGACGCAAGATTCAACTCGGGACGATGCGCGCGGCTGAGCCGTATTGCTGCGCCGTGCCCGTTGATGTCGGTATCTTCATTGATCGCGAAGACCGACCGCGGCCAGCCATCTGAGCCGGAAGAATCTCGTGGCGCCGATGGAACGCAAGGTATAAGCTGCGCATTGTCTAAGGCTGAACGATGGGAGGATGGTTCATGCCGCAAGCAAGTTGGCAGAAGCCTGTTCAAGTCGCATTCGGAAGTCTGGGTACGGAAATGATCAACGGGCCCTTCGAAGCGCTCGCTGTTCTGACCGACCGCTGGCCGGACATGCGCGGTCCGCATTTCGTCAGGGCACGAAGCCTTTGCCGGGCCGCACTCGATGGTCGCAAGACTCCCGAGGAAGCACGGCAGCAGTTCGAACAGGCCGTGAGTGAAGCACAGCTTCACGTAAACTGATTACGTAGACCGACCAGGTGAAGACGGAGCGCGGAATGTCTCAGCGCTCCAATGGAGCACGCGCTGCCTCATATGCCGAGGATATCGGCGACGATGCGGAAACTGGGACCGCTCAGCGCGATGGGCGCCAGCAATACCGAAAAACAAAGGCAGGGACTGCCGTCTCCTGCGACGGGTCTGTGTTCGATCGACTCGTCGGCGACGGATACGTCCCCTTCCACGAACGCCCCGCGATGATCGCGAAACTCCCCCTGCAAGACGAGCGTAAGTTCCAGCCCGCGATGGTTATGATGGGGCAACGCCCTTCCCGGCCTGGCCCATAGCAGGCTCGATTCCATGCCGGAATATTTTTCGATCACATGCTGTTTCAGACCGGGAAGCTTCGTCTTCCAGGGCACGTCATTCAAATTCCGACCGGTATAGGCCCGAAGATAGTGCGGCAATTGCTGATCGTCCGGCTCTCCGGCAGGAGGTGGCAGGACAACCTCCGACCGGGTTTCGAGAATGTCTTTGAGGCGCTTGTCGGCGGAGGAGAGCGGCAGCGGTGCGGTTCGCTCGAGAGCCTCGCCTGCAAGCTCGCTCAGGCAGTTGGAGAGGCGGGCGGAACAGGGCTGCATCTCAAGATGCGAACCGACAAGGATATGCGCCGGCTCCGGCAGGCAGCCGGCGACGTAGTGGGAAATCAGCAGATCGAGCCGTTCTAGGTTCAGCAACATAACTTCCATCAATTTTAGGGGGCCTGTCGCACAACGTAAAGATGCTAGATTTTGGGTCGCATAGTAAGTCCCCCATTTGTTGGGGTTTTCCCTCGGCTGACCATGGGGTCGTCAGGAAGCTCCCGAGCACGCTTGCCCGAACCCCGACCGGAATCCGCTTTCTTTCCACCCGCATATCAGAACAGGACGCCTGCCCTCACCGGTAGCGTGCCGCTCGAACCGATCCATCGCCGCCCCGCCCCGGCGAGGGTTGAGGCATTTTCCTCCTTAAGGCGCGAAGCCGCCGATTTTCTCGTCCTGCATGCTTGTCCATCCGGCGGACGCAGCTTAAATCAGCAAAAAAGGGTGCGTTTCTCATGACTTCCTATCCCAATGTCATCGATATCATCGGCAACACTCCGCTTGTCCGGCTGACGGCAGCGTCGGAACGAACGGGATGCGAAATCCTGGGCAAGGCCGAATTCCTCAATCCCGGCCAGTCGGTCAAGGACAGGGCAGCGCTCTTCATCATCCGCGATGCCGAGCGCAAGGGCCTGCTGCGGCCCGGCGGCGTCATCGTCGAAGGCACGGCGGGCAATACCGGCATCGGCCTGACGCTGGTCGCCAAAGCTCTGGGATACCGCACCGTCATCGTCATTCCGGAAACCCAGAGCCAGGAAAAGAAGGACGCGCTGAAGCTTCTCGGCGCCGAACTCGTCGAAGTTCCCGCGGTTCCGTACAAGAACCCGAACAATTACGTCAAAGTGTCCGGTCGCCTGGCCGAACAGCTGGCGAGGACCGAGCCGGCCGGCGCCATCTGGGCGAACCAGTTCGACAACGTCGCCAATCGAGAAGCCCATATCGAAACGACGGCCGCCGAGATCTGGGAACAGACAGGCGGCAAGGTGAACGGCTTCATCTGCGCCGTCGGCTCCGGCGGCACGCTCGCGGGCGTCGCCATGGGCCTCAAGGCAAAGAATGCCGATATCAAGATCGGTCTCGCCGACCCCGAGGGCGCCGCGCTCTACGAATTCTATGCGCATGGCGAGATGAAATCGGAAGGCAGCTCGATCACCGAGGGTATTGGCCAGGGCCGTATCACCGCCAATCTCGAAGGTTTCACGCCGGATTTCTCCTATCGCATTCCGGATGCCGAAGCGCTGCCGATCATCTTCGACCTCGTCGAGACCGAGGGCCTTTGCCTCGGCGGCTCTTCGGGCATCAACATCGCCGGCGCCATCCGCCTGGCCGAGGATCTCGGACCGGGTCATACGATCGTGACGGTGCTCTGCGACTACGGCAACCGCTACCAGTCGAAGCTCTTCAACCCCGACTTCCTGAAATCGAAGGGCCTGCCGGTGCCGGCATGGCTGACGCAGAAGCGGTCGATCGCCGTTCCCTTCGAGATCGTCTGATTATTTCCGCGAGAATATGATGTCTTCCCAGCTGCTTTTTCGTGACGACTTCTATCTGGCTTCGACAGAAGCGATCGTCACAGCGATTCACGAGGACGGGGGCATCGAATTCGATCGTACCTGCTTCTACGCCACGTCCGGCGGCCAACCGGGCGATACGGGCTTTGCCGAGCGTGCCGACGGTTCGCGCATTCTTCTCGGTCAGGCCAGACATGGCGCCAGCAAGGATATCGTCGTGCATGTCCCGCTGGCGGACCAGCCTCAGCCGCTCGTCGGCGAAAAGCTGCGGCTCGAGATAGACTGGCTGCGCCGTTTCAATCTCATGCGCATGCACACGGCCTGCCATCTCCTCTCGGTCGTCTGCCCCTACCCGGTCACCGGCGCGGCGGTCGGCGAAGAAGAATCCCGTATCGACTTCGACGTCAGCGAACCGCTCGACAAGGAGGAGATCACGGCAAGGGTGATGGAACTGGTGCGGGCCGATCATCCGGTCTATGTCCAGTGGATTACCGACGAGGAACTGGCCGCCAATCCCGGCATCGTCAAATCCAAGAATGTCCGGCCGCCAGTCGGGCTCGGTCGTGTCAGCCTCGTCTGCATCGGCGAAAACTCCAGCGTTGACAGCCAGCCATGCGGCGGCACACATGTGGCAACGACGTCCGAGATCGGCGCGATTCACATCGCCAAGATCGAGAAGAAGGGCAAGGAGAACCGCCGCTTCCGCATCAGGTTCGGCGAGGCTTCGGCGCAGGGCTGACCAAAAACCCCAGGGAGAAGATGGCATGAGCGAGACAAGCCGTTTCGTGGTTTCGTCGGATTGGCTGGCGGGAGAGCTGGGCGCTCCCGACCTCAGGATCGTGGACGCCTCCTTCTATCTCGCCGCGCAGAATCGCGATGCGGATGCGGAATATGCCGAGGGACACATTCCCGGGGCCGTCAGGTTCGATCACGACAAGATTGCCGATCATTCGACCGGGCTGCCCCATATGGTCCCCTCTCCCGAAATCTTCGCCGATGCGGTGGGAAAAATGGGCATCAAGGAGAACGACCGCATCGTCGTATATGACGGGCCAGGCATATTCTCGGCGCCACGCGGCTGGTGGCTGTTCCGCCTGATGGGCGCGAAAAACGTCTTCGTCCTCGATGGCGGGCTCGATGGCTGGAAGGCCGAGGGGCGTCCGCTCGATACGGTCGTTCCCGCCCCCGCTCCCGTCGTCTTCACTCCGGATTTCCGCATCGACAAGGTGATCGATTTCCACTCCATGCTGTCTATCGTCAGCGAAGGTACCTACCAGATCGCCGACGCCCGAAGTGCCGGCCGTTTCAGCGGCGTCGAGCCCGAACCGCGTGCCGGCCTGCGTTCCGGCCATATGCCGGGCGCGCGCAGTCTGCCGTCCGGCAGGTTTTCCGTCAACGGCAAGCTCAAAAGCCTGCCGGAACTGCGCCAGGCGATCGACGAAGCCGGCATCGAGTTCGGCCGCCCCATCGTCACCAGCTGCGGCTCGGGGATTACCGCCGCGATCATCACGCTGGCGCTGGAATCGCTCGGACACGAGGACAACGCGCTCTATGACGGCTCGTGGTCGGAGTGGGGCGCTCGCGAAGAAGCGCCGGTCACCACCGGCCCGGCCGAAACCCGCTAGGCCGGACCCATCCATGGCGAAGAAACCCGTACCGCTGAAGGTCCATGTCACAAGCCTCGAAATGACGGCGCCGCCGCGCGCGAGCCTTCCCGTGCCCGCGAACGTGCAGACGGCAATCATGCGCGCGCCGGAGATACCGCTGCACTTCTACCGCTATCTTTATCGGCAGATCGGCAAACGCTGGCATTGGTACGAGCGTCTGCGGCTCACCAACGACCAGCTTGCCGCGATCATCCATGCGCCGCAGGTCTCCATCTGCGTGCTCTATGTGGATGGTGCGCCCGCCGGGTTCTTCGAGCTCGCAAAGCAAGAGGATGACGTCGTCGAGCTATCCTATTTCGGGCTTTTCGAGCGGGCGATGGGGCACGGCATCGGCAAATGGTTCCTGCTGCAGGCGCTCTACGCCGCCTGGCAGGACAACCCTTCCAAGGTTACGGTGACGACCAACAATCTCGATCATCCGCGGGCGATCCAGCTGTATCAGATGATGGGTTTTTCGCCCGTCAGCATGAGCGAAGGCCTCATTCTGCCGATGACGGGGGCTGAAGTGCTCGCCGCCCTCGAAGCCTGAACACATTCAGACAGAATTCCCTGGGAGATGACATCGCTACGGGTTGCGGTTGCCACCTGCTTGTCATATCCCTGTCACAATGAAGCCTCTGCCTTGGCGACCCCTCGCCTCCATATTCCTCACGCTCTCCGTTGTCGTGCTCGCCCTCACCTATCCGATGGCGCTCGTTTTGCCGCCATGGTGGAGCCACGAGAACCAGCCGGTGGAGAATGCGCAGGTCGTCGTACTTGTGATCGGCATCCTCGGCGCAGCCGTCTTCTTCCGCGGATCTGCCGATCCTGCACGCTGGTTCGGGTTGTCTGCGGCAATGATCCTCCTCGTCCTCGTCGGACGCGAATTGAGCTGGGGCGCCGTCTTCTTCGATCCGACGAGCGTGGGTGATCATGGTCCGCTCTTCGCTTCGCGGTATCTCTGGTACAAGCCCGCCGTCGCGCCGGTGGTTGCCGGCCTCATCCTGATCGCGATCGGTATCATCGTAGCAAAACGACTTGTGCTTGCAGGACTTGCATTGCTGAAACAGCGGCGGGTACCGTTTTTGTCGCTGCTCTTCACCGCGCTTGGCATGCTCACCTCGACCGCCGCGGAAGGGCATCTGCCCCTTGTGCCGCTTGCCGGCTGGCTCGATGGCAACACGGCGCAGCTGATGGAGGAGATTTCCGAACTCGCCGCCTATCTCGCGATGATCGGCGGCCTGTTCTTCATCTTCTCCGATCTCGACGCGCAGGAAACGGGTGGCGGAGCGCACGGTTAGCCATCATCACATGATCTCCCCAGTAAAGGAGAGACCATGTCGACTATCCGCTTTCGTGCGATGCCGGCCGCAGAAGCCGAGAAATTATGGAATGGTGGCCGGGATTCCTACGGTCATCCGCCCGAAACCATAATCTCCGACGGACCGGGACACCCCTGCCGCCACTGCCTGCAGAACATCGATGCCGGCGAGCCGCTTTTCGTATTCGCCTATCGTCCGTTTCCATCGCTGCAACCCTATGCGGAGACCGGGCCGATCTTCCTGCACGCCACGCCATGCAGGCGATATGTCTGCGAGGGAGATTTGCCGCCGATCCTGTCGAGCACCGACTATATCGTACGTGGTTACGGCCGGGACGACCGCATCATCTATGGCAGCGGAGCCGTAATCCCGACCGGCGAAATAAAGGCACGCGCCGAGGATCTGCTGGCGCGCGCCGATATCGCCTATCTGCATGTCCGCTCCGCACGCAACAATTGCTACCAGTGCCGGATCGATAGGGTGGAAGCGTCGATGTACGTCCGGGCGACACCGGCGGCCTGAAAACGGAGCGCGCCATCAGCGGACGGCGCGTTCTCATGCTTCTCCCGACGGGCAAGCTCAGGCCGGGGTGTCGCCGGCCCTGTTGCCGTCGCCATCGAGATCCTCCGCGACCTGCAGCAGCAGCTTGACGATATCGCCTGCCTTCCTGCCATCGGCCTGCAGTTTCCCAGCGATGACTTCGCGCAGATTCAGTAATGCCGCGTCGACACTGCGTGGCAGATCGGGACCGGCGGCATGTGCACGGCGATGTTCGTTGCGCTCCTGTTTCTGCTTGATGCGCTCGGCGAGCTCGGAAAGCCGATCGAGAATGGTCGCCGCAAAACTGCGATTCTCGTCAAGATGGGCACGCCCTTCATCGGTGATGACGTAACGCTTCTTGTTGCCGTCGGCCTCCGAAACCACGTAGCCGGCCTCTTCGAGATAGGTCAGGGTCGGATAGATGACGCCGGGGCTCGGTGCGTAGAAGCCGTAGGTCATGTCCTCGATATGCTTGATGATCTCGTAGCCGTGGCGCGGCTCTTTTTCGATCAGCGCCAGGACCAGCAGCCGCAGGTCGCCCTGCATCAGGAAGCGGCCGATCCGGCCATCTCCGTCATCGCCGAAACCACGGCCGCCGCCGGGACCGCCGCGTCCGCCGAAACCGCGACCGAAGGGACCGCCACGCATGGCGAACAGTTCCTCGAACCCTTTGCGGCCGCCGACCTCGCCGCAACCATGGCGGCCTTCATATTTGTGTCCAAACATTTTCAACTCCTCAGATGTATCTTTCGATATATCTAAAGATAGTCTATTCGGCGCCTGACGCAAGGTATTCGATATATCTAAATCATATCGAATTGATTTTCCTGACAGAAAACGCCGGATGCGAGGCATCCGGCGTCCGGCAGGTCAGTAGTTTGCTCAAGATCGTCGAGATACGCCCCCTTAGAGGAGGGCGACGGTCATCAGGCGACGTTCAGCAGGCTTTCGGGCGCAAAGGCTTCGTAACCGAGCGCTTCGGCAACCGGAGCGTTGGTCACCCGCCCCTTATGGACGTTGAGGCCATTGCGCAGATGCCGGTCCTCGGTGATGGCGCGCAGACCACGATCGGCAAGCGCGAGACCATGATGCAGGGTCGCATTGTTCAAGGCGTGAGCCGACGTCACCGGTACGGCGCCCGGCATGTTGGCAACGCAGTAGTGAACGATGCCGTCGACCTCGTAGGTCGGTTCGGAATGGGTCGTCGCGTGGGAGGTCTCGAAGCAGCCGCCCTGGTCGATTGCGACATCGACCATGACCGCGCCCTGTTTCATCCCGGACAGCATTTCGCGGCTGACGAGCTTCGGGGCCGCAGCTCCGGGGATCAACACCGCGCCGACGACGATATCGGCGGAGAAGACCTCCTCGTCGAGCGCGTCGATTGTCGAGTAACGGGTGTGAACGCGACCGTTGAAGATGTCGTCGAGCTGGCGCAAGCGCGGCAGCGAGCGATCCAGGATTGTCACGTCGGCGCCGAGACCGGCGGCCATTTTCGCGGCGTGCAGGCCGACGACGCCGCCGCCGATGACGGTCACTTTGGCCGGCAGCACGCCCGGAACGCCGCCGAGCAGGATGCCGCGGCCACCATTGGCTTTCTGCAATGCGGTCGCACCGGCCTGGATCGCCAGACGGCCGGCGACCTCCGACATCGGCGCCAGCAGCGGCAGGCCGCCGCGCTCGTCGGTGACGGTCTCGTAGGCGACGGCGGTAACGCCGGATGCCAGCAGGCCCTTGGTCTGTTCCGGATCGGGAGCGAGGTGGAGATAGGTATACAGGATCTGGCCGTCGCGTAGCTGTACCCACTCTGAGGGTTGCGGTTCCTTGACCTTCACCACCATGTCGGATCGTTCGAAGACCTCCTTCGCGCTGGCGACGATCTTCGCACCGGCGGCCTGATAGCTGGCGTCGTCGGCACCGATGCCGGCACCGGCCTTCGTCTCGATCAGAACCTCATGACCGTGGGCCACGTATTCGCGCACCGCCGCGGGCGTCAGACCCACGCGGTATTCGTGATTTTTGATTTCCTTCGGGCATCCGACACGCATCCAGCGTTCCTCTCAGTTAGGGCTTTCGCCTGTTATGTTCCCGGCGCAAGCACATCAGAGAATCGACCGAATGTCCTTGCGAAGAGGATTTGCGTTAACGGCAATTTTCGCAGAATGTTGCGCGATGGACCGATATTTTCGAAGGATACAGCAATGACCTCACTGGATGCCATCGATCATGCGATCATGCGCACCTTGCAGGACAATGGTCGGATCTCGAACGCCGAACTGGCGGAACGGGTCGGCCTGTCGCCCTCGGCCTGCTCGCGACGCCTCGACATCCTGGAACGGAACGGCACGATCAGCGGCTACCACGCACGCCTTTCCAACAAGGCGCTCGACTACAAGATGATGGTGATCGTCCATATCTCGCTATCGGGCCAGTTCGCCAAGACGCTGACCGAATTCGAGGCGGCGGTGAAACTCTGTCCCAACGTCCTCGTCTGTTATCTGATGTCGGGCGAATATGACTACATCCTGCGGGTCGCCGCAAAGGACCTCGAGGACTACGAGCGCATCCACCGCGACTGGCTTTCCGCCCTGCCGCATGTGGTGAAGATCAATTCCAGCTTCGCGCTGCGCGAGATCATCGACAAGCCGAATGTCGGCCTGTGAGGCGGCCGCAGCCCTGCCGATTGCTTGAACCGCAACATTTTTAGCGTTTGCCCTAGCGGTGTTTCAATACCCCGTCGCTAGCGTGTCCGTGTTGGAATAACGAGGGGGCATCGAATGCCGATCAACAATCTCAATATGAAAGTCCGTTCGGCACAACGCCGCAAGACGCGCATTCCCGGTACGGTCCGATACTACAGTCAAGCGACGGGGGGACGGGTCGTGGACCTATCCGCCAACGGTCTCGCGCTCGACCTCACGGGCCCGTTCAGCGCTTCGACCGGCAGTCCCGTGAAGATCGAAAGCGACGAGCTCGGCATTCTGGAAGGCACGGTAAAATGGTGCCATAGCGGCCGGCTCGGCATCGAATTCCGCCCGAACACGAATGCTGCGGCCCAAGTATCGGCCTATTTTCGCTTCTTCCATAGGGACATAAAGCCGGTACTCACGCGCTGAGCGGTCCCACTTTCTGCAGCAGGCCGCAATCTCCCTCCCCGTCATTTTAGTGATGCACACCCATGCGAATGGGCCTAGTGTCGCGCAACAGATGACGAAGAGGGAGATAGCATGCCGTCCTTCCACGAAACCATCCCGATGTCCCGCCGTACGGTTCTGAGCGGTATCGCCGCGTCGTCCGCCCTAGTGATGCTGCATCCATTCGCGGCCCGCGCTCAGGCAAATCAGGCCCATCTGCGGATCATGGAAACGACGGATATCCACGTCCACGTCTACCCTTACGATTATTATGCGGACAAGCCGAACGACACGCTCGGGCTTTC
>JBQGDG010000225.1:0-2779 GCA_052038935.1 Neorhizobium sp. | reverse complement strand
ATCAGGCCGATATTGCCTTCCTGGATCAGGTCGAGGAACTGCAGGCCGCGGTTCGTGTATTTCTTGGCGATGGAGATGACGAGGCGAAGGTTCGCTTCGACCATTTCCTTCTTGGCGATACGCGCCTCGCGCTCGCCCTTCTGCACCATCGACACGATGCGGCGGAATTCGGCGATCGAGATCCCGGTTTCGGTCGCCAGGTTCTGGATTTCCTGGCGGATGTCGCGGATCGTGTTGTTTTCCGCCCGGGCGAAATCCTTCCAGCCCTTGGCCGCAAGGTTGGCGATCGACTTCATCCAGTTGGGATCGAGTTCGGCGCCCTGATACTGTTCGAGGAAGCTGTCGCGCTTGACGCCGTAGGATTCGGCGAGGCGCAGCAGCCGGCCTTCGTTCTGCATCAGCCGCTTGGAAATGTCGTAGAGCTGCTCGACGAGGCTGTCGACGCGGTTCTGGTTGAGCGACAGCGACTTCACCGCGGTCACCAGCTCGTCCTTCAGTTCCTTGTAACGACGCTCTTGCGCCGAAGACAGGGTTCCGGCGGCGGCCAGACGCGCTTCCACCTGCTGATCCTGAAGCTTGCGCAGCTTCTTGTAGGTGTCGGCGATCAGGTCGAGGGTTTCCATGACCTGCGGACGCAGCTCCGCTTCCATCGCGGCGAGCGAAAGGCTCGACTCGTCGTCGTCCTCTTCCTCTTCCTCGATCGACATTTCGCCGCCGACGGACGTGATGTCGTCGTCGTTGGCGGCGGTCATGCGGGCCTTGCGGCTCTTTTCCTTTTCCTCGGCCGCCTTGCGGTCGGCCTCTATCTTTTCCGGGCTCTGGAACTGCGGGGCAGCTTTCGCCTCGGGGCCGGAATAGGTCGTTTCGAGATCGATGATCTCGCGCAGCAGCGTCGTGCCTTCGTTCAGCTCGTCGCGCCAGATGATCAGTGCCTGGAAGGTCAGCGGGCTCTCGCACAGGCCGCCGATCATGGTCTCGCGGCCGGCCTCGATACGCTTGGCGATGGCGATTTCGCCTTCGCGCGACAGAAGCTCCACGGAACCCATTTCGCGCAGATACATGCGCACCGGGTCGTCCGTGCGGTCGGTCGGTTCCTTCTTCTTCGCGGTCGCGACGGCGGTGCCGGTCGAAGGGGCCAGTTCGCCGCCTTCGCTCTCGCCGTCGTCTCCGTCCGAGCTGTCGTCGTCGTCGCCGCCGGCAGCGTCTTCCGCTTCCTCGTCCTCGACGACGTTGATGCCCATGTCGGAGAGCATCGCCATCGTGTCTTCGATCTGTTCCGAGGTCACTTCCTCGGACGGCAGAACCGAGTTCAGCTCGTCCATGGTCACATAGCCGCGCTTCTTTGCGGCCTTGATCATTTTCTTGACCGCGTCATCAGAAAGGTCGAGAAGCGGACCGTCGTGCGAAGCTTCGCGTTCGTTATCTGCTTCTTCGTTTTCTTTGACTTTTGTTGCCATGTATTTCGTCACTTTCCCTGAACACCACCGTGCCGCACCAGATGGGCCGCGCCCGTGGCCGGCGGCTGAAGGCTTGCGCGCCCTAGCCGCGAATCACTTTCCCACTCGTAACGGAATGACCTTTAATTCCCGATTACCACAGACAGCCGTCGATGTCCGACCGTCTACGGAGGATAGCCGGTCGCGCCGGCGCACTTGACCCAATCCGCGTATCTTGCCTTGAAATGGTGATTCCCACAAATTAACGATCCGTCAAGCTTTTCCCCGGGATTTACCCAGGAAAAGTGGAAAAAGACGCGTTACGCCTGCTTTTCTCAGGCATGCTCACCAGCTCGTCGCTTATTTAGGCGGTGTTTGTCACAAAACAAGGGCGGAAATCGCCGTCATTCGTGTCTATTCTCGCCCTGATGCCTTTCGCCCATGCCGCCGCGGACCCGCGGCCGCGCGATCGGTCGGCGACCGACCGGGCTCTCCCGGCCTGGATCGGAATGGCACGGTCAATGACTGACGGCCGCCCCCTTCACTCGTCCCGACAGGACGCCGAACCCGTCGATGATCGCCTCCTGGTTCTCCAGCCGGGAAATCTCGTTCTGGATTTCCAGCAGCGCTCTGAGGAGGATATCGCCCCGGTCGGCCTCGTCTTCCGGCAGGTCGGCGATCTCGCGCTCGAGCTCGATCTTCTGCCAGCGCAGCTCCTTGTTGCGCGAATGCAGCGCTCTTGTCTGGCGATAGGCCTGCAGCGCATCCTGCGGATCGGCCTCCTTCGTCGAGGTCCACAGCCGGGCATTGCGCACCTGCTGGTTCATCGCAGCCAGCAGGTCGGCGAAACCGGCGGCGGAAAGCTCCGCATGCAGATCCTCTGCCGTCAGCCTCGCGCCGAGCCTGCCGACAATGGCGAGCAGGCACGACCAGAAGCGCTGCAGGTCCCGGTTCTCGAAATCGACGGACGAGATCTCGTCATATTCGTCGAGCAGCAGTTGCGGATGGTTGGCGATCGTCAGCGCAAGAACGGTCTCCCGCAGCGCCGGCGGCCTGGCATGGCCGGAGAGTTTCAGCATCTGGTTCAGCCTGGCGCTTCCCGCCGTGCCGCTTTCGACCATGGCCCCGCCGACGGAATTGTTCTGCGGCGGACCACCGCGTCGTCCCGCCGGCCCGGGGCGTCCCCGCTGGAAGCCCTGGCGGCGCTCGCCCCCCGCCGCGGCCGGCGAGAAGAAGGCGCCGAGACGGCTCCGCATGTCCTGCTGATAATGGTAGCGCACGCTTTCGTCGGCGATCACGGACACGATCTGCTTCAGCCGTGCATCGAGTTCCGCACGCCGTTC
>JBQGDG010000224.1:0-13807 GCA_052038935.1 Neorhizobium sp. | reverse complement strand
TTTAGTGATGCACACCCATGCGAATGGGCCTAGTGTCGCGCAACAGATGACGAAGAGGGAGATAGCATGCCGTCCTTCCACGAAACCATCCCGATGTCCCGCCGTACGGTTCTGAGCGGTATCGCCGCGTCGTCCGCCCTGGTGATGCTGCATCCTTTCGCGGCCCGCGCGCAGGCCAATCAGGCCCATCTGCGGATCATGGAAACGACGGATATCCACGTCCACGTCTACCCTTACGATTATTATGCGGACAAGCCGAACGACACGCTCGGGCTTTCGCGCACGGCCTCCATCATCGACTCGATCCGCGCCGAAGCAGGCAATTCGATGCTGGTCGACAACGGCGACTTCCTGCAGGGCAATCCGCTCGGCGACTATATCGCCTATGAGCGTGGCATGAAGGAAGGCGACAAGCATCCGGTAATGACCGCCATGAACGTGCTGGGCTACGATGTCGGCACGCTCGGCAACCACGAATTCAACTACGGCCTCGACTTCATGTTCAAGGTGCTGGCCGGCTCCGGGTTCCCCTATGTGTGTGCCAATCTTACCAAAGGCATGCTGGCATCCGATCCCAAACAGGATGAACTTTTCTTCAAGCCCTACACGATCATTGAAAAGCAGGTCCGCGACGGGTCGGGTGCTACGAGCCCGATCAAGGTCGGCTTCATCGGCTTCGTTCCGCCTCAGATCATGGTCTGGGATGCAAAGAACCTTGAAGGAAAGGCGCAGACGCGCGACATCGTCGATGCAGCCCGGGCATGGGTGCCGGTCATGAAGGAGGAAGGCGCCGACATCGTCATCGCCCTCTCCCATTCCGGCATCGACGGTTCCGGCCAGAGCGAGCGCATGGAGAACGCCTCGCTCTACCTAGCCGGGATCGAAGGCATCGATGCCGTCTTCACCGGACACCAGCACCTCGTCTTTCCCGGCCCCAAGGATTTCGACGGGATCGCCGGCGCCGATGCGAAGAAGGGCAAGCTGATGGGCAAACCCGCCGTGATGGCCGGCTTCTGGGGATCGCATATGGGCCTGATCGATCTTCTTCTGGAAAAGGACGGCAACGGCTGGAAGATCGTCGACTCGACCTCGGAAGCGCGGCCGATCTATCATCGCGACGACAATCGCAAGGTCGTCGCCGACGTCAAGGACAAGCCGGAAGTGCTGGCTGCCGTCAAGGCGGAGCACGAGGCGACACTCGCCTATGTCCGCCGCGCCGTCGGCAAGACCTCGGCGCCGCTCTATTCCTATTTCGCGCTTGTTGCCGACGATCCTTCCGTCCAGATCGTCTCCAACGCCCAGACCTGGTATATCAAGGACATGCTGAAGGAGGGGGAATACAGGAACTATCCGGTTCTCTCGGCGGCGGCTCCCTTCAAGGCCGGCGGGCGTGGCGGTGCCGAATATTACACCGACGTCCCGGCGGGCGATATCGCCATCAAGAACGTCGCAGACCTCTACCTCTATCCCAATACTGTCCAGGCGGTGCTGATCAACGGCGAGCAGGTGAGGAACTGGCTGGAAATGTCGGCGGGCATGTTCAACCAGATAGAAACCGGAGCCAGGGACGCAATCCTGCTCAATGACGGCTTTCCGTCCTACAACTACGATGTCATCGACGGCGTCACCTACCAGATCGACCTGTCACAGCCGGCGCGCTTCGACAAGGATGGCAAGGTCGCCAATCCCGATGCCCATCGCATCACCGATCTGAGCTTCGATGGGAAGCCGATCGATCCGAACCAGAAGTTCGTCGTCGTGACCAACAACTACCGCGCCGGCGGCGGCGGCAAGTTCCCGGAGATCGCCGCGGACAAGGTGATCTTCGTCGGACCCGACACAAATCGCGACGTGGTCGTCCGCTACATCGTCGATCAGGGCACGATCAATCCGTCGGCGGACGGCAACTGGTCGTTCAAACCCCTTCTCGGCACGACTGCAGTCTTCGAGACCGGCCCCAAAGGCCGCGCATTTGCCGCTGAGATCAAGGGAGCGAAGATCGAGGATGCCGGCGACGGCGAGAATGGTTTCGCACGGTTCCGGCTGGTGCTGTGAGACCGCTGCCCTGCACCTTCCGCAGCGCGGAACCATCGGAACTCTCCTCGACGGGAGCCGCGCATAGATGACGGGTTCCGTCTCCTTTCTCGGCTTTCCCGATCGGCCGGACGATGACCGGTTGCCCTGCGCCGTGATCTTCGCCGCGGGTCATGGCAGCACCTATGCCGACAAGGACAGCAGCGGCCATGCCATGGCAGCCGGCGCCATCCGTGCCGCGAGCCAGGAGGATGCCTCGCTTGTCGGTCACTGGGATTTCGATCTGGACGGGCCTCTTTTCGACGACAGGCCGCTTTGCTGCCTCGATATCGGCGACATCCCGACCAGGCTGCATGACAACGAAAACAATCGACTGCAGATCGAGACCAGGACCCGAGAGATTCTGGCAATGCCGGCCGTCCCGATCCTGATCGGCGGCGACGATTCCGTACCGATCCCTTTCCTTTCCGCCTTTTCGGGATCCGGTCCGCTCTGGATTCTGCAGATCGATGCCCATATCGACTGGCGCGACAAGGTGGACGGCGAGCGCTACGGCTATTCGAGCCCGATGCGGCGAGCGAGCGAGATGCCGCATGTCGCCGGCATCGTGCAAGCGGGTATCCGCAGCGTGGGCAGCGCGCGTCTTGCGGAAATCGAAGCGGCAAGGCGCTACGGCAGCCGATTGGTGACGGCACGCGAGATCCATGCCAACGGCGTCGAAGCCGCCCTCCGGCATATTCCCGATGGCGCGCAGGTCGTCATCACGCTGGATTGCGACGGGCTCGACCCCGGCGTGATGCCGGGTGTCGCGGCCCGCACGCCGGGTGGTCTCAGCTATACGCAGGTGATCGATCTCATTTCGGCTACCGGCCGGAAGGCAAGGATCGCAGGGATCGACCTGGTCGAATTATATCCTCCGGCCGATATTGACGGACTGGCGGCCCTGACCGCCGCCCGCATCCTCGTCAACGCGATCGGAGCGATCGTCCGGCAGGGCTGAGCGCTCAGGCGGCCTTTTCCCTGCCGTGTTCCAGCCTTGCAAGCAGCAGCCCGAGTTCGGGCGGAGGCTTGCGCTCGACCCGGCGATAATCGCTGCCGTCCCTGTTGCGCGTGACGAGACCGAGGTCGAAGAGGTCGCGACGCAGCAGCGCCGCATCGCCGAACCGATGCAGGCCGTCCAGAAAGGCGCCGATCTCCCGTTCCGAGAACGACCGGCCACGCGGCAGCTTCGACCAGAGGAACCACAGGCAGATTTGCTGCTGAGAGCGCTTGCCCGGCCAGCGGACGATGCGGCCCTCACCGTCGAAGACACGCAGTGTACGCATCACGCGGGTCCCGTCCGCCACGACCTCCGGCTCCGCGGCAGGCGGAGGAGTGATCGTCTCGGTGCCTTCCGCCGAGGAGCGGAAATGCTGGTAGTTTCGGAAACCGGCCGCACGGCTCAAGAGGTTCAGCATTTCGAGATGGCTGGGCTTGCGGTCGAGCCTGTCGATCTGCTCGCGCAGGGATTTGGCGAAAGCGGAGACATCGGCGACGGCCATCGGGATGATGGTTCTGGTCATGGCTTATCCTTCAGCGTGCCCGTCCATCGGAATGTCGCTGGTCGCCGTCTTGTCGACTGGGCACAGGATAAGTGCTGATCGATATCGCTTGGCAGGTTTAGCTTCCCTTACGGGACGGCGACGCCTCGGTGAACTGCTGACCGGAACCTCAAGCTATACCAGCGATGCCGCCAGCGTCAATCGCTGCGGCACCGGCGAATTCGTCATTCCGCCGCCTCCCGATAGACGATATCGGTCTTCAGGGATGCCGTGAAATCCTCGCGATTGGGACAGGTCGACAGCCGACGGGCGAAGGTTTCGATCAGCCATTGGCCTGCCGGCCCGGGCGGATTGGCCGTCTTGCGCAGTGCATAGAGCGGGTATTCGCTGAGTTCGTATGCGTCGAGGTCGAGTACGATCAGATCGCCGTTGCGGACATCGTTGCGGACGAGAGCCGCCGGCAAGCCGCCCCAGCCGAGACCACCCCGGATGAGCTGATGTTTGGTCGCGACGTCGCTGACCTGCCATGTCTTGTAGGAGAGAACGTTGAAATTGCGGCCAGCCGTGATCCCGGAGGCGTCGGTCACCACCAGCTGCGTCTCCTCCCGAACGTCAGCGAGCGTCAGCGCTCGACCGAGCCGCACCAGCGGATGATCGGGCGCCGCGACCGGCAGCATGAAGGAATGGCCGATCTTCTCGGCGAGGAGCGTATCGTCCTGCTTCAGGAGTGCCCCGCCGATGCCGATGTCGGCCTTGCCGGTCAGCACCATGTCCATCACCATGCCGAGTTCGCCAACACTGAGATTGAGGGAGACCGTCGGAAACTCCTTCCGGAACTCCTTCAGCTCGGCCACGAGCGCATCCGCGGGAACCATGACGCTGATCGCCAGACACAGCTCGGTTTCCAGCCCGCGCTTTATCGTCTTTGCCCGCGAACGCAGGACCTGCAGGTCGGCGACGATGCGCCTGGCGTCGGTCAGCAGCGCCCTGCCCGCATCCGTCAGCTTCGGCTGTCGCGCGCCGCTGCGTTCGAACAGCGGCACCTCCAGCTGTCCTTCGAGATTGCCGATCGTATAGCTCACCACCGACTGCGCCCGGTTCAACCGCCGCGCGGCGGCCGAGAAACTACCGCTTTCGGCAACCGCGATGAACACCTGCAACTGATCGAGTGTGGGATTGGCATCCATGGAACATATCCAGATAATCGATAGAAAGCTTCGAGATTATCCCCGTTTTATCGATCGAGGTCCACACCTATTTCTCTCTGCAGACGAGTCCTCCAGTCTCGCAAAGCAACCGATCAGGTTTCAGACCTCCAGAATTATCAGGGAATTGGCACCATGTCCTCCATCCTTCTCGTAACATCCAGCCCGCGCGGTACGGAATCGCTGTCCACCAGGATCGCTAGCGAATTCGTCGATAAATTGAAGGCGCAGAATCCGGATGCAACCGTGGTCCATCGCGATCTCGGGAACAGCCCGGTCGCTCATCTCGACACGGTCACGACCTCTGCCATCAAGAAGGCTCCGGCCGACCGTTCAGCCGAAGAGGCTGCCGCCGTGGTCGAGTCCGACACGCTGACCAATGAACTCCTCGCCGCCGATACCGTGGTACTCGCTACGGGTCTCATCAACTTCAACATCTATTCGACGCTGAAAAGCTGGATCGACAACGTCGCCCGCGCCGGCCTGACGTTCCGCTACACGGCGGAAGGTCCGGAAGGCCTCGCCACCGGCAAGAAGGTCTATGTCGTGCTCTCTTCCGCGGGCATCTATTCCGAAGGCCCGGCGATGGGCATGAACCACGCCGTCCCCTATCTCAAGACCGTGCTGGCCTTCATGGGCATGACGGATGTCGAAGTGATCGCCGTTGAAGGCACGGCCTTCGGCCCCGAGGCCCTGGAAAAGGCCATCACTTCGGCCCAGCAGCGCAGCCACGAGCTCGCGCTCGCCGCCTGATCAGGCGACGAACTTGCCAAGACGGCCGTGGACACTGTCACGGCCGTTGTTCTTTGCCCGATACAGGCGTTCGTCGGCACGCCCGAGGAGCAGATCGAGCGTCCGTCCGTCTTCCGGCGCGGTGGCGACGCCGACGGAAATCGTCAGGGCCTGACCGTCCGGACGGAAGACGCAGCCGGAAATATCCCGGCGCAGGCGTTCGGCGATCATCATCGCCGCATCGTGACCGGTATCGGCCAGAAGCAGGACGAATTCCTCGCCCCCGAACCGGGACAGATGATCTCCGGGCCGCGCCCCCTTCGCCAGGCAGCCGGCGAGTTCCCTCAGTACCGTGTCGCCGTGCAGATGGCCGAACTGGTCGTTGATCTCCTTGAAGCGGTCCGCATCGATGATGACCACACTGATCGGCCGGCCTTTCGCAATGCTTTCGCGCACCATTTCGGGGCCGTCCGCCTCGTAGCGGCTTCGATCGAATACGCCCGTCAGTCCGTCCACGCCTGCCTTTGCCAGCAGGGCCTGATAACGTTCGCGGAATGTCAGGTCGTGAAAGATATCGCTTATCTGTCGCGTTGACGCCGACCATCTGTCGCTCTGGTCCAGCCTGAGATAGGCGGCAAACAACAGCGAATAGACGACGACAGCCAGAAGCTTGGCGGACCAGCCGCCGAAAAAGACCTCCGGCGGCGCCTGAAACAGAAGGTGCAGCACCGAATAGAAGCCGATCTGGTCGAAGGTCAGCACGATCGCACCGCTGATCGCGAACCGCAGCACGACGAACCGTTCCATTACCCGGCCGAGACGCTCGTAGAGCAGAATGATGGCGATGGCATCGACATAGAGGAGCGCCGTGCCCCAGACCATAAGCCAGCCCATTTCGTCGAGGAAGCCCATGTCGGCCGCCCGGCCGCCCGGCAGCGCGACCGCGGCATGCGCCTGGAGGATCTGAGCAAGCCCGACGGTCAGGAGGTTGCCGAGGAACAATCCGTAAATCGGCTGGCGTACCGTTGCGGCATCCTCCTTGATATAGAGCATGAGGATCATCATCAGCTTGCCGGCGAAGAATACCGAAGAGCCGGGCGAGACGGTTCCGAATGGCAGTTCGACGTAGAAGACCGCCGCCAGATAGGTCTCCATGAAATGCATGACGCCGAGCGCGGCCAGGAACACGCCCAGCCCGAGTGGCCTACGGAAATGCAGGAAGGCCGTCATGACCGAGAAATAGACAAGCGCCTCGATCAAAAACAGGCCCAGATTGAGCCATGGCATGGGACCTCCTTTGTCCCACTGAACTGCGTTCTTTTAGCGCTTGCTCAGTTAAGTTTCTCTCAAACCTGTCAGGCCATCGCATTGACCAGACGCAGGCGGCCTCCTTCGAAGTCGTCGCCACGGATCTCCGGCAGCCGCCTCGGCATCCGCTCGAGTTCCCGTTCGATCGCCTGGTCGAGAATTTTCGTGATTTTCGCCACCGGCGCCGGACGGCCGAGGAGATATCCCTGCAGTTCATGGCATCCGGCACGACCGAGGAACAGGGCTTCCTCCATCGTTTCCACACCTTCGGCGACCACTTTCATGCCGAGCCCGGCACCGAGATCGATGATCGTCGTGGCGATCATCCGGGCACTTTCCGCGACCGACAGGTTTGCGACGAAGCTTCGGTCGATCTTGATCGTGTCGAAAGGATAACGGCTAAGATAGCTGAGCGACGAATAGCCGGTGCCGAAGTCGTCGAGCGCGATCGCAAACCCCATGCGTTTCAGGTCCTGCAGGAGATGGAGCGCACGGCTGTCGTCGTCGATCAGCACGCTTTCGGTGATTTCCAGTTCGATACGTTTCGGATCGGCTCCCGTGCGGTGCAGGAGATGGGCGAGATTGGCGACGAAATCCGAATGGCGGAACTGGAGCGGGCTGACATTGACGCTGATATGGCCGTCGATATGCTCGAGCAACCTGACGGCTTCCGTCAATACCCATTCGCCGAGCTGGATGATCTTGCCGGACGCTTCCGCGACGGGGATGAAATCCGCCGGGCTGACCATGCCCCGCACGGGATGGTTCCATCGCAGCAAAGCTTCGTATCCGCTGATCGCGGCCTCCTCAACGGCGACGCGCGGCTGCAAATAGAGTTCGAACTCGCCGCGGCACAGCGCAAGTTCCAGATCGGCTTCCAGCGCACGTCGCTTCTCGATCAGGTCGTTCATCCCGCGCCGGAACGGGCGGCAGGCATTCCGGCCCGAGGTCTTGGCGTGAAAGAGCGCGATATCGGCGCAACCGATCAGGGCATCCGTATCTTGGGCGTGTTCGGGGCAGAGGGCTGCGCCGATGCTTACCGTCACATTGACATGCCTGCCCGGTGCGATCTCGATCGGCGCAGCCATGGCTGCGAGGACACGGCCACCGAATGCCTCCAGTTCCTCTACACTCGATCCGGTCCCGAGGATCGCGGCGAACTCGTCGCCGCCAAGACGGGCAACGATGTCGTAGGGGCCTGCCACAGCCGAAAGCCTGGCGGAAACCTCCCGGATAACGGCATCGCCTGCCTGGTGCCCGTGGATATCGTTGATATCCTTGAAACGGTCGATATCGATCACCGCGACGCCACAGCCGTCGCTCCGTTCGTCTTCCTGCACGATGGCATCGAGGCTCTCGGTGAACAGCACCCGGTTCGGCAATCCGGTCAGCGGATCATGCTGGGCGAGATAGCGGATGCGCTGCTCCGCCTGCTTACGCTCGCGCAGATCGACGAAACAGCCGACGCGCGCCTTTTCTCCGCGAAAGACGATGTCGCGGCCGCGGGCTGCAACCGGGATCTCTTCGCCGTTCGGCAGGGCGATGGAAATCTCGTGCCGCGCATCGTCGTTGCGGGTGATGATCTCGGACACCAGGATGGTCTTCCCGTCCCGCAGGAATTCGAAGATGGATCGGCCGACGAGATCCGGCAGCGGCCGGCCGACGAGCTTCGCCAGTTCCTCGTTGCCATCGACGACAATGCCGTTGCGATGGATCATGATCGCTTCGAACGTCGCCTTGGCGAGAGCGGCGACACGCTCCGCCTCGTCGTATCCGCCCCTGACCCGGAGTTGTTCGCGACGCTCGTGCTCCTCCGTTTCGACCCGGTCCATAAGCCGGTTGAAGAGTTCGGTCAGACGCGCACTTTCATCTCCGGCCATCACGGGAAGCCGTGGTCGTCCCTCCGCCTTCCCTTCGAGCCAGCATGCGAGCGCGTCCTCGACGCGATCGAAGCCCGATTGCGCTACCTCCGGCACCGCGTCGTTGCCTTCCGGCTTTGACTGGAGAACGATGAAGGGGCGGACCAGCCGCAGGAGCAGATAGCTTAAGCCGAAGGACCAGTAAAAATTGATGCCGGCACCGACTGCCTGGATCCAGAGCTGCTCCAGCCTGTCGCCGACCGGCAACTGTCCGCCCGGCACGACCAGCGCCAGAAGCAACGCACCGGCGACGCCTGCAAAGGCGTGAATGCCGACCGCGCCCGTCGCGTCTTCCGCGTTCAGCCGGCGAGCGACAAACTCATTGCCGGCAATCGCCACCACGGCACCGGCCACACCGGTGATCACGGCACCGAACATATCGAGCAGACCGCATCCCGCCGACACGGCGGCAAGCCCGCCGAAAGCGCCGGTCATACATCTTCCGGACAAAGCGGATTTCTCGCGCCGCAGACCGACAAGCAAGGCCGCAATGCAACCTGCCGCTCCCGCCGTCGCAACATTGGCGACGACCTGCAGCGGCTCACGGCCGGAGTTCAGCGCGTAAATCGTGCCGAGGCCTGACAGTCCGGCAAACAGCAGCAATGCGCCGACGACGGATTGCCGGGAAATGCTCCCGCGCATTGCCTTCGTTTCGGCGACGGAGCCCCAACGATTGCCGGTCGGGCCAAGCACCATGCATGCCGCGAGCGCCATCCAGCCGGCCGTCGCGTGGATCGCGGTCCCTCCGGCGAAATCGACGAAGTCCAGCCTCGCCAGGAAGGCCGTCGCACTGGGATGGAGAAGATCCCCTGAGGACCAATGTGCGAAACCCGGATAGATCACGCCGGACATCAGAAGCGGCAGGACCAGATATCCGCGAAGCCCGATCGCACCGGCGACCGCGCCCGTCGCGATGGTGGCTGCTGCACAGCAGACCATCACCTGGAAGAGGACAACCGCGACCTGCGCCGCATCGACGTCGACCGCCGAGCGTCCGAACGCCAGGGGTAAACCGAGGATCGAGAAAGCCGAGCCGGCAACGAGGATGCCGAGCAGCAGTTTCCGTCCCTCGTCGGCAACGCGGCCGCCTGCTCTGCCGGCCCTCAGCAGAAGCTGCCCGCAATGGAGAAGAAGCGCGAAACCCGCCGCAACGGCGACCCACTCGCCGCCGTGGCCGGAAGAAGGAAAAACTCCGTCACCGGCGAAAACGGGTCCGGAAAAACTGGCTATCAGGCAAATGCAGACAACGAGCTTACAATATAGCCGCTGTGATCTCATCGATACAGACCGCTGGAAAATTGCTAAATGTCCAGGCAGCCTAGGGGAAAGGTTTTAATATTGGATGAGTGACACAGGCATTGCTGCCGTTCCCTTGTCAGGCGGAGCGTGACTTCTCACCGTCCGAGAAAAGCGACGGTCCGTTCTGGTCGATGATCTGTTCGGCCTTGCGCACGGTGAAATTGACCGCGTCCTCCATTGAGCTGAACATGTCGGCCCGCACGATGTGCCTCACCAGCGTCTCGCCGTTGACCTCCTTCTCGATGCGGCCGGCAAGACGGAACTGGCCACCTTCGGGTATCGGCGCGGGAAAGATCAGGCAGTCATTGTAGGTCACGGGCTCGGCCTCGCGCGCGACCGCAGCCGGCTTGTCCTTGCCCGAGAACATCGAAAACAGAGAGGAAAATATCGAAGCCATGATCCTGACTAGCACATCGATATCGGCGCCGAAAGCACTCCCGCGCCTGCCGCCCGACATTCTCCCCGAATAAACCTCATCGAAGCAGGCGACCCGTCCGCCTCCCGTTCGGGTCGCGTAGTTCAGATGATCAGATTGGCGAGGATTTCGTTTTCGGTGATGTCCTCGTATCCGAGCCCGGCCGCCTCGAAACGCTGATAGAGCCCGGCGAAGTTGTCGGGCGCCGTCGTTTCGATGCCGATCAGGATCGATCCGAAATTGCGTGCCGACTTCTTCAGATATTCGAAACGGGCGATATCGTCGTCCGGCCCCAGAAGGTTTAGGAAGTCGCGAAGGGCGCCCGGTCTCTGCGGCAGGCGCAGGATAAAATATTTCTTCAGGCCGGCGTAGCGCATCGCCCGCTCCTTGACGTCGGGGAGACGCTCGAAGTCGAAATTTCCGCCCGACACGACGCAGACGATCGTCTTGCCCGCAATCCTTTCCGGTCCGAGAAGGTCCAGTGCAGTAACCGACAGCGCACCGGCGGGTTCGAGAACGACACCCTCGACATTCAGCATATCGGTCATGGTCACGCAGATCGCGTTTTCAGGAACGAGTACGACCTGCTCCGGCGAGAAGTGGCGGAGTGCCTGGAAATTGAGGTCGCCGATACGCGCCACCGCTGCACCGTCGACGAAATTGTCCACCTTCGGCAAAGCGACGACCTCGCCTGCTGCAAGGCTCTTCCTGAGGCTCGGCGCTCCGGTCGGCTCGGCGAAGACGAAGTTTTCCGGTGCCAGCCTATCGGCGAAATATCCGGTGACGCCGGAAGCGAGACCGCCTCCGCCGACGGGCAGAATGACGAGGTCCGGGCGCAGATCGGCAGGCAGCTGCGCCTCTATTTCCGCGGCGACCGTTGCCTGCCCTTCGATGATGTCCTCCGCATCGAAGGGGGGCACCATCATGCCTCCGCTTTCTTCCACATAGGCGCGTGCTGCGGCATAGCACTGATCGAAAATATCACCGATCAGGCGGATCGAGATGAACTCGCCCCCGAAGGTACGCGTCTTGTCGATCTTCTGCTGCGGGGTCGTCACCGGCATAAAGACGACGCCCGGAACCTGGAAATGCCGGCAGACGAAGGCGAAGCCCTGGGCGTGATTTCCCGCGGAAGCGCAGACGAAGGTCCTGCCATCGGCACCGGCGGCGATCGCCTTGCGCAGGAAGTTGAAGGCGCCGCGAATCTTGTAGGAGCGGACCGGCGACAGGTCCTCGCGTTTGAGCCAGACATCCGCGCCGTAGCGCCGGCTCAAATGCTCGTTCAACTGCAGCGGCGTCTCAGGAAAGATCGTCCGAACCGCCGCCTTGGCGTTTTCCACACCCGTCTTCGTCAGCATAAGTCATCCCGCATCGTCACAATCGCCCCGCTATGCCACAGGCCGCCGGCCCTGACAAAGTCCTTTCTTCATGGGCCGAGAGACGGGACTTCCGCAAAGTCCGCGTGTCGGACTACTGGTGAAGGATGCCGCCGACGAAGCGTGTCGCCTCTTCCAGCCCGGAGCGCCAGTAGGACCAGTCGTGCCCCCCTTCCCGCGCCATGAAACGGTGTTCGATACCGAGCCTGGTCAGTTTCATATGCAGCTCGGCATTGCCGACGAAGAAGTCGTCATAGGAGCCGCAGTCGATATAGAGGGGCGTGCCGGCGATCGCATCCGGCGGGACCTTTTCGACGAGGTCGAGAACGCTATTGGCGTAATAGGCCTGATTGAGCCGGTCGCGACCGGCAAGGCCGAGGCCCCAGGCCTTGCCGTAACGCCGGTCGTATCCCGCCTGATCCATGTCGACGATCTGCTGGTCCGTGCGGAAAGCGGCACTCAGCGCCGCTGCACCGGCAAACATGTCGGGGTATCTGAGCGCGTAGGCGACAGCGGCATAACCGCCCATTGAAAGGCCGAGTATTGCGCGCGACTTCTTGCCCGGGATGACTGGGAGGCTCTTCTCGATGAAAGGCACCAGTTCCTTGACGAACATGTCCTGCCAGAGATACCGGCCGTCGGCATCGTTCATGTAGTAGGTGTTGAACCTGTCCTCCTCGTCGCGCCTGCCATCCGGCGTGACGGCGATGAAGGGCGGTACGTCGCCCGCCTCGATCAGCCGGTCGAAGACGCGGTCGGCGCTGCCATGGCGATACCAGTCCTGGTTCTTGCCCCCGCCGCCGCCATGCATCAGGTAGACGACCGGGTATCGCCGCTCGTCACGACCGAAGCCCGGCGGCAGGTAGACGGTGAACTCGACATTGCGGCCGAGAAGCTGGCTGGCCATGAACTGGCCTTCCTTCACCGTCCCTTCCGCCCAGGCATTTGCGGACGCGAAGAGAGCCGCCAGCAGCAACAATATGTGTCTGATCATGGTCGCCTACCTCCTTGCCGATGAAGGTGACATAGGCGGCCGGAAAGCGGCTTCAACGAAAAGAGCCATGCCGGCAACTGCAAAAGCCGCGCGACCTACTACTTTATTGCTCGTTTTCTCACCCGAACGGGGGATGAAACTTCCGCTGCACCGTGCTTTGATGGCTGTTCGGAGGCGTGCTCGGGCCGCCGTTCCCAACCCGGCCCATCCCAGCAAACACGCCACGAAGCGGAAAGGCTCGCCGAGGGGGGCGAGCCTTTCTTCTTCGACAGACGGCCGGTCCGGCGCCGGCCCTATCCAGCTTCCAGTCGCGAGAACTATAGGAGCCCCTGAACGGGGTTATTTCGCTGATTTGGTGCGGACGGCGGGACTTGAACCCGCAAGGCCGAGGCCGGCAGATTTTAAGTCTGCTGCGTATACCGATTTCGCCACGTCCGCTTCGTTGGAACAATTGCCAGAACGTCCAGTCACCGTCAACGGAACTTGTTATCAAGGCCGTAACCAAGCCATGGTTTAGAGCCGGGAAAATCCGCGATCACTGGATCAGGTCATCCGCGTCACAGGAACGTGTCAAGGTCCCTCCTTTTCGATCGGAAGAGTGTGACCCCGTCATGCACAGCAGCCGACTGCAGATGGGACCGCCGGCAGTCCAGACATTTCTGGCATCGCGCATCGCCGAAGAGAGATTTGTTCCCGCGTGGATGAACACATTTAGTTCATGCGATTTTCGGAACAGAAGTGTGAATCCCCTTGTTAAGCCCAGGTAACAAAAGGGAGAAGCTCCATGAAGAAGCTCATTGCAGCAACCACCATTTCCGTCCTGATGGCAGCCGGCGGCGCGTTTGCGCAGTATGGCGGATCGACCGGTGCCGATCCGACGGCCGGCACCGAAGGCAGCCGCGGGACCGCGCCCATGGTCGACGATTCTTCGTCGATGGATAACGGCATGGGCGGAGCGACGATGGTGGATCCGGCACCGACGGG
>JBQGDG010000223.1:0-2304 GCA_052038935.1 Neorhizobium sp. | reverse complement strand
GCAGGCAGACGGCTGAAAACTAACAATCACTTTGTTTCTGGAACATTCCATTTTTGTTCCCCGGCATATTAGGCACAGCTTATAATTTAATGACAGGTTTCTAATATTGAGAAGTCGCAGTTCTTACGTTTCGTCAATTTTGAGCCGCCCTCGCGGTGGCCACGAGTTCCCTCAGAACAGTCGGCCCCGACCGATTCCGACGGTTGCGCGTGCCGGTCTGATGCGACGCGCGAAAACCGGGAGATATTCGGTGCTGGTATGGGCAGACCGGTCCGCAAGACCAACTTCTGGGGCAAAATTTACGGTATTATAATACCACCTAAACAAGTCATTGTTTTTACTTATTATTTTTTTGGTGCGCACAATCCCCTCAACTTGACCGTATCGGCGCCGAAAGCTATAAGCCGCGCCGAGGTGCAGGCCTTCCGAGGCCGCATCTTTCTGTCGGTTTCGTCATCCCCAGGGATGCGGTCGGCAAATCAAGCAACAAGAAACGCCGAGACAGCCGTATTTGCGGCCGCTCAGGTTCAAATGAAAGAGAAAACCATGTCAACCTTCGTTCAGAAGCCTGCCGAGGTGGAGAAGAAGTGGGTGATCATCGACGCCGAAGGCCTCGTTGTCGGTCGCCTCGCCACCATCGTTGCCAACCGCCTGCGCGGTAAGCACAAGGCTACGTACACCCCGCATGTCGACGACGGCGACAACGTCATCGTCATCAATGCCGAAAAGGTCGTTCTGACCGGCAAGAAATACACCGACAAGAAATATTACTGGCACACCGGTTACCCGGGCGGCATCAAGGAGCGCACCGCGCGCGCCATCATCGAAGGCCGTTTCCCGGAACGCGTTGTCGAGAAGGCCATCGAGCGCATGATCCCGCGCGGCCCGCTCGGCCGTCGCCAGATGAAGAACCTGCGCGTTTACGCGGGCTCCAACCATCCCCACGAAGCACAGCAGCCGGTCGCACTCGACGTGGCATCGCTGAACAAGAAGAACGTAAGGAGCGCCTGATCATGGCCGATCTCTCCTCTCTGAAGGATCTCGCTCCGGCGACCGAAAACCAGGCTCCGGTTCACGTCCGCAAGGTCGATGCACAGGGCCGCTCCTACGCGACCGGCAAGCGCAAGAACGCCGTTGCCCGCGTATGGGTCAAGGCCGGCTCGGGCAAGATCATCGTCAACGGCAAGGACTTCTCGGCGTATTTCGCCCGTCCGGTCCTCCAGATGATCCTGCAGCAGCCGATCGTCGCCGCTGCGCGCACCGGCCAGTTCGACATCATCGCCACGGTTACCGGTGGCGGTCTCTCCGGTCAGGCCGGCGCCGTTCGTCACGGTCTGTCGAAGGCCCTCACCTACTTCGAGCCGGGCCTGCGCCCGGTCCTCAAGAAGGGTGGCTTCCTGACCCGCGACAGCCGCGTCGTCGAGCGTAAGAAGTACGGTAAGGCCAAGGCCCGCCGCTCCTTCCAGTTCTCCAAGCGTTAATCGCTGCTGGACCTGTGCATTATCGAAAGGCGGAGCTTTGCTCCGCCTTTTTGCGTTTCACGGCCGGGATCGTCCCGCCTGAGGGTCACCTGTCGCCGTCTGCAATGCGACGGGAAACCATCCCGCCCGCCTTGCAACATCCGCTCCGACCGGTAGGGTCGGCCATATCTCCGCTTCTGCTTCCCCGATATCGATCCACGTGCCCGAGACGAAGAAATCATGGCCTCCAAATCCATCGACAATGCCTTCACCGCCCAATCCATCCGGGGTGCGGCAACCGACCCGACCTATGCCGGAGCCCTGTCCTTCATGCGCCGACGCTACAGCAAGGATATCGAGGGCGCGGATGCTGTCGTGCTGGGCATTCCGTTCGACGCGGCGGTTTCCAACCGGCCGGGCGCGCGTTTCGGGCCGCAGGCGATCCGGCGTGCTTCGGCGATCTTCGACAACGATCCTCAATACCCGTTTTCGCGCGATCTGTTCGAAGAGATGGCAGTGGTGGACTACGGCGATGTGCTGCTCGACTACGGCAATCACCAGAAGACACCAGGCCTGATCGAAGGCGAAGCCGCGAAGATCATCGCATCGGGCTCCTTCCTCCTCTCGCTTGGCGGCGACCATTTCGTCACTTGGCCGCTGTTGAAAGCTCATGCTGCCAAACATGGTCCGTTGGCACTCGTCCATTTCGACGCCCATCAGGATACCTGGGATGACGATGGCGAGCGGATCGACCATGGCTCCTTTGTCGCCCGCGCGGTGCGGGAGGGCGTGATCGATGCAGCGCATTCGATCCAGATCGGTATCCGCACCCATGCGCCGGAGG
>JBQGDG010000222.1:0-3737 GCA_052038935.1 Neorhizobium sp. | reverse complement strand
TTCGCCGTCCGCAATCCGGCTCATGAGATCAGGGTGCGGGACCGCATTCGCGCCCTGAGCCACAAGCCGGTCACCTGCAGCCACGAACTGTCGTCGAAGCTCGGGGGGCCGCGCCGGGCCCTGACGACGCTTCTCAACGCGCGGCTCGTGTCGATCATCGACCGGCTGATCGGCTCGACCGAAGCCTTTCTCGACAGGTCCGGCATTTCGGCGCCGCTGATGGTCGTGCGCGGAGACGGGGCGCTCATGTCCGCCGCCGAAGCGCGCCTGCGGCCGATCGAGACGATCCTCTCGGGCCCTGCGGCAAGCCTCGTCGGCGCCCGCTATCTCACCGGCCTGGACGAGGCCGTGGTCTCCGACATCGGCGGCACGACGACCGATGTCGCCGTCCTGCAGGGCGGCAGGCCGAAGCTCGCGCCCGACGGCGCCAATGTCGGCGGCCACGACACGATGGTCGAGGCGGTGGCGCTGCGCACCTATGGTCTGGGCGGCGATTCGGAAGTCCATATCGACGACCGCGGCCTCGAGGCGAAGTTCACGCTCGGCCCCCGGCGCGTGCTGCCGCTCAGCCTGCTGGCGGCGAGCCACGGCGAAAGCGTGCTGGCGGCCCTCGACATGCAGCTTCGCGCCACGCATGCCGGCAGGCATGACGGGCGCTTTGCGGTGCGCATCGCCCTTGCCGATGCGGCGGGCGAGGGCCTGCAGCCCCAGGAACAGGCGCTTCTCGCCCGCATCGGGACGGCGCCGGTGCCGCTCAACGCGCTTCTGACGATGAATTCCCAGAAGGCGATCCTCGACCGGCTCGTCGGCCGCGGGCTCGTCCATCTGAGCGGCATCACGCCCTCCGATGCGCTGCATGTCCTCGGCCGCCAGAGCCAGTGGAACGCCGAAGCCGCCCGTATGGGCCTGCAGATCGCCGCCCGCCGGAAGAATGGCGCGGGCCGCGAGATAGCCGGATCCGCCGAGGCGCTGGCCGGGCGGATCGTCGATCGCCTGACCCGCCAGTCCGCCGAGGTCATCCTGTCCTCTTCCCTTGCCGAGGATGGCGCGGAGGCAATCGACCCGGCGGTGTCGCTTGCCGTCGATCGGGCATTGAGACGGACGCCGGGGATCGTGCGCTTTTCCGTGGCGCTCGACAGGCCGCTGGTCGGGCTCGGCGCATCCGCACCCGTCTATTATCCGGCGATCGCCGATATGCTCGGCGCTCTACCCGTCATTCCGGAAGATGCCGACGTGGCCAATGCCATCGGTGCCGTCGTCGGCCAGGTCAGGGCTGTCAGCGTCGTCACCGTGACCTCGCCGGAAGAGGGGCTCCATGTCGTTACCGGCGCGGGTGAGACCGTGACGGTAGCCGGCGAAAGCAGCGCGCTTGGTCTGGCCCGGGAGCGGGCGGCGTCGGTTGCGCGGGCGCGTGCCCGGCAGGAAGGAGCCGACGACGTTCTGGTCACGGTCGAGGAGGAGATTTCGGCGCCGCAGATCGAGGGAAGCCGGAAACTGGTCGAGGCGCGTATTGTCGCGACGGCGACGGGACGGCCGAGAATGGCCCATGCCGGGTGACCAGCCGAACCGTCCGGGGCTTTCGATGCATTGACACCCGGCATGCTGCGCGCAATGTGACCGGCAGGAGAACAAAAGCGATCTGGAGGGAGGAGCCGCATGGCGCGCACGGACATTGCCGGTTTGAAGATTGACGAAAAACTGCACGCGTTTCTCGTGGAGGAGGCGCTTCCGGGGACAGGGGTAGAGGCCGGGCGCTTCTTCGAGGAATTTTCGAAGCTCGTCCACGACCTCGCGCCGAAGAACAGGGAGCTCCTCGCCAGGCGCGATGCCTTTCAGGCCCAGCTCGACGACTGGTACCGCAGGAACGGCGCGCCGACAGACCTTTCGGCCTATGAGGAGTTCCTGCGCGAGATCGGCTACCTGCTTCCCGAAGGCCCGGCCTTTCAGGTCTCCACGCAGGGCGTCGATCCGGAAATCGCCGAGATCGCCGGGCCTCAGCTCGTCGTGCCGGTGATGAACGCGCGTTATGCGCTGAACGCCGCCAATGCCCGCTGGGGTTCGCTCTATGACGCGCTCTACGGCACCGACGCCATCCCCGAAACGGATGGCGCGGAGAAGAGCCGGGGGGCAAAGGGCGGTTACAATGCCGTGCGGGGCGCCAAGGTCATCGCCTGGGTGCGCGATTTCCTCGATCAGTCGGTGCCGCTTTCCGGCGCGAGCTGGAAGGACGCCGCTTCGTTCAAGGTCGAGCAGGCCGCGCTCTTCGTGACGCTGACGGACGGCCAGACGACGGGCCCGAGCGATCCTTCGCAGTTTGCCGGCTATATCGGGGCGGCGGATGCTCCCACCCAGATCCTCCTGAGGCGGAACAGGCTGCATATCGAGATCCTGGTGGATCCGGCGACGGCGATCGGCAAGGACGATCCGGCCCATATCTCCGACGTGTGGGTCGAATCGGCGATCACCACGATCATGGACTGCGAGGATTCCGTCGCAGCCGTCGATGCCGCCGACAAGGTCGTCGTCTACCGAAACTGGCTCGGCCTGATGAAGGGCGATCTGGCCGAAGAGGTGTCGAAGGGCGGCAAGTCCTTCACCCGCAGGCTCAATCCGGACCTCGGCTACACCGCACCGGACGGTTCGACTTTCGAACTGAAATGCCGGTCGCTGATGCTCGTCCGCAATGTCGGACACCTGATGACCAACCCGGCGATCCTCGACCGGGACGGCAACGAGGTGCCGGAGGGCATCATGGACGCGATGGTGACCGCGCTGATCGCCATCCACGACATCGGGCCGAAGGGGCGGAGGAAGAATTCCCGTTCCGGTTCCATGTATGTGGTCAAGCCGAAGATGCACGGACCGGAGGAAGTCGCCTTCGCCGCCGAGATATTCTCGCGCGTGGAGCGCGCGCTCGGCCTGCCCGCGAACGCGATGAAGATGGGCATCATGGACGAGGAGCGCCGCACCACGGTGAACCTCAAGGAAGCGATCCGCGCCGCGAAGGACCGCGTCGTCTTCATCAATACCGGCTTCCTCGACCGTACCGGCGACGAGATCCACACGTCCATGGAAGCGGGTCCGATGATCCGCAAGGGCGACATGAAGCAGGCGGCCTGGATCGCCGCCTACGAGAACTGGAATGTCGATGTCGGCCTCGAATGCGGGCTCTCCGGCCATGCGCAGATCGGCAAGGGGATGTGGGCCATGCCCGACCTGATGTCGGCCATGCTGGAACAGAAGATCGGCCATCCGAAGGCCGGCGCCAACACCGCCTGGGTGCCGTCGCCGACGGCCGCCACCCTGCATGCGACCCACTATCACAAGGTGAACGTCGCCGAGGTGCAGGAGAGCCTGAAGGCACGCCCCCGCGCCAGGCTCGCCGATATCCTCTCCGTTCCCGTCGCGCCGCGGCCGAACTGGACGGCGGAGGAGATCCAGCGCGAGCTCGACAACAATGCCCAGGGCATTCTCGGCTACGTCGTGCGCTGGATCGACCAGGGTGTCGGCTGCTCCAAGGTTCCCGACATCAACGACGTGGCGTTGATGGAGGATCGCGCGACGCTGCGCATCTCCTCCCAGCACATGGTCAACTGGCTGCATCACGGACTGGTCGGCGAAGAGCAGATCGTCGAGACGATGAAGCGCATGGCCGCGGTCGTCGACGGCCAGAACGCCGACGATCCGCTCTATACGCCGATGGCCGGGAACTTCGACGGCTCGATCGCCTTCCAGGC
>JBQGDG010000221.1:0-12692 GCA_052038935.1 Neorhizobium sp. | reverse complement strand
CCGGTCGAGACACCGATGTGGAACACGGTCACTCAGCGCGCCGCGCCATCGGCGAACGGCAGCGTGCCGCTTGGCAGGTACGGGCAGCCGGAAGACATTGCCCAGGCCATCCTTTTCCTCTGCTCGCCTGCATCGAACTGGATCACCGGAACGGTGCTCGATGTGAATGGCGGCATGTTGATGGATTGAAACTATGACAAATACACCCACGATCGGTTTCATCGGGCTCGGCGTGATGGGAGGTCCCATGTGCCGCAATGTTGCGCTCAAGCATGCGGGACGTGTCATCGGCTTCGACATGAACGAACAGGCGTTCTCGATCCTCGACGGCACGAAGGCCGAACGCGCTGAGTCAGTGTCGGCTCTTTGCGAAAACGTCGACTTCGTTCTGCTGTCGCTTCCGGGCGGACCTCAGGTCAAGGCAGTCGCCGACGAGGTTGCCCGGCACGCGAGGCCGGGTACAACGATCGTGGACCTCTCCACCACGCCGGTCGCGCTTGCGAGGGAGGTCGCGGAGGTTCTCGCGAGCCAGGACATTCACTTCGCTGACGCCCCGGTCGCACGCACGCGCGAAGCGGCCCAGCGGGGCGAACTCAGCATCATGGTTGGGGCGCCCCTTCAGGTCTTCGAGCGCATCAAGCCCATCCTGGACTACATGGCGACCGACATCACCCATGGCGGTGACGTTGGTGCAGGCCAGGTCCTGAAGTTGGTGAACAACATGCTCGTGTTCGAACACGTCGTGACGCTTGCCGAAATGATCGTTCTCGGCGAGCGGGCAGGAGTCAAGGCCGAAATCCTCCTCGATGCCGTTTCAAAAGGGTCGGGCGACAGCTTCGTCCTGCGCAATCATGGGCGAAAGGCCATGGTGCCACGGGACTTTCCCGAACGTTCCTTTCCGCCCGAATACGTCCTCAAGGATATCGAGTACGTCTTCCAGCTCGCAGCCGAGACCGGAGTTCCGATCAGGGCCGCAGAGACCGTGCGCCGCTACTACGAGATGGCGGTGGAGAAGGGACTTGGCGGACGATACTTTCCGGGTGTGATCCGGCTCGTTGAAGATGGCAGCATGTCGGAGGCGTCGACATGAGCTCGCTCCATGATTTCAGCCTCGATCTCTTCCCCCTCATGTGGTCGGGCATCGTTACGGGCTGCCTCTATGCGCTCGGTGCTCTCGGTCTCGTCATGATCTTCAAGAGTTCGCGCGTCGTCAACTTCTCGCACGGCAACGTCGCGGGCCTTGCCGCCTTCCTCATCTACGGTTTTTCCAGCGGGACGCTTCTGAGCCTCTCCTGGGGCAGTGCCGTGCTGCTCGCCGTTCTGATCGTGGTGGCGATCGCGTTCCTGAGCTACGCGATCATCGCTCCCATCATGGGGGCATCGGAGCTCACGGCAACGATCACAACGCTTGGGATCGGCCTCATCGCCCAGGGCGTCACGCTGCTCGTGTTCGGGGCAGACATCGTCCCTCTCGATCTGCCTCTCCCACGCTTCAGCGCCTCGATCCTCGGCCTGCGCATCACAGGCTACGATCTCACTGTTCTGGCGGTTGCCGTTATCACGATCGTAGGGCTGTTCCTTGTGATCGACTACACCAAGCTCGGTGTCGCCTTCCGGGCGATCTCGGCCAATCCCGTCGCTGCGGAAATCTGCGGGCTGAACCTGCGCTCGATCCACCTGTTTGCGTGGATCGTATCCGCCATCCTGGGTGTTATCGGCGCGCTGCTCATCGTTCCGACGACGTTCCTGAGCTCGACGACCGTCGCAACGTTCATGCTGCAAGCGTTCGCCGCAGCAGTGCTGGGAGGTTTCGGCAGTCTCCCCGGAGCGCTCGCCGGAGGCATCCTCATCGGCATTCTCATGAACCTGTTCACATTCTACGTCTCGCCGGAGTTCACGAACACGTTCCTGCTCCTCATCATCCTTTTCGCCTTGAATATTTTCCCGAACGGGCTCTTCGCAAGGGCAGGAGGCTCCCGTGTCTGAAGGCGCAATCCCCCTGCAGGCGCAGCAATCAAACGCGGCCGGGCTGAGGTCGATGATCACGCAGGGCCGCATCGATACGATCGTGCTGGCCGTACTGTTCATCCTGCCTTTCCTCATCACCGGATCATGGAACTACGCTCTCGGTCTATGCTTCGCCAACAGCATCGGCGTTCTGGCTGTCAGCGTGCTCGTCCGCTACGGAGGAGAAGTATCCATCGGCCATAGCTTCTTCGCAGCCACAGGTGCGTATTCGGTGGCGATCCTAGAAGCACATCTTGGCGTGCCGCTCGCCGTGTCGCTTCCGGTCGCCGTGGTCGCAGGGACGCTGTTCGGCATACTCTTCGCCTGGCCCTCCCGCCGCCTTTCGGGCATCTACCTCGCGGTCTCGACGATGGCTCTGGCGCTCGCCTTGCCGGAAATCATCATCAGTGCAGACCGCTGGACGGGTGGCTTCGAAGGCCTCTACGTATCGAAACCGCTCATACCCGGGCTGCCGATAGAGCCGCAGCGGTACTACGTGACGCTGATTGCACTGGCAGCAGTCGTCTACGCGCTCGTTCAGCTCCGGCAGTCGAGGCAGGGGCGGGCACTTCTATTGGCCCGGACGCACCCGGCAGCCGCGGAAGCTTTCGGAACGCGTCGCGCCTGGGCACGCGTCAGCGTCATGGGTATCAGCGGCGGAATCGCTGCGATCTCCGGCGCAATGCTCGCCTTCGCAAGTTCAGCAGTCTCGCCTACCGGATATACGTTCTGGTCGTCGATCTTCCTTCTCGTCGGATCCGTTGTCAGCTTCTACGGCCTGACGCTCACGCGAGCGCTGATCGGCGGCGCATTTCTCACGCTCGTGCCGCAACTCCTATCGGGCTCGGGTGCCTGGATTCCGGTTTTCTACGGCGTCGCCCTGATCGCGGTGGTGCTGGTGGGTCATTTCTACCCCCGGATCGCCGAACTGGCTGCAAGATGGCGGGAGGCCGAGTGATGGACGTAACCACGAGATCACTGAAGGGTGAAGGGATCGCGCTCTCGTTCGGCGGGATCAAGGTCCTGCGCGGGCTGGATGTCGAGTTCCGATCAGGCGAGATCGCCGGTCTGATCGGGCCGAACGGCGCTGGCAAGACCAGCCTGTTCAACTGCCTTACAGGCGCCTACCAGCCGCAGGGCGGCTCGATCATGTATGACGGCAATCCGCTCGACGGCCTGTCACCGGCGGCACGCGCTTCGCGCGGTGTCGTGCGCAGCTTCCAGACTGTTGCGCTATGTCCCGATCTGACCGTCATCGAAAACGTCATGATGGGACTTGCCCGCAACTTCAGCGCAGGCTGGGCGAGCGCCTTCCTGCCGTTGGCACGGGGCCGCAATGAAACTGCCGAGATGAGGAATGCGGCACTCGGCGCGCTGTCCAGCCTGGGGTTGGCTGATGCTGCCGATCTGTTCCCGCAGCAGCTCCCGCCGGGAATGCAGCGACTGGTCGAGATTGCCCGCGCGATCGTCGGCAAGCCTTCCGTTCTCCTTCTCGACGAACCCGCGGCGGGGCTCAACAACGCAGAGACACGCGATCTGACGCGCACGTTGCGGACCATCGCATCTCCGGAACTGGTGATGGTTGTCGTGGAGCATGACATGGATCTCGTCATGTCGCTGTGCGACCGGATCTATGTGATCAACTTCGGTGAGGTGATCGCGTGCGGGCCGCCGGATGCAGTGCGCAGAGATGAGAAAGTGGTCTCTGTCTATCTCGGGAGTGACGATGACTAGCCTTCTTGCCGTAAGAAATCTCTCGGTCTTCTACGGAGCGGGGGCGCAGGCCGTCGAGGATGTGAGCTTCGACGTGGAGCCGACGAAGGTCACGGCGCTGCTTGGCGCGAATGGGGCCGGGAAGTCGTCGATCATGCTGGCGGTGGCCGGATTGATTCAATCCAAAGGCCAGATCCTCTTCGAGGGCGAGGAGATCGGCAGGCTCTCGACGCGTGAACGGGTCAGGCGTGGCATCGTGTATGTCCCGGAGCGGCGCGAGATCGTCGGTGACCTCAGTGTGCGGGAAAATCTCGTGCTCGGCGGCTATCAGGTACCGTCCGGCGAGCGCCGAACTCGGATGGATGCGATCCTCGACCTTTTCCCCGAGATAGCGAACAAGCTCAACGGTGGCGCGTGGCGTCTCAGTGGTGGCGAACAGCAGATGCTGGCGATAGGGCGAGGATTGATGTCGGCGCCGAGGTTGCTCCTTCTGGACGAGCCGTCGCTCGGTCTCGCACCACTTCTTGTCCGGCGTGTCTTCGAGAGGCTGGGCGCGATCCGGGGCGACGGCGACATGGCCATCGTGCTCGTCGAGCAGAACCTCAAGATGACGATGCGCCTCTGTGACGAGCTGCACTTCCTTCGAGGCGGCCGTATCGTCGGATACCGCCGCGCCGACGAGTTGCAGGATGAAGCTGCGAGGCAGCAGGCGATCGATGCATATCTCGGCGCTACGTCCGCAGGGACGTCCGAATACGACAAAGCAAATGCCTAGGGGGCGGCGATGACGAAGCACATGCAGGAGATCAGAGCCATCGAACAAAAAGCTGCGCTTTGGGAAATCCATGCGATCCGCTACGGCACCAATCAGCGCCGCACACGAGGAGAGAATTTCATCCTCGAGAAGCAGCCCGCCGAGACCATGCCGATGGATTTCTATTGCTGGGTACTGCGGTCCTCCGACCAGGTGATCGTCGTGGATACAGGGATGGATTCCGAGAAGGCTGCGCGCCACGGTCACCACATCGAACACAGCCCCGTCGAAGTCTGGCGCTCGCTGGGGATTGATCCGGCAGCGGTCGCCACCGTGATCCTGACGCATGCGCATTACGATCACCTCGGTCATCTGGATGCGCTCGAGAAGGCGCATTTCCACATGCAGGCCGAGGAAATGAACTACGTCACGGGTCCATGGATGCAGCGGCCCTGGTTCCGTCGCGCATACGAGCCCGACGAGATTTCACGCCTCGTCCATCTGCTTCATTCCGATCGCCTGACGCTTCATGGACGCGACCAGAAGATTGCAGACGGGGTATCCGTCCATTGGGTCGGCGGCCACTGCGCAGGCCAGGAGGTCGTCCGCGTCCGCACTGTGCGGGGATGGGTGGTTCTGGCCTCCGATGCACTCCATTACTACGAGGAGTACGAGCGCGGCATTCCGTTCTCCGTCGCCTTCAACCTGTCCGACATGATTGCCGGGCACGAACGCATCCGCGAGCTCGCAGACAGCGACGACCACGTCGTCCCGGCCCACGACCCCCGCATCGCACGGATCTATCCGGCCTCGGATGGCCAACTCGCAGGATCGGCGTTCCGCGTCGACCTGCCACCTGCGGACGAAAGGTCGCCTTCATGATGGGATATTGCATTGTGCACCATCGCCAGGGTAAGCCGGATATGGCATTCGGTCATGAAAGGCATTTGCGTGAAACATCGTACGAAAGAAGAATTTGTTGCCGACTTCCTGCGGGAAGGGATTATTTCCGGCCGTTTTGCACGTGGATCCAAGCTCAAGCAGGCGGAACTTGCCCAGATGATCGGGACGAGCATCACTCCCGTCCGGGAGGCGATCAAGCTTCTCGAGGCGGAAGGATTCGTGCTTGGGGACTCTCATCGGGGAGCGGTCGTTGCGCCGTTCGACATGGATGCCACGGAGGAGATCGTCGACCTGCGCGTCACGCTCGAATCGAAACTCGCCCTTGCGGCGTTGAAACGATTGACTTCGCAAACAGTGGAAGAACTGCGGGACCTGCAGCGTCAGATCGAAAAGGCGGCAGCCGAGGGAAACCGGGAGGCAGTGCGCCTCATCAACTACCGGTTCCACGAGACCATCTACATGGCCTCGGAACTGCCCCAGACGCTTCAGTTCGTGCGGATCCTCTGGGCACGCTATCCCTTCGACCTGATCAACAAGCTGGAAAACCGCATCGAAAGAGCATCGGCCGAGCATCGGGAGATGTTGAGCGCCATCATCGTTCGGGACGAGGCAGCAATGCTCTCCGCGCTTCGAACGCATATCCGTTCCGGGTGGGACGAATTCAAGGCCGGCTACGCCTCGTAGGGCCTTCAACTCGAAATACCGTCGCCGTCCCCCCGGTTCTGACCACCACCATCACAGGTAAGTCATTCCAGGAGAACCGCTATGGCCGCTGACACGATCCTCCTCGTCATGGACATGATCAATGACCTCGTCCACCCCGATGGGATGGGCGCGAAGACCTATGGCATCAAATGCCGCGAGAGGAACGTCTACGAGAATACGAAGTCGATCATCGCGCGGGCGCGGACAGCCGCCGTGCCGATCGGCTATGTTCGGGTCGGGTTTTCTCCGGATTATCGTGAATGCCCGCCCAATTCACCCGTCTTCTCCAAGGCGCGCGACAACGGGTTCTTCAAGCTCGGAGAATGGGGAACGGACGTTTACGACGGGTTCGCACCACAGAACGGCGACATCGATATCATCAAGCACCGGGTCAGCCCCTTTTACGGGACGAAGCTTATGCCCGTTCTCAGCGCACTGGGCGTCAAACGCCTGTTGTTGACGGGTGTCTCGACAAACGGCGTCGTACAGGCGGCTGCGAGAGAAGGGCACGATCGGGATTTCGAGTGCGTCGTGATCGAGGACTGCTGTGCAGGCGCAACCGACGAGGAGCATGACTACGCCATCGCGGGCGTGCGACGCTTTGCAGGGATTTCAAACGCAGCAGAGATCGCGATCTAAGACATTTGGCAGATACACCTTCGCATGCTTGGCCTCGCCGGGAATGCGGAGGTGTGTCTTGTGAAAAGATGTTTTGAATCAATGTTTTAAAGGAATTTCCTCAATCGACCTCTCTTGACCAAGATAATATAAAATGCATTATCCTGTCATCGGTTGCTCGATTGGATGCAAGCGTCTGCAAGATTTCTGGAGGAAGACATGAACGTTGAGGTTATCGACAAGTCCAAGCAGGATGTAGGGGGAGCGCCCGCCGAGGGTCGCATCACGGACGAGGCCGTGGCGGCCGCCCGCGGCATGATCGGACTTCAACTGCGCCCGGAAGGTCCGTACCTGCAGGACGCCACCACCGACACGCTCAGGAACTGGTGCAACGGCATCGGTGACCTGAACCCGCTCTACAGGGAGCAGGAATACGGTCGTAACTCCCGATATGGCGGGCAGGTGGCTCACCCGATGTTTCCCATGGCTTTCGGATGGGTCGGACGGACCCGCTGGGGCCTTCCAGGGGTCCACGGCTTCTATGCCGGAAACGACTGGGAGCTGTTCCGCCACATCCGTCCGGGCGACCGTATTGGTGCCATCGAGCGCGTTGTCGGGGTCGAGGAAAAGGAGAGCAAGTTCTCCGGCCGCCTCGTGCTGCAGTATGTCGAAGCGACCTACAGCAACCAGCGCGGGGAGATTGTCGCCCGCGCCCTCGGCACATGCACTCGCCACGAGCGCAAGGCCGCCCGTGATGCGGGCAAGTACAAGGACATCGTCACCCACGAGTACACGCCGGAGGAATTCGAAAAGATCGACGAGGCGATCCTTCGGGAAGAATCCCGCATGCGCGGCGCCAATGTCCGATACTGGGAAGACGTGACCGAGGGCGAGGAACTCGATCCGATCGTGCGCGGCCCGCTGTCGCTCATGGACACGATGGGCTTTCTCGTCGGCTGCGGCCGCGGCCATACCCACGGCGTCGTCTTCAAGGCGGCGATGAAGCATCCCGGCCATTTCTTCCGCAATCCTGAAGCGGGTGGCGGCATCGAATACACCGGCATCGGCCACCATCGCGAATCGACAGCCAAGGAAGTCGGCGTTCCGGGTGTCTACGACTACGGCCCGCAGCGCTCCTCCTGGATGGCTTCGCTCGTCACCAACTGGATGGGCGACGCAGCCTTCCTCAAGCGGGTCCGCACCGAAATGCGCCGCTTCAACACCATGGGCGATTCCACCTGGTGCAAGGGCAAGGTCTCCCGCAAATACGTCAAGGATGGTCACGCGCTGGTCGACCTTGAAATCTGGGGCGAGAACCAGCGTGGCGAAATCACCACGCCCGGCCTTGCCACGGTCATCCTGCCCAGCCGCGATCCGAATATCCCGGTACATTTCGACGGCGCGAAACTCGATCTCGAGCTTCCGGTCGTCCGGTAAGGGACGCAGTCATGGATACGTCGCTTCCTCTTTCTGGAATCCGATGCGTCGAATGCACGACAGGTGTCGCCGCGGCCTATGCGGGGCGACTTCTGGCGGCGATGGGCGCCGAAGTCATCCTGATCGAACCGCCGGGAGGCTCGCCGCTCAGGCGAGAGCCTCCATTCCTCGGGCCACACAGCGAAGAAAGCGCCCTGTTTGCATACCTGTCGGCGGGAAAGCAGTCCGTATCGCTCGATCTCGATACTGAGCACGGTGGTCTGGATTTCAGAAGCATGCTCAAGGCGGCGGACATCCTGATCGAGGATGTCACCGCGCTCGACAAGAAGCGGCTCGGGCTGGATCCCGACGATATCTCCAGCGCCTTTCCGGAACTCGTCCATTTGTCGATCCTTCCGTTCGGCGACGACGGCCCGAAACGTGAATGGGTCGGTTCCGAACTCAACCTCATCCATTCGGCGGGAGAAGGCTTCCTCCTTCCGAATGGCCTTTCGGCCACGCTTTTTCCGGAGCGGCCGCCCCTGAAGATTGCGGGACACTTCGCCGAGATGCAGGGTGGAGTAGCCGGAGCATTGAGCGCGCTCGCGGCGCTCTGGAGCGGCGCCGGCCAATATGTCGATGTGGCCGTGCAGGATGCGAACCTCGCCGTCGGCGCCTTCACCGTCCAGCGTTATGGCGACGGTTCGCTCGAACATCGGCTGGCCCGGTCTTTCCGGTATGGCGGCGTGATCGAGTGCCGTGACGGGTTCGTCGAACTTCTCACGCTGGAGCAGCGCCAGTGGCACGGCCTCGTGGAACTCATGGGCTATCCCGAATGGGCGCTGGACGCGGCGCTCGAAGACGCCGTGGTTCGCAGCCAGCGAGGCGATTTCATCAACGGAGAAATCCGCAGATGGGCGTCACTGCACCCGGTAGAGGAGGTGGTCGTGAAGGCACAGCGTCTTGGAGTGCCTATGGCGCGCTACAACACCCCCGAGCAGATCCTGTCCGGTCATCATGAGAACGCACGAGGGTTGTTCGCGTCGGTACCTCTGGCGGACGGCCGCACGTGCAGCATGCAGTCCGCCCCGTTTCGGTTCGACAAGGAGCCACTTCCTCCACTGTCCTGGCCATCGTCGCCTGGCCGCCAGCGGGAGATTGATGAAAGACGCCGTCTTGCGGAACGGACAATGGATCCATGGAAGGAAAGAGCATGAAACCTCTGGAAGGCGTGCGCATAGCCGACTTCACGGTGCATGCAGCGGGACCGTTCTGTACCCACATGCTGTCGCAGCTGGGCGCGGAATGCATCAAGATCGAAAGTGCGCTCCGACCAGACATTTTCCGCAAACCGCACGCAGTCTACGGGCGCAACGGACCGGCAAGCTTCGATCAGGTGGCGTCCAACAAGCTCTCCATTCGTCTGAACATGAAGCATCCGGAAGGGGTGGCCCTGGCGAAGAGGCTGGTCGCAGTCTCCGACGTGGCCGCAGAAAGCTTCCGGGCGGGTGTGATGACGAGGCTCGGGCTCGGATATGAAAGCTTGAAGGAAGTGAAGTCCGACATCGTCATGGTGTCCGTGTCATCATCAGGCCAGAGCGGCCCGGATTCCCACTTCGCAGGATACGCACCCTTGTTCGGTGCATGGGGTGGTCTCGGATCCCTGTCCGGGTACAGCGACGGACCCCCGATGGAAATGCGGCACGTCATGGATCACTCGGTGGGGTTGAACGCCGCGCTGGCGACGGTTGCTGCTCTTCATCGGAAGCGCCGGACGGGGCAGGGGGCGCATGTCGATGTCGCTGCGCGTGAAGTGGCGTCTTCGCTCATAGGAGAGTCCCTGATGGCCGTATCCGCGGGCGGACAGGTGGAGCGTCTGGGCAACGACGACTACAGGATGGCGCCGCACGGGCTCTTCGGCACCGACACTCCGGATCGCTGGCTCAGCCTGGCCGTCGGTACCGAGCAGCAATGGAAATCGTTCGCGGAGCTCGCCGGACTTTCGCACCTCCTGTCCGACCGACGGTTCGTCGACATGAAGGCTCGCCACGCCAACCGACGCGAACTGGATGTTGCGGTTTCCGAATGGAGCGTCTGGCAGAATGCCGAGGCGGCGGCAGCCTCTCTGCAACGCGTCGGCGTTCCGGCCCACGTATCCTTCAACACGCACGACCTCGTGAACGACGAGCATCTGCGTCAACGAGGCGCGATCGTCGATGTGGACGAGGATGAGGGAGGCCGGCGGGCGGCGGTGGGCTTTCCTGCCCGGTTCTCGGTCAGCGATCCACCGGCAATCGACAGGGGGACCCCGAAGCTCGGAGAGCACGAGGACTTCGTCTACGGAGAGCTTCTCCAGATGTCGCAGCGTGAAATCGACGAACTCGTCGATCGGGAAGTCATCTTTTGAATACGAGGGAGGCCAGCATGTCAGCAGATCCGGCAGTCGCGATTGCAGAGGACTTTTCGGGCTATGTGGGGCGCACTGAACAGCGGTCCGCCTTCATAGACCCCGATCGCGTTGCAGCCCTTGCGAACACGTTCGACCTCGGGTCGGTACCGGGCGAAGGGCAGGAGCTGCCCCCGGCCTGGCACTGGATCTTCTTCAATCCGTTCGTCCGCCGTAGTGACATCGGGACTGACGGCCACCCGAAAAAGGGCGGGTTTCTTCCCGACGTCGGGCTCCCCAGGCGTATGTGGGCAGGGGGTCGCCTGCGATACCACGCGCCCTTGCCGATCGGTGCCCATGCGGAGCGCCGCAGCGAGATCCTGAGCGTGACGCCAAAGTCAGGCAAGGCGGGGCGGCTCGTCTTTGTAACGGTCCGCCATCTGGTGACCTCGGCCGACCGCACATGCATCGAAGAGGAGCAGGACATCGTCTACCGTGAGCCACCCCAGCCGGGCACGGCAGCGCCGGCCATGCAGGCGGCTCCGTCGGATGCCGGATGGTCGGAAGCGATCACTCCCGATCCGGTCCTGCTGTTCAGGTATTCGGCGTTGACCTCCAACGGTCACAGGATTCATTACGACACCCCCTACGCCCGGACCGAGGAAGGATATCCAGATCTGGTGGTCCATGGCCCGCTGATCTCCAGCCTGCTCCAGGGGCTTGCCCAACGCGCCAAGCCTGATCAGCGCCTGGTTCGCTTCGACTTCCGCGCCGTCTCGCCTCTGTTCGTCGATCGCCCGTTTCACATCGAAGCGGCCGATGGAGATGGCGCCGGCACGCTCAAATTGTGGGCCAGGGGACCTGAAGGAAATCTCGCGATGTCCGCGGAGGCGGAGCTCCAATGAATTGCGGCAAGGTGCATGCGCGGGATGCCCGGAGCTATCTCTTCGTGCCCGGCAATCGGCCGGACAGGTTCCAGAAAGCGGCGGCGTCCGGAGCCGACCGCATCATCCTCGATCTCGAGGATGCCGTTGCCCCGGGCGACAAGGATGCTGCGCGCAACGCCGCGGACCGGTGGTTCAGAGATGGCAATTCCGCTGTCCTGCGCATCAATGCCATCGACAGCTTCTGGTTTGAAGCCGATCTTGCGATGGCGGCCATCTTTCCCCAAGCGGAAGTCATGCTCCCCAAAGCGGACAGGGAAAGCGTGGCGCGGGTTCTCGACTATCTCGTGGATCGCCCCGTGATCGCGCTCATCGAGACCGTGTCAGGTTTGACGCAGGCGAGTGAACTGGCCGGCATGCGGGGTGTATCGAGGGTAGCGTTCGGGAACATCGACTTCAGCACCGATGCGCGCTTGCCCGTAGCGAGCCCGGCGCTGGATCATGCGAGATTTCAGATAGCAATGGTCTCGCGCGCCGCGGGACTGCCATCGCCCATCGACGGCGTAACCGTGGCACTGGACGACGACAACCAGCTCGTCGGCGATATCAGACATGCCCGGGCTTTCGGCTTCGGAGGCAAACTATGCATTCATCCGAAGCAGGTGGCCCTGGTGAACGATCTCTTCGGACCCGACGAACAGGAGATCGCCTGGGCGAAGGCGATCCTTGCCGCCGTTGAGGCGGCTGGGGACAACGTCATCCAGTTCGAAGGAAAGATGGTGGATCGGCCTGTGGTTCAAAGGGCCACCTACATCCTGCAGCAACAGGGGCATGACTGAGTACGCTCAGCAGGTATAACGAAGCCGCGAGAGGCACTGCATAGCCCGCAACTTTGAGCCATGGCAGCGTGGGTCGACCAATAGCGGGCTACGAAGCGCCACCGAAATCGATGAGCCTTCAGGTGAGTCGTCAAACGACTGCGCCCTAGAAGAAATTTTCCGCGATCACGAAGTTGCCGGATCCGGTCTACGCGCGGCGTGTTCGGCAGCGGCGCGAGACGGTAATTCCAGCGTCCGGCCGTCCCAGCATAGGTCTGTCCGACACCACGAGGAACCGGGATTCGAGTCGCCTCTTTCGGTCAGGCCGATATCTATCGCGGGCAGACGTCAAAACCTGTGGCCAAAGGGGCAAATCCAGGCGGATCGCCTATAAGAAACAAAAAACCCGGCCGAAGCCGGGTCTGTTTGGTGCGGTCGAGAAGACTCGAACTTCCACGGGTTGCCCCACAGCGACCTCAACGCTGCGC
>JBQGDG010000220.1:0-21528 GCA_052038935.1 Neorhizobium sp. | reverse complement strand
CCGAGGAGCTTCATGCGGAAGACGTTCGGCGCCTGGCGCTCGACATCGGTGGCGCCCATATAGACGACGCAGGGAAGGCCGAAGCGTGCCGCAACGGTGGCGGAGGCTACGCCGTGCTGGCCGGCACCGGTTTCGGCGATGATGCGGGTCTTGCCCATGCGCTTGGCAAGCAGGATCTGGCCGATGCAGTTGTTGATCTTGTGCGAGCCCGTGTGGTTGAGCTCCTCGCGCTTGAAATAGATTTTCGCGCCGCCGAGATGTTCGGTGAGCCGTTCGGCGAAATAGAGCGGGCTCGGACGGCCGATATAATGGGTGCCGAGATCCGCCAGCTCCTTCTGGAAGGCCGGGTCGTTCTTCGCCTTTTCCCATTCGCCCTGCAGATCGAGGATCAGCGGCATCAGGGTTTCGGCGACGAAGCGGCCGCCGAAGATTCCGAAGCGGCCGTCCTCGTCGGGGCCGGAGCGGAAGGAATTGGGTTTGGGCGTCTCGTTCACTCTCAGCTCCTTCAGCGTTTCCCGGCCGTGGCATCCGCCACGGCGTCGAAAAACGCGTCGATCATTCCAAGGTCCTTGATGCCCGGCGCGCTTTCCACGCCGGACGACACATCGATACCGGTTGCCCGCGTCGATGCGATCGCAAGAGCGACATTATCCTTGTTCAGGCCTCCGGAAAGCATGTAATCCACGCTTTCGTCAAGCGAGGCCATGGCGCTCCAGTCGAAGGAGACGCCGTTGCCGCCCGGCAGTTCGGAGCCCTTCGGGGCCTTGGCGTCGAACAGGAAGCGGTCGGCGACGCCGATATAGGCATCGACGCGATCGAGATCCGCAGCTTCCCTTACCGAAAACACCTTCATCACCGGCAGGCCATACAGCGCCTTCACATGCAGAACCCGTTCCGGGCTCTCGCCGCCATGCAGCTGGAGGATATCCGGCCGCAGCAGCGAAACGATGTCGTCGAGCTCCTCGTCGTCGGCATCGACGGTGACGGCGACGATCTTCACCCGGCCGCGAACCCGGTCCGCCAGGTCTCCGGCGACATCGGGCGGGATATTGCGCGGACTTTTGGGAAAAAAGATGAAACCGATATGGGTGGCGCCCCGCGCGACGGCGCGGTCGATCGATTCGGCCGTACTGAGGCCACAGATCTTCACGTCAGGTTTCATGACGGCGAAGTGACATGAAATGCCGCGCGAGTCGAGGCTCTATTTGCCTTGGGCGTCCCGATTGCCGCGGAGGGCCGAAGCCGCCGCAGGCCCGATCCAGCCTCGAATCGCGACGGGTTCACGCTTCATGAATGGGTGATATATTCAGTTTCACTCACGCATGCCGCCGGCACAATTCTGGTGAAAAAGAATGGAATTTCCGTAGCTTGCGGGATGGTGAAAGATAATTGATCAAAGACGCGAATTGAGGTAGGTTATTCCCCGCCGACGAGATTTTTGAAATTTTTTGGCGGGGTGACATGACGAAGATTGCTACGGCTGCCTTACGAGCGGCAGTATGTCTGGCGGCTGGAGGGCTTCTCTCCGCATGTACGACCTCGCAGACCACTGCCTCCGTCGACAAGAGCGCCAAGACGACGAAGCTGGCGGCCGCCGGGACCGCTCCGGCCAAGCAGGTCTACAGCTACACGAGCGCCGACCGCGAGTGCCTCAAGCGCGCCATGTATTTCGAATCCAAGCGGACCAGCGAAAACGGCTTTCTCGCCGTCGGCAGCGTCATCATGAACCGGCTGACCTCGGGCATCTATCCGTCGACGATCTGCGGCGTCGTCAAGCAGGAAAAGCAGTTCGCGCCGGGGGTGATGACCCGCAAGATGGAAGAGGAGACCGCTCCGGCGCTCAACCAGGCGGCCGATGCGGTGCTGAAGGGTGAGCGCCATCCGGACGTGAAGAGCGCGATGTTCTTCCACCAGAAGGGCCTGACCTTCCCCTACGGGAACATGCATTACGTCGCCTCTGCCGGCGGCAACGTATTCTACGAAAAACGCGGCAGGGACGGCGAATTGCAGACCGCCGAGCCCAAGGCCGCCGATACCTATGTGCTGGCCTATGCGTCCGCCAACGGTGCTCCGGCCGTCGCGGCGACCGTCGCTCCCGCCGCACAGGCGGCACCGGCAACGGCAGGCGAGACCGTCGTGGCTGCCCTGCCGGCGCAGACGGTCGTGGCCGGCGCAGGCGGCAAGGGTCCGCGCAATGCCGGCGAACAGCCGGTCCCGGCCGTATCCCAGCCCTCCGTCGCGCCGATCATCGCCGCGGCCGTCGCCCGCGCCAACATGGACCAGGCCTTCGACACGGCCTATTCCGTGCCGCAGAATTCGTCCGTCACCCCGGCCGGCGTCCATACCGTCAGCCTCGGCGACGTGACCGTTCCGGTGCCTGCGGTGCGGCCGGACATCAAGAAGCGGACCGGTGGCGGAATGGCGATGGCAGAGCCGTCCTACGGGACGGCGACCCACGAAAACTGGATGATGCGGACCGGCGACTGGCACTAATCGCAGTCTTGGCCCGGCCCTGCTAGCTGAAATCGATGGCGTGGAGCTGCGAACCGTGGAGTTTCAGCCAGCGGCGTGCCTCTTCCATATCGGGGCAGAGCTGCCGGCAGAGCGCCCAGAATTTCGGCCCGTGGTTCATTTCCTGCAGATGCGCGACCTCGTGGGCGGCGAGATAGTCGATCACCAAAGGCGGGGCCATGACGATACGCCAGGAAAAGCTCAGATTGCCGTCCCAGGAGCAGGATCCCCAGCGGCTGCGGGTATCCTTCATCGAGACGGAGGCGATCGGCCTGCGGATAGAGGCGGCATGGCGGCGCGCGAGCATTTCGAGATCGAGCCGCGCCTCCTTCTTGAGGAAGGTCGAGATACGGCGTCCCATGTGATCCTCGAGCCCGCTGACCTTCAGCACCGGTTCACCGGCGACGATGGCGGTCTCGGTCACGCCACGCAACGAACCGGTATGCTCGATGCGGTGGACGACGCCGCGGATCGCTATCCGGCCGCCCGGCCGTATCGGATTGTCGAGGGAGAACTTGGCGAGTTTCGACTGCAGCCAGCCCTCGTGCCGGGCGAGGAAATCATCGACCTCGTATTTTTTCAGGCCGACGGGGATCGTCAGATTGAGCGCCCTGCCCCCCGGCTCGATCCTCAGGGTGATGCGGGTGGCACGGCTGTTCTCCCGGATGGTCAGCGGCATGGCCCGGTCGCCGACCTCCAGCATGCGCCTGACCGTCTCGAGCGGCCTCGACATGCGGCGGACAGGCTTTTTCAACAGCGCGAACATGTGCATTCCTTATCCGATTCACGGGAGATCTTTCCATGAAAAAAGCCGGCGCCCCTGCGGGCACCGGCCAACCATCCGTCGAACCTGAGCGGAACTAGAGGTCCATGACGGGCTGATCGCCGTTCGGGCGGGTCTTGCGGTCGCGCATGAACCGGTCGAACTCTTCCTGGTCCTTGGCGCGGCGGAGTTCGCGCGCGTAGGTGTCGAACTCTTCCCGCATCTCGTCAAGCTTGCGGCGTTCTTCTTCCATGCGATCCAGCTCGGCCTTGCGCCAGTCGTCGAAGGCGACGTTGCCGGTCGAGAAATGCGTGTTGTAGCGGCGGCCTGCCCGGCGGCAGCCGGCAAACCACCTGTCGGCGCGATCATTGGCATCGCGCTTGAAGCCGCGAAGCCGATCCCCGAAGATGATATAGGCGAGCATAGCCAGGCCAAGCGGCCAGAAGACTATGAAACCGAGCACCATGAGAGCAATGGTGGCCGGCGTCCACTCCGGACGAATCAATGCAGACTGGTTCATTGGTCACACCCTTGAGGTTGGAGCGGGTGGCCGTACGCCAGCCCGACACAATCGATTTGGTGAGCCGTTTGAGCCGCTTCAAGCCGAGGGCGGATTAAATTCAAGAAACTACTGAAATATAAACGGGAAATCGGTCATTCCGGTGCGGCGGCACCTTTTCCGCCGGTTTTCCGGGCCCTGGCCAGCTTCGAGGGCTTGCCTTCGGCGGGTGCCGTCTGCGCCCTGGTGAATTCCACGATGCGGGGAACGATGTCACGCCGGAAACGGGACCCGTTGAAGACACCGTAATGCCCGACATCGGGCTGCGTGTAATGCAGCCGCTTGCCGTCCGGAATATTGGGACAGATCGTATGGGCGGCCCTGGTCTGTCCGGCGCCGGAAATGTCGTCGTTTTCGCCCTCGACGGTCATCAGCGCGACATTGCGGATGGCGGAGGTATCGACCGCTACGTCACGATGCATCATCTCCCCCTTGGGCAGGGCATGACGGATGAACACCGTATCGACGGTCTGGAGATAGAATTCCTCCGTCAGGTCCATGACCGCCAGATATTCGTCGTAGAACTCGCGATGCTTTTCGGCGGACTCGCCGTCGTTCTTCACCAGATGTTCGAAGAATTCCCGATGCGCCATGACATGGCGGTCGAGGTTCATCGACATGAAGCCGGACAGCTGGAGGAAGCCGGGATAGACCGAGCGCATGAAACCCGGCTGCGGGAAGGGCACCGTCATGATGGCGTTGTCGCGGAACCATTCCAGCGGATGATCCCTGGCGAGATCGTTGACCGCCGTCGGGTTTATCCGCGTATCGATCGGACCGCCCATCAGGATCATCGAGGCGGGCAGGAGCGGATCCCCCCGGGTTTCCATGATGGCCACGGCTGCCAGAACCGGCACCGACGGCTGGCATACGCCGACCACATGCGTGTCCGGGCCGATGCGGTGCAGCATGCCGATCACGTAGTCGATATAGTCGTCGAGGTCGAAATTTCCCTCGCTCACCGGCACCATGCGGGCATCGACCCAATCGGTCACGTAGATTTCCGCATGCGGCAGAAGCGCCTCGACCGTGCCGCGCAGCAGCGTGGCATAGTGGCCGGACATCGGCGCGACGAGAAGCATCTTCTGATCGGCTGCCCGCGTCTCAGGGAGATCCCGCTTGAAATGGAGGAGATTGCAGAACGGCTTCGACCAGACGATCTCCTCGATCACGTCGACCTGCTGGCCGTCGACCACCGTATGGTCGAGGCCGAAAGCCGGTTTGGCGTAACGCCGGGTCGCCCGCTCGAAGACTTCCAGACTGGCGGTGAAAGTGCGGCCGAGCATCGTCTGGGAGAGCGGATTGAGCGGATTGTCCGACGCATGGCGAAGCGCCTCGGCCGCAGCACGGACCGGCGCGAGCGCGGCATGGTTCAATTCATACAGCTGATAGAACATGATCGAACTGCCTTTCATGGCCGACGGCTCCTCCCCGAGGTAAAGCAGTAATGCGCTGCTGTCGCCGCGCGTTCCTCCGGTGACAATCTATGACCGATGCGTGAAGGCTTGTCACCCGTCCAGCCGATCGGTCTTGATGTTCGGAGCATTCCCGGGTTTAGCTCGAAGACGTGCAAGCAGGAGACATTCGATGACGAGCAGCAATTCCCGCAACTCCGAATTCCCGATCGACAGCTTCTTCCTCGATCGCTGGTCGCCACGGGCGTTCACCGAAAAGACGATCGACGGCGAGACGATGCTGACCATTCTGGATGCGGCCCACTGGGCGCCCTCCTCCGGCAACAACCAGCCCTGGCGCTTCATCTACGGGCTGCGCGGCACGCCGGCCTTCGCGACGATCCTCGACCTCCTCGTTCCGGGCAACCGACGCTGGGCGCAGAACGCCGCGGCACTGATGATCGTCGTGTCGAAGACCTACCGGATCGCCAGCAACGGCGAGCGCCGCCCCGCCTATACGCATTCCTACGATACCGGCGCCGCATGGTTTTCGGTCATCTGCCAGGCGATGAAGCTCGGCTACCATGCCCACGGGATGGAAGGTTTCGACAAGGAAAAGGCTGTCGAGGCGCTCGGCCTGCCGGACGGTTTCCGTGTCGAGGCGGCTGCGGCCATCGGCGAGATCGCCGACCGCGACACGTTGCCGGAGGATCTTCGGGAACGGGAAGTTCCCAGCGACCGCAAACCCGTCGCCGAAATCGCCTTCGAAGGAAAGTTTACCGGCGAGGCGTGAGATCGCCGGCGCGGCCGGGAAAATGTTTCACGTGAATCCACGACCGCATGCGGTCGGTTGCGTGAAAGAAAAACGGGGCCTTTGGGCCCCGTTGTTCGTATCGCATGATCGGCAGCCGGCTCAGATATCGAGGTTGGCCACGCTGAGGGCGTTGTCTTGGATGAATTCGCGGCGGGGCTCCACCTCGTCGCCCATCAGGCGCGAGAACAGTCCGTCGGCATCGGTCGCATCCGTGACCTTGACCTGCAGCAGCGACCGGACGTTCGGATCAAGCGTCGTTTCCCAGAGCTGTTCGGCATTCATCTCGCCGAGGCCCTTGTAGCGCTGCATCGACAGACCCTTGCGGCCTGCGGCGAAGATCGCGTCGAGCAGCGCGCGCGGGCCTGGCATTTCCTGCTGGCCGTCCTTGCGGCCGAGAACCGGCGGGGTGCCGTAGATCTCCTGCAGGCGCGCCGACATCTGGTCGATATGGCGGGCATCGGCGGAACCGATGAGCGCATTGTCGACGAAGGCGATCTCACGGACGCCGCGGACCATGCGTTCGAAGCGGAGGCCGCCTTCGTCCGTGACGTGGCCCGTCCAGCCGCGCTCGGTCTCTTCGGCGATGATGTCGAGACGGCGGGCTACCTCGTCGGCCGTCTGCTGGGCGCGCTCGCGATTGTCGGTCAGTTCCGGATTGAGGGCGCCGGCAATGGCCGCCTGTTCGACGATGGAACGGTCGTAACGGGAATGCAGACCGTCGATCAGCGAACGCATGCGCTGGGCATCGTGGATGACCTCGCGCATGTCCTGGCCGGCGCGGACTTCGCCCGAACCGAGGGTCAGGGTCGCTTCCTCGAGACCCATGCTGATCAGGTATTCCTCCAGCGCCGCCTCGTTCTTGAGATACTGGACGGACTTGCCGCGCGTCACTTTGTAGAGCGGCGGCTGGGCGATGTAGATATGACCGCGCTCGATCAGTTCCGGCATCTGCCGGAAGAAGAAGGTCAGCAGCAGCGTGCGGATATGGGCGCCGTCGACATCGGCGTCCGTCATGATGATGATCTTGTGATACCGCAGCTTGTCGGCGTTGAATTCGTCCTTGCCGATCGAGGTGCCGAGCGCGGTGATCAGCGTGCCGATCTCCTGGCTGGACAACATCTTGTCGAAACGTGCCCGCTCGACGTTGAGGATCTTGCCGCGAAGCGGAAGGATGGCCTGGTTTTCGCGCGAGCGGCCCTGCTTGGCCGAACCGCCGGCCGAATCGCCTTCGACGAGGAAGACCTCGGACTTTGCCGGATCACGTTCCGAGCAGTCGGCGAGCTTGCCCGGCAGGGATGCGATATCGAGCACGCCCTTGCGGCGGGTCAGTTCGCGGGCCTTGCGGGCGGCTTCGCGGGCGATGGCAGCCTCGACGACCTTGCCGACTAGGACCCTGGCTTCCGCTGGATGTTCCTCCAGCCAGTTGCTGAGCGCTTCGTTGACGAGGTTTTCGACCACCGGCCGGACTTCCGACGAGACGAGCTTGTCCTTGGTCTGCGACGAGAATTTCGGATCCGGCACCTTCACCGAGAGAACGGCGGTCAGGCCTTCGCGGCAATCGTCGCCCGTCAGCGAGACCTTTTCCTTCTTCATGATGCCGGACGTATCGGCATAGGAGGTGATCTGCCGGGTGAGCGCGCCGCGGAAGCCGGCCATGTGGGTGCCGCCGTCGCGCTGCGGGATGTTGTTGGTGAAGCAGAGGACGTTCTCGTGGTAGCTGTCGTTCCACCACATGGCCACTTCCACCGTCATGCCGTCCTTTTCGCCCTTGATGGCGACCGGACGATCGACCAGCGGCTTCTTGGCGCGGTCGAGATAGGCGACGAAGGCTTCCAGGCCGCCGTCATAGATCATCTCCTCTTCCTTGACATCCGGCTTGCGGCGATCGGTGAGCCGGATTCGCACGCCGGAATTGAGGAAGGCGAGTTCGCGCAGGCGGTGTTCGAGCGTGTTGTAGTCGAACTCCGTCATGGTGAAGGTTTCGGAGCTGGCGAGGAAGGTGACCTCCGTGCCGGAACGCCCCTCGTAATCGCCGATCACCTTGAGCGGCGCATCGGCGACGCCGTGGGTGAACGAGATTTCGTGCACCTTGCCGCCGCGGCGGATCTTCAGCTTGAGCCAGACCGACAGGGCGTTGACGACCGAGACGCCGACGCCATGGAGACCGCCGGAGACCTTGTAGGAATTCTGGTCGAACTTGCCGCCCGCATGCAGCTGCGTCATGATGACTTCCGCCGCCGACACGCCCTCGCCGCTGTGGATATCCGTCGGGATGCCGCGGCCGTTATCGGTCACGCTCACCGAACCGTCCGGGTTGAGCGTCACGGTGACGAGATCGGCATGACCGGCCAGCGCCTCGTCGATCGCATTGTCCACCACTTCGTAGACCATGTGATGCAGACCGGAGCCGTCGTCGGTATCGCCGATATACATGCCAGGCCGTTTGCGCACGGCATCGAGCCCCTTCAGGACCTTGATGGAATCGGCACCATATTCTGCACTCGCACCGTTTTCGCTGGCGGGTAGATCGGTCATTCAGTTTCTTCCAGGTTGATCTTTTCAGTGATGCGCGAATCACCGCTTATATCAGTTCGAATATAGGAAATCCTGGATGGCTTCTAAAGATCGAGCCAGGCCGAAGTGGCAGGAAAGCCGTGGATGTCCCGAGAAATAAGCGGCTAAGAAGAGCGCTTCAGGAGCTTGCCGATCTCTTCTACCACGTCCGGCGACAAAGTGCGAATCCGTTTGGCCAGGTCGTTGGCGAGTGCGGTATATTCCGGCGGCAGGCCGGCGGTATCCACCACGACCCGCGGATCCGAATTGTCGGCGAGGCGGAACAGTTCCTCCGCTTCGTCCCAGATGATGTTGAAATAGCCGGCGATACGCTGCAGCAGTTCGAAGGTCGGGCGGCCCCGCCGGCCATGCTCCAGAGCGGACAGATAGGCCGGCGTGACGCCGAGCGCCGCCGCCAGGGTCCGCTGGGTGACGCCCTTGCGCCGGCGCAGCTCGCGCATCGCCTCGCCGAAGGGCGTCACGGCCCGGGCCTGCCGATGCGCGAGAGACGCACATAGAGGGCGCCCTCCCCGCCATGGTGGCGGGCGGCCCATTCATAGGAGGAAATCAGGAAGCGGAATTCAGGCTTGGCGAACCACAGGGGGACGGCACGGCGCAGCGCGCCTTCGCTTCCCATCGAGCTGCCCTTTCCGGTGATCACCAGAACGTGGCGCAGCCCGCGGTCATGGGCCCGGTAGATGAAATCGAGGAGAAGGTCGTGGGCCTCGGCCTGGTAGAGACCGTGCAGATCCAGCCGCGCCTCGATCGAGAGCTTGCCCTTGGCGAGCTTGCGCTGGGTCGGCTTTTCGAGAGGATGATGAAAGCCGCTCGGCTTCCTGGTGGCCTGAACGGGCGCCGGGGGCTCTTCGACCGCAACCGGCGGCGGGGCGGCCCGCTGCTCGAATTCGGCAATCCTCGCCCGCTCCTCCGCCTCGAAGGCCGCGAGTTCGGACCGCCGCTCCGGCATGGCGCGGATCGATTTCGCCACCTTGCCCCAGAGAATGCGTTCTTCCGGTTCGAGCTTACGGCCGCCGCTCATGCGCCATACCTACCCGCCGCAGCCTTGGGTATCAGGATGTAGAAGTCGGCATCGTTCCTTACCGTGCCGGCCAGTTCGCCGGCATCATAACCGGAGCCGGTGAAGATATCACCCCGGCAAGGGCCGACAATCGCCGATCCCGTATCGAGGGCGAGCATGAGCCTGGCGAAAGGCCGGCCGCCGTCCAGATGCGTCAGCGTCGGGGCGTGGACGAAAAACGGATAGCCGAACGTGTGGATGAGCCGGTCTACCGCCAGCGACCGGCCGGCGAGCAACGGCACCTTGGCGGCGGCGATCGGACCGAGCCGCGCATCGGAGACATCGGCATCGCGGAAGAAGATGTAGGAACGGTTGTGCCAGAGGATCTCGTCAACCCTGGCCGGATTTTGCGCCAGCCAGGCGCGGATGCTCTGCATCGAGATATTCCGCGGCTCGATTTCTCCGCGGTCGATCAGCAGCTTGCCGATCGCCGAAAACGGATGCCCGGCCTTGGCCGCATAGGTGATCCGGCGGACGGAACCGTCGGGATAGCGCAACCGCGCGGCACCCTGGACGTGGGCGAAGAAGACATCCACCCGCGACTTCGCCCAGGCGATCTCAAGCCCGTTTCCCCGGAGGAAACCGAGATCGATCGCCTTGCGATCAGGATAGGGAACGATGCCCGCTCCTGTCTGCCGGCCAAACATGTAGCCGGCATCGAGTTGCGGCGGCCGGTTGTCGTCGTCGAGATCGACGAGGTCGGCGGGGCGATTGTAGAAAGGATGAGCCCAGACGGCATCGGGCCTTTCCGACACCTCGACCTCGGGCTCGTAGAAGGCCGTCACGAGCCCCGGGCGAGCATCCTCGCGCATGATGCGGAACGGGATGCAGTGGTCCTCGAAAAAGGATCGGGACCGCGATGCGCCGGCGAAATCCCAGGCTTCGGCCGCTTCGAGAAGCGGCCGCAGGTCGTCGGCGGAGAGGCCGAGCGACCCGGCGCGATAGGGCTTCACGTCGCGGATATGCGACAGACAGCGTTTCATCCCCTCGAGGAGCGGCGTCGGATCGTCGGCGGTCCAGCCCGGAAGATCGCCGAATGACGTGGGGGTGAGGCGATATCCGGGCGCAGACGGGTTCATTGTTCGGATTCGGTGGCGATCAGCTTCCAGTTCGGATCCCTTGACCGGACGTCGCGCGCGAAGGTCCAGATATCGGTCACTTCTGCGACGGTCTCCTGGTCGCCGTCGATCAGTTTGCCTTCCTTGTCGAAGGTGGCGGAGATCAGCTGGCTGACGATGCGGACCGTCACCTGCGCCTCCGACTGCTTGAGGACAGCACCGGTGAGGCCGGCCTTGTCGATGCCGACGAATGTCGACTTCACCACCTCGCCACGCGCCTCGCGTTCACGGATCGCCGCGTCGAAGCCGTCGAACACTTCCTTCGACAGGAGGCCCTTCAGCGTCTTGCGGTCGCCGTCGGCGAAGGCCATGACGATCATCTCGTAGGCCATCTTGGCGCCTTCGAGGAATTCGCGCGGGCGGAAGGACTGGTCGGCCTTGATCAGCGCCTTCAGCGATTCGTTCAGTTCGCTGCCGGGCTGGGCGAGCGCATCGGCATCCGCGATGCGCTGATCGTCCTCGGCCGCCTCCCGGCGGGGGAGGGTCACGACCTTGCCGTCGTCCGCGGCGCCGGGGTTCTTGACCACGTCACGCGGGCTGTATGGGTCCACCGGCGGCTTCTCGTTTCCTGTCCGGCGACCGAGCACGCTGCGCAATTGCACAAAAATCAGGACGGCAGCAACAAGGAAAAAGAGTGTAATGAAGTCGTTTGAGCCCATTTTAACCCACGGTTACCGTTTAAAAGTTGAATTCATAGTCTCATATAGTCTGCTACAGGCCATCTTCAAATAGCGAAGGTGTGAGACCACAAGGCCCAGAGGGTAAACGTTGATCGGATGATGCGCCCAGTTTTTGTATTCCTCGCCCTGCTCGCCTGGCCGCTGGCCGAAATCGCCGGCTTCGTCGTCGTCGGACGGGCACTCGGATTGTGGTCGACGCTCGCGCTCGTCATCCTGACCGGCCTCCTCGGCGCTTTCCTGATGAGACAGCAGGGCCTGCACCTGTTGCGCAAGCTGTCCGCCGAAAGCCAGCGGGGTGAAGTTCCGGCGCGTTCGGTGGTCGATGGGGCGATGATCGTCATCGCCGGCATCCTTCTGCTTCTGCCGGGCTTTCTTACCGACATCCTCGGACTGGCGCTGTTCCTGCCGATCGTGCGCCGTTTTCTCTGGTCGCTGATCGGCAGACGTTTCGTCGTCGCCCGCTCCTATTCGGGCGGCGGCTTCCGGCCCTCGTCCGGCAATCCTCGCGATCCTTCATCCGCTCCGGCAACCGGCGGCAAGGTGGTCGATCTCGACGACGACGAGTTTCATCGCGACGGCAATCCGAACGCCTCCTCCCCCTGGGCGAAAGGCGGCGACGGGCCGCGATAACGCCGTCACGAAGCCGAACGGGTTGTAAGCGCCATTGCCAGATGTTAGACGGCCTCGACGCATTAGCCCCGAGGATATCCCATGGCAGATGAAAATACGCAGTCGGCGAGCCCTTCTATCAACATTCTCGCCCAGTACACCAAGGATCTCTCTTTCGAGAATCCGGGGGCACCCCGTTCCCTGCAGGCGCGCGACAAGGCGCCGGGCATCAACATCAATGTGAACGTCAACGCCAATCCGCTGTCGGAAACCGATTTCGACGTGGTGCTGACGCTGAATGCCGAAGCCAAGGACGGCGACAAGGTCGTCTTCGCTGCCGAACTCGTCTATGGCGGCGTCTTCCGCATCACCGGTTTCCCGCAGGAGCACATGCTGCCGGTTCTCTTCATCGAGTGCCCGCGCCTCCTCTTCCCGTTCGCACGGCAGATCGTTGCCGACGTGACGCGCAACGGCGGTTTCCCGCCGCTGATGATCGATCCGATCGATTTCGCGCAGATGTTCACGCAGCGCATGGCCGAGGAACAGGCCCGCGCCAAGGTTCAGCCGCTCAACAGCTGAGACGCAGAAAGCCCCGGACGACCTCCGGGGCTTCTTTCATTCGGCAGGACGGTATTTCTGCCAGATGGCCCTGGTCTTCATCGACGAGACCATGGCCGCATGCGCTTCGGCCTCTTCCGCCGTCAGGCGGCTGGCCAGGGGTGTCGGCCGGGCCCTGCCGGCGATGACGAGGGTGCTGTCCTCCTCGATGACAACGGCTTCCTGATCGACGCCGACCAGACCGAGAGCGGCCTGACGGCCACCGGTCATCTCGATATAGACTTCAGCCAGAAGTTCGGAGTCGAGCAGAGCGCCGTGCTTGGTACGATGGGCATTGTCGATGCCGTACCGACGGCAGAGAGCATCGAGCGAGTTCGGTCCCATCGGATGCTTGCGGCGTGCCATCGACAGGGTATCGACGACCCGGTCGTTCGGCACCGGCGGCATGCCGAGACGATCGAACTCGGCGTTGATGAAGCCCATGTCGAAGTTGGCATTGTGCGCGATCCATTTCGCGCCGTCGAAAAATTCGACGATTTGGCCGACGACCTCAGCGAAGCCCGGCTTGTCCTTGAGGAAATCGTCGGTGATGCCATGGACCGCCAGCGCGTCCGGATGGACCTTTCGGTCGCCCGGATTGATGTAGAGATGCAGCGTCCGGCCTGTGGGGAAGTTGTTGATCAGTTCGATGCCGCCGATCTCGATGATGCGGTCGGCCTTCGATTCGAGACCGGTCGTTTCCGTATCGAAAATGATCTCACGCATGTCGCTCGCTCCGAATTCCCGACCGCAGCAGGGAGACGATCTGTTTCACCCTCTGCCGCGCCGCTTCCAGACCGCCACCCGTATCGACGATGAAATCCGCGCGCCGGCGTTTTTCCGAATCAGGTGTCTGGCGATCCAGGATCAGCCTCAACCTTTCCTCCGTCATGCCCGGCCTGGCAAGCACGCGCTCCCTCTGTATCTGTGGATCACAGGTCACGACCACGACGACATCGACGCGGACATCCGCTCCCGTCTCGAAAAGCAGAGGAATGTCGAGGAGAACGAGATCGTCGCCGCAGGCACGCCGGCTTTCGAGAAACTCTCTCTCCTTTGCCCTCACGAGAGGATGGACGATCGCCTCGAGCCGGCCGAAGCCATCCGGCCGGAGAGACAACTGACGGCCGAGCTCGGCCCGGTCGACCACGCCGTCGCGGGCGGTTCCCGGAAAGGCCGCTCCGACGGGAGCGACGGCTTCGTTTCGATAGAGATCGTGCACGACGGCGTCGGAATCGTTGACCGCAATCCCCTCCTCGCGAAACATCGCGGCCGTCGTCGACTTGCCCATACCGATCGAACCGGTCAGGCCGACGACGATCATGGCACCGACCCTATGTCGTCGACGATGAGCGATCTCAGCCGCTCGTCGACCGCCGGACGATGCCCGAACCATTTCTCGAAGCCGGGCACGGCCTGATGCAGCAACATGCCGAGCCCGTCGGCGGTGGCATATCCCTGCATGCGCGCCTGTTTCAGGACGGGGGTTTCGAGCGGCACATATACGATGTCGGTGACGAGAGCGCCGCGCGCCATCACCGAGAAGTCGAGATCGATGGTGTCGCCGCCGTCCATACCGAGCGAAGTGGTGTTGATGAACAGGCCGGCGCCCGTCATCACCTCGGGCAGGGCCGCCATGGCATGGGCATGGATTGCCGCGCCGAAGCGGTCGGCAAGTTCTTTCGCCCTCGAAAATGTCCGGTTCACCACATGGATTTCACCGACACCACGATCGCGGACGGCCTGGATGACGGCCCGGCTTGCGCCGCCGGCACCGAGAATTACGGCGCGATCGGCCTTGTCCCAGTCCGCATGCCGCTCATCGAGATTGGCGGCAAAGCCGTAACCGTCCGTATTGGTCGCATGCAATTCGCCATTCTGGAGAAAGAGCGTATTGGCGGCACCGAGTTCTTCCGCCAGGGCATCCGGCCGGTCTGCAAGCCGGAACGCGGTCTCCTTGTGCGGAATGGTGACGTTTCCGCCGACATAACCGCCGCTGCCGTCCTTGAGGGATGCGATGAAGGACGGGAAATCTTCCTCGGTGGCGGGGACTGCCGCGTAGCTGCCGGCAACAGCGTATTGCTCCAGCCAGTAGCGGTGGATGATCGGCGAACGGGAATGCTTGATCGGCCAGCCTGTGACGAAGGCCGCGGGCGCTCTTGTTTCACGTGAATCAGCCATCGATCGCTCCGAGGTGGCGCAGTTGTTTCAGGAGCGGCAGCATGGGCAGGCCGATAATGGTGAAGTAGTCGCCGGTGATTTCCTCGAAAAGATGGATGCCTTCCCCTTCGAGCTGGTAGGAACCAACGCTGGCGAGCGCCTTGTCGCCGACGCTGTCCAGATATCGGTCGACATAGGCTTCGCCCAGTTCCCGTACCGTCAGCTCCGCATGGGCGAGGTGTTCCCACACGATGTTTCCGTCGCGCGCGAGGGCCACGGCGCTGTTCAGCCGGTGGGTCCTGCCGGAAAGGGAGAGGAGGTTCTCCCTGGCTTCCGCACGGTTCGCGGCCTTGTGATAGACCCGCTCTCCGAGCGACATGGTCTGATCGGAACCGATCACCAGGGCTTCGGGAAAATGGCGCGAGACATCGAGGGCCTTGGCCCTGGCGAGAACGGTGGCGACCGCATCGGGACCGCCATGATCGGCCGATGCCTCGATCTGCCGCTCGTCGATCTCGGCGGCGCGGGCTTCGAATGTCAGGCCGGCATTTTGAAGAAGCATGCGCCGAAAGGGGCTGGAGGATGCGAGAACTAGAGGCACGTCGGTTCGTCTCCCATACAAGGCGGGGCCGGCTTATCTGAGCCGCGGGCGAAGCGCAAGAATGGCGGCCGCCGTCTCCTCGATCGACCGTCTCGTCACGTCGATGATCGGCCAGTTGTTGCGGGCGCAGAGCGAACGGGCATGTTTGAGTTCCTCGTTGATGCTCGCCCTGTCCGTATAGGAATGCCTGTCGAACCCCTGAGAGCTGCCGAGCTCGCGATTTTCGCGGACCTGCGAGATCCGGTCGGTGGTGGCGATCAGACCGACGATGAGCGGCCCCCTGGCACGATAGAGTGCATCCGGAAGCTCGACGCCCGGAACGATCGGTATGTTTGCCGTCTTGATGCCGCGGTTTGCCAGATAGATGCTGGTCGGCGTCTTGGAGGTGCGGCTGATGCCGACCAGGATCACGTCGGCCTCATCATAACTTTCCGGCATCTGGCCGTCGTCGTGGTCCATCGCGAAATTCAGCGCTTCGATCCGTGCGAAATATTCCGCGTTCAAAGCGTGCTGCGCGCCTACCCTTCTTTTCGACTGCGCCCCGAGATAGGTCTGGAACAGGGCGATCACCGGTTCGAGGACGTTGACGCAGGGGACGCCCATTTCCCGGCAGCGGATATCGATCTGCAATGCGAGCTCCTCGTCGACGATCGTATAGAGAACGATGCCCGGTTCGGCATCGACCGCTTCGAGGACGGTCGAGAGCTGCTTGCGATTGCGGATCAGCGGATAGACATGTTCGAGGGCGTAGCTGCCCTGAAACTGCGCGGCCGCAGCCCTGCCTGCCGATATCAGCGTCTCGCCCGTCGAGTCAGATATGAGGTGCAGATGGAAGAAGTTTTTGCGGTTCTCCACGTTAATCTTCACCCTCTGTTGACAAGTCGGGAGAGACGGCGACCTTGCCCGGCGGCGACCCGCGGCCTCGGGAAAACCTCGGGTTTCTCCACAGACAGCGTTCCTGTGGCAGCGGTGCCGGCAAGGTTGTGAATTGCGTGCACAAATGTCGCAGCGCTGCGCGTTGTCCACAGGTTATCCAGTCTCACCACCCGCCCCGGATCAGCGCAATCGTCTTGAAATAACTCATGAATTTCTATCTTCCCCCGTTGCGACGGAATTTATCGGTCGATTTTTCCACCGCCGGATCGCGATTGCCGGAACAGTCGCGGATCCTGTGGTTTGACTTTAATCCTTGATACCCACCGAGTCTAAGAAATAGAAACCTTTAGAAATTCACTTATTTAGATGAGGAAGAGGCGTTGGCGTCTGGCAAACGGAAGATCATCGAGGTTCTGGGCGGCAAGACGATCACGCCCCCACCGATATGGCTGATGAGGCAGGCCGGACGTTATCTGCCGGAATACAGAGCGACCCGCGCCGAGGCAGGCGGTTTCCTCGATCTCTGTTACAGGCCTGATCTGGCGGTGGAGGTCACTCTGCAGCCGATCAGGCGGTACGGTTTCGACGCGGCGATCCTGTTCTCCGACATTCTCGTCATTCCCGATGCCCTGAAGAGGAACGTCCGCTTCACGCCGGGCGAAGGGCCGCAGATGGATCCGATCGACCCTGCCGCGATCCAGGCGCTGAGGGCGGACGGCGTACTCGCCCATCTGGCTCCGGTACTGGAGACCGTCCGGCGCCTGCGCCGCGAACTGCCCGAGGAAACGACGCTGCTCGGGTTCTGCGGCGCACCCTGGACTGTCGCGACCTACATGATCGCCGGGCACGGAACGCCGGACCAGGCGCCGGCCCGTCTGTTCGGCTACCGGGATCGCCGGGCCTTCGACCATCTCCTCGCCTTCCTTGCAGAGGTCTCGGCCGAATATCTGATCGCGCAGATCGATGCCGGTGCGGATGCGGTGCAGATCTTCGATTCCTGGGCGGGAGTTCTGGGCGAGAGCGAGTTTCAGGCGTTCGCGGTGGAGCCTGTGGCCAGGATGATCCGTATCGTGCGCGAGAGACGTCCGGGCGCCAAGATCATCGCCTTTGCCAAGGGAGCGGGCCTCAACCTGCGCCACTATCGCCAGAAGACCGGTGCCGACGCCATCGGGCTCGACTGGAGCGTGCCGCTGTCCTTCGCCGCCGAGCTGCAGAAGGACGGCCCCGTGCAGGGCAATCTCGACCCGATGCGCGTCGTTGCCGGCGGTGCCGCCCTGCAGGACGGCGTCGATGCCATTCTCGACGTGCTCGGCCAGGGGCCGCTGATCTTCAATCTCGGCCACGGCATCACGCCCGAAGCCGATCCGGACCACGTCACCGCGCTCGTCGAGCGGGTGCGGGGTGCAAACCGATGACGGCGTCCGGAGGACCTCAGGGTTCCGGCGCCGGCAGCAAGGCGAAGACGCGCGCCTTCGTGGCGCTGGCGGTCTTTCTCCTGATCCTGGCCACGACCTACATCATCAGGCCCGACGACTTCATCCTGTATGTCAAGGCGTTCCATGTCGTGGCGGTGATGTCGTGGATGGCCGGACTGCTCTATCTGCCGCGGCTGTTCATCTATCACGCCGATGCGGCGCCGGGTTCGCAGCAGTCGGAAACCTTCAAGATGATGGAACGGCGGCTGCTGAAGGTGATCATGAACCCGGCGATGATGGTGACCTGGCTGCTAGGGCTCTACCTCGCCTGGGACCTCTACGGCTTTCAGGGCGGATGGCTTCATGCCAAGATCGCCATGGTCGTGGCGCTGACGGGCGTCCACATGCTGTTCAGCCGCGCGGTGCGCGATCTCGCCGCCGACAGGCCGCGCCGTTCGGCCAGATACTGGCGGGTGTGGAACGAGGCACCGACGGTGCTGATGATCGCGATCGTCATTCTGGTGATCGTCAAGCCGTTCTGACGGACGGCACGAGGTTTTTGCATGGAGGCCTCTTGCGGGCCTTCGAGGAAACCGCTATTTTCCGCCATCTCCATCTCGTGGCATGCGTGTAACCTGTCGTTGTCCCCGGATTGTCTTCCGCGGTAGCGAATTTCACCGACACGCCTAATCCCCCTATTTTTCTTAAAGTGGTCCCTTCTTCATGGCTGAAATGAAGCTTCAAGAACTCAAAAGCAAATCTCCGACTGATTTGCTGACCTTCGCTGAGTCGCTGGAGGTCGAGAACGCCAGCACAATGCGCAAGCAGGAGCTGATGTTCGCAATTCTGAAGGTTCTCGCGAGCCAGGATGTCGAGATCATCGGCGAAGGCGTGGTCGAGGTCCTGCAGGACGGATTCGGCTTCCTGCGCTCGGCGAACGCCAACTATCTGCCCGGCCCGGACGACATCTACATCTCGCCGTCGCAGATCCGCCGTTTCTCGCTGAAGACCGGGGACACGGTGGAAGGGCCGATCCGCGGTCCGAAGGAAGGCGAGCGCTATTTCGCGCTGCTCAAGGTCAACACGATCAATTTCGACGACCCGGAAAAGATCCGCCACAAGGTTCATTTCGACAACCTGACGCCGCTCTATCCGAACGAGCGGTTCAAGATGGAACTCGATATTCCGACGTCGAAGGACAATTCGGCCCGGGTGATCGATCTCGTCGCACCGCTCGGCAAAGGCCAGCGCGGCCTGATCGTCGCGCCGCCGCGCACGGGTAAAACCGTTCTCCTCCAGAACATCGCCCATTCGATCACGGCCAACCATCCGGAATGCTACCTGATCGTGCTTCTGATCGACGAACGTCCCGAGGAAGTCACCGACATGCAGCGCTCGGTCCGCGGCGAAGTGGTCTCCTCGACCTTCGACGAACCGGCGGTCCGCCATGTCCAGGTGGCGGAAATGGTGATCGAGAAGGCGAAACGCCTCGTCGAACACGGGCGCGACGTCGTCATCCTGCTCGACTCCATCACGCGTCTCGGCCGCGCCTACAACACTGTCGTGCCCTCTTCCGGCAAGGTGCTGACCGGCGGCGTGGACGCCAACGCGCTGCAGCGGCCGAAGCGGTTTTTCGGTGCCGCGCGCAATATCGAGGAAGGCGGATCGCTGACGATCATCGCCACGGCGCTGATCGATACCGGCAGCCGCATGGACGAAGTCATCTTCGAAGAATTCAAGGGTACCGGCAACTCGGAAATCGTGCTCGACCGCAAGGTCGCCGACAAGCGTATCTTCCCGGCGATGGACATCCTCAAGTCGGGAACGCGCAAGGAAGACCTGCTGGTGCCGCGCCAGGACCTGCAGAAGATATTCGTCCTGCGCCGCATCCTGGCACCGATGGGTACGACCGACGCGATCGAATTCCTCATCGACAAGCTGAAGCAGACGAAGAACAACGGCGATTTCTTCGACTCGATGAACACCTGATCCTTAGCCGGATTCATCACGATTGCGAAGGCGCCCGCCATGGGCGCCTTTGGCGTTTCTGAAGGTAGGACGAGACATGTCGCAATCCACCATATTCGCGCTGTCCAGCGGCCAGCCCCCGGCCGGTGTCGCGGTCATCCGCGTCAGCGGTCCGCAAACCACGGCGGCCGTCGGAGCGCTGGTCGGCACCCTGCCCGCGCCGCGGCAAGCCGCCCTGAAAACGATTCGCAACCGAAACGGAGATGTGCTCGATCAGGGTATCGTGCTTTATTTTCCAGGCCCCGGTTCGTTTACCGGGGAGGATTGCGCCGAATTGCAGGTCCATGGCAGCCGGGCGGTGGTCGGTGCCATAGAAGAGGCTCTCTTCGACCTCGGATTGCGGCGTGCGGAGGCGGGGGAATTCGCGCGAAGGGCATTCGAACACGGGCGGCTGGATCTCGTGGAGGTCGAGGGTCTTTCCGAACTCGTCATGGCGGAAACCGAGATGCAGCGCCGCCTGGCGGTGCAGTCGGGCATGGGAGATCTTTCCCGCCGCTACGAGGGCTGGGCGGAACGGCTGACCCATGCGCGGGCGATGATCGAGGCCGAACTCGACTTCGCCGATGAAGACGATGTGCCTGGGTCCGTGGCGGACCTGATCTCCGCCGATCTTGCCGCACTTCTAGAGGAAATCGCTGCCGCAAGCGCATCCAGCAGGTCTGCCGAGATCATCCGCGACGGCTACAAGGTGGCGATCGTCGGGGCGCCCAACGCGGGAAAATCCAGCCTGCTCAACGCGATGGCGCGCCGGGAAATCGCGATCGTGACCGACATAGCCGGCACGACCCGCGACGTTCTGACTGCGGAGCTCGATCTCGGGGGCTACCTCGTCCGCCTCTACGACACCGCGGGAATGCGGGAGGTGGAGGACGTCGTCGAACGGGAGGGTATCCGCAGGGCGAAGCTGGCGGCGGAAGAGGCAGATCTCGTGCTTCTGCTCGAGGAGGTCGATTCACATCCGGAACGTCACGCAGGCTCATGGCCGGATAGCCTGAGGATCGGAACCAAGGTCGATATCCGGCCTCGCCCCGGCGCAGGTTACGACCTGCTGATTTCCTGCGTTACCGGAGAAGGACTGGAAGCATTGCGGGATGCGATCGCGATGCGGGCGCGGCAGGCCGGTGCCCTGGGCCTCGCGGCCGGCAACAGGCGACATCTCGAACATCTGCAATCCGCTTCCAAATTCATCGAGGATGCAGTAAAGGAACCACGCCTGGAGCTCAAGGCCGACGCCCTGCGCGCAGCCGGCGACCAGATAGGCAGGATTACCGGACGCGTGGACGTCGAGGACCTGCTCGATATCATCTTTTCCAAGTTTTGCATCGGCAAATGATTCACGTGAAACACACGAGGTTGGTATGCAGGAATTGACGTTCGATGTCGTTGTCGTCGGTGGTGGTCATGCCGGATGCGAGGCCGCTGGCGCAGCCGCGCGGCTCGGCGCATCCGTCGCGCTCGTGACGCACAAACGCGACACCATCGGGGTGATGTCCTGCAATCCTGCAATCGGCGGGCTCGGCAAGGGGCATCTCGTTCGGGAAATCGATGCGCTGGACGGGATCATGGGGCGCGCCGCAGACGCCGCAGGCATCCAGTTCCGGCTCCTCAATCGGAAAAAGGGCGCGGCCGTCCGGGGCCCGAGGACCCAGGCTGACCGCAAGCTCTACAGGCAGGCACTCCAGACGGCGATCGAGCTAGAGGACAATATCACGGTAATCGAAGGCGACGCCTTCGACATCGCGATCGATGACAGTCACTCCGTCGCCGGACTT
>JBQGDG010000219.1:0-47084 GCA_052038935.1 Neorhizobium sp. | reverse complement strand
TACCTGCGCATCGTCAAGCTGATGTGGTTCGACGAGGCGAGGGGCGAATTTGCCCGGACCTCCGGCGAGCTTCGCCTGATCTTCGGTCTGTCCGGTCTGTTCGTTACGGCCTATGTCCTGATCGGCGGTCCGATCGGCTCCGCCGCCAACGCCGCCGCACGGTCGTTCTTCTGAGAATGGCCGCGCGCAACGGGCGCTTCTCCCCCGACGCGTTCCGTCATGTGGCCCTCGGCGATGTCGGCTCCACCAATAGCGAATGTCTCGCCCGCGCTCGCGCGGGCGATTCCGGTTTGTTGTGGCTGACAGCCAGCCGCCAGACCGCCGGCCGCGGCAGGCGTGGCCGTTCCTGGACCTCCGAACCGGGCAATCTTTATGCGTCTCTGCTTCTGATAGATCCCGCGCCGGTGGAGCGACTTTCCTCGCTCCCCCTCGCGGTGGCGGTGGCCGTCCACGATGCGGTAAGCGCCGTCTTGCCGCCGGGCGCTGCGAAGCTCGAAGTAAAGTGGCCGAACGACATTCTCATCAACCGCCGCAAGACCTGCGGCATCCTGCTCGAAGCCGAAACCATGACGGACGGCCGTCATGCGCTGGTGATCGGCATAGGGCTCAACATCCAGCACATGCCAGATGGTGCCCCCTATGCCGTGACACGGCTTGCCGATCATGGCGCTGGCGTTTCCCCCGATGAGCTTTTCGCTCATCTTTTCAGGTCGATGGCGCAGTCTCTGGAATCCTGGGATGAGGGGCGCGGCACCGGTAAGATTGTCCAGCGCTGGCGTCAGATCGCCTGCGGCATGGGCGAGCGTATCACCGTCAATCTGCCTGACCGATCGTTGGAGGGCGTCTTTGCCGGCATCGACGACGGCGGCTTCCTGCTGCTCGATACCGGTACCGGCAAGGTCGTGCCGATCGCTGCGGGTGATGTATTTTTTGCAAGAACGGAATAAAAGAAGACATGGCTAAACAGGAAGAACTGGTGTTTCTGCCGCTGGGCGGTGTGGGCGAGATCGGTATGAACCTCGCGCTCTACGGCTATGGCGCGCCGGAAAACCGGCAATGGATCATGGTCGATTGCGGGGTGACCTTCCCCGGGCCGGACCTGCCGGGCGTCGATCTCGTGTTGCCGGATATCCGTTTTCTCGCTTCGCAGCGCAACAATCTCAAGGCCATGATCATCACTCATGCGCATGAAGATCACTACGGTGCGCTGAACGATCTCTGGCCGGGCCTGAACGTTCCCGTCTACGCCTCGCCGTTTACGGCCGGCATGCTGGAGGCGAAGCGCAAATACGAGGGCAGCCGGGCCGACATTCCGATCACCATCTTCAAGGCTGGCGACCGTGTCGAGATCGGGCCGTTCTCGGTCGAGGCGGTCGGCGTGAACCACTCGATACCCGAGCCGATGTCTCTCGTCATCCGCACACCCCTCGGCAACGTCGTGCACACCGGCGACTGGAAGATCGACGCGAGGCCGACGCTCGGCCCGCTGACCGACGAGGACCGCTTTCGCGCGATCGGCGAGGAGGGCGTGCTGGCGCTGATGTGCGACAGCACCAATGCCATGCGCGAAGGTGTTTCGCCTTCCGAGGAAGAAGTCTCCAAGGGCCTTCAGAAGGTCATTGAGGCGGCGGAGGGCAGGGTGGCCGTCACCACCTTCTCGTCGAATGTCGGCCGCATACGCTCGATCGCCGAGGCCGCCGAGGCCGCCGGCCGGGAAGTGCTGCTGCTCGGTTCGTCGCTGAAACGTGTCGTCGATGTCGCCCGCGACATCGGTATCATGGAGGGATTGAAGCCCTTCATCGCCGAGGACGAATACGGCTACATACCGCGCGACAAGATCGTCGTCATCCTCACCGGCAGCCAGGGCGAACCGCGCGCGGCGCTGGCGAAGATCTCGCGCGACGAGATGCGCCACGTCGCTCTGACCAAGGGCGATACCGTCGTGTTCTCCTCGCGCACCATTCCCGGCAACGAAAAGGCCATCCTCGACATCAAGAACGCGCTGATCGAACAGGGTGTCGTGGTGATCGGTGATTCCGACGCGCTGGTCCACGTGTCCGGCCATCCGCGCCGCAACGAACTCCTGAAGATGTACGAATGGACGAGGCCGCAGATCCTCGTGCCGGTTCATGGCGAGGCCGCCCATCTGACGGCGCAGGCCGAGCTCGGTGCGTCTGCCGGCATCGCCACGATACCGCGTGTCCGCAACGGCAATATCCTGCGACTGGCGCCCGGGCCCGCCGAAGTGATCGACGATGCGCCGCACGGACGCATCTTCAAGGATGGCAAGCTGATCGGTGACTTCGACGAGATGGGCGTCGGCGACCGCCGCAAGCTTTCCTTCGTCGGTCACGTGGCCGTCAACGTGCTGCTTGACGCGCGCTATGATTTCCTGGCCGATCCCGACCTCGTCTCCTTCGGGCTTCCCGAACTCGACGACGAGGGCGAGGACATGGAGGATACGCTTTATGATGCGGTGCTCGGCGCCATCGAGAGTATTCCGCGTGCACGCCGCAAGGATCTCGACACCTTGCGTGAGGCCGTCCGTCGGTCCGTTCGCGCCGCCGCCAATCTGGCCTGGGGCAAGAAGCCGGTAGTGACGGTATTCGTTACCCGCGTTCAATAGGCTGGACCGGGTGGATCAGCCAAGGGAGGGACGATGCTCGGACGGGTCAATCACATAGCCATCGCGGTGCCCGATCTCCAGGCGGCCGCCGCGATCTACCGCGATACGCTCGGGGCGGAGGTCTCCGCACCGCAGCCTCTGCCGGAACACGGCGTGACGGTCGTCTTCGTGACGCTGCAGAACACCAAGATCGAGCTGCTCGAGCCTCTCGGCGAGACGTCGCCGATCGCGGCGTTTCTGGAGCGCAACCCCTCCGGCGGCATCCATCACGTCTGTTACGAGACGGAGGATCTCACCGCGGCGGCCGACCGATTGCGGCAGGCCGGCGCGCGGATCCTGGGCGACGGCTCCGTCAAGATCGGCGCCCATGGCAAACCGGTAGTGTTCCTGCATCCGAAGGATTTCAACGGTACCCTGATCGAACTCGAAGAAGTCTAGCCCATCCTTTTCGAAGTCTGTCGGGAGGCCCTTCATTCCGAGCGGCGGAACGTCAACGAAATCATACAGTTCGAAAAAATCGCGGAATCATTTTCTCAAGCCTGCGGCATCTTGGTCCGTCCCGGTCCTTTGAGATTGCGGCCTTTCCGGTCTATGATTTCCGTCTAGCATCAAACCGGACGAAGCCATGCCTCTCCTGACAATCGCGGCGATCTATTTCATTCTCTGGTGGACGGTTCTGTTCATCGTGCTGCCCCTCGGCTATCGAAGCCAGCATGACGCGGGTGAGGTGACCCTGGGAACAGTGGAGAGCGCACCGGCTAAATTCAGGGGCGGGCGGGTCATCCTGCTGACCACCGTGATCTCGGCGGCGATCTACATGGCGTATCATCTCGCCTCGACCTATTTCGGCTTCGGAATCGGCAGCATTCCCGACATCATCCCTCGTTTCAATCAGGGTTGATGCGGCGCGGGACGGGAATATGCAGCAGCGGCAGGGCGATTGTCATTCGCCTGTCATCAAAACAGGCGATAGGGGCAGCAGTGCGGGGTGCTGAAAAGCAAAAAAAAACAAGGCGGTGAAGCCTTGTTTTTCAGTTTCGCGTGATCCTCACCGTTTCCGGGGCTGCGACAAGCGCGCCTAAGATCTAATCCTCCCAAGACTTTTACCGCGATTGGCAAGAATTTGAACTTCCTGCCTGTTTTGTGAGCTAAAACTAGCCCAACGGATGGGCGTTGTCATCATCTTTTTTGCATTTTTGTTACACTTCCGCAAAATTTTTCTGTTGACACAAATGCCGCAGTTTTTTCACAAAAGATGCCGTTTTCGCTGCACGCGCAAAGGCGCGCCGTAATCGTCCGCTGCAAGCATTTCCGCCATATCCGGGTTTCCTTGCTCAAGCGGAACCGGTATGTAGCCTGCCCATATCGTCATCAAATCGCCGATTCCTCCGTAGAGGAATTGGCCCGGCAAATTCGGAACACTCGATGCGTCTCTCCCGCTATTTCATGCCCATCCTGAAGGAAAACCCCAAGGAAGCGGAAATCGTTTCGCACCGGCTCATGCTGCGTGCCGGTATGATCCGCCAGCAGAGCCAGGGCATCTATTCCTGGCTGCCGCTCGGCAAGCGGGTGCTCGACAAGGTCAACGCCATCGTCCGCGACGAGCAAAACCGCGCCGGCGCCGTCGAACTGCTGATGCCGACGCTGCAGTCCGCCGAACTCTGGCAGGAAAGCGGACGCTACGACGCTTACGGCAAGGAGATGCTGCGTATCAAGGACCGGCAGGAGCGTCCCATGCTCTATGGCCCGACCAACGAGGAAATGGTTACGGATATCTTCCGGTCCTACGTGAAGTCCTACAAGAACCTGCCGCTCAATCTCTACCATATCCAGCTGAAGTTCCGCGACGAGATCCGGCCGCGCTTCGGCACCATGCGTTCGCGCGAATTCCTGATGAAGGACGCCTATTCCTTCGACCTCAACAAGGAAGACGCCGTCCATTCCTACAACAAGATGTTCGCGGCCTATCTCAGAACCTTCGATCGGCTGGGCCTGCGCGCCATCCCCATGCGCGCCGATACCGGCCCGATCGGCGGCAATCACAGCCATGAATTCATCATTCTTGCCGAGACGGGCGAATCGGAAGTCTACTCGCATCGGGATTTCGTCAATTTCGACATCCCGGCAGAAGATACCGATTTCGATGATGTCGCCGGCATGCAGGCGATCTTCGACAAGTGGACCTCGGTCTATGCCGCAACGTCGGAAATGCACGACGAGGCCGCCTTCGGCGCGATTCCCGAGACCGACCGCCTTTCGGCACGCGGCATCGAAGTGGGCCATATCTTCTACTTCGGGACCAAATATTCCGAGCCGATGGGCGCCAAGGTTCAAGGCCCTGACGGCAAGGAGCACCTTGTCCACATGGGATCATACGGCATCGGCCCCACCCGCCTTGTTCCCGCCATCATCGAAGCATCGCATGACGAGAACGGAATCATCTGGCCGGCATCCGTCGCGCCGTTCGACGTGGTGGTGATCAACATGAAACCCGGCGACCAGGCCTGCGACGGACTGTCGGAAGATCTCTACGGCAAGCTTACCAAGGCAGGCAAGGACGTGCTCTACGACGACACGGACGACCGCGCAGGCACGAAATTCGCAACCGCGGACCTGATCGGCGTACCGGTGCAGATCATCGTCGGCCCACGCTCGGCTGCGGCCGGCGAGGTCGAAGTGAAGGATCGCAAGACCGGCGCACGGGAAGTCATGACCCTGGAGGCGGCAATGAACCGGGTTGCCGGCTGACGGCAGCCGGTTTTCGGGATCGGGTATCGGGCGGGACCTTCGAGGTTTCGCCGGTTACGGGCAATGTGAGGAATATGGATGGCGAGCGTCGCTGAAGGTCAGAAGGCAGAGAAGGCGGGGCGAGCGGCATCGGCAAAGGCCTTTTCGGCCTTCGAGCGCATGGTCGCCTGGCGCTATCTGCGCTCGCGCCGCAAGGAAGCCTTCATCTCCGTCATAGCCGGCTTTTCGTTCGTCGGCATCATGCTGGGCGTCGCCACCCTCATCATCGTCATGGCGGTGATGAACGGGTTCCGTACCGAACTCATCTCGCGCATCCTCGGCATCAACGGCCATATGATCGTTCAGCCGATCGACGGACCGTTCAACGACTACGCGGAACTGACCAGGCGCTTCGCTGCGGTGCCCGGTGTCAAGATGGCCCTGCCGCTGGTCGAGGGCCAGACGCTGGCATCCGGCCGTGGCGGTGCAGGATCGGGCGCACTGGTTCGCGGCATTCGTGCGGAAGATCTCGAAAAGCTGACCGAAGTCTCCTCCAATGTGAAGCAGGGCGATATCGTCGGTTTCGCATCGGGACAGGGCGTACTCGTCGGCTCCCGTCTTGCCGCCCAGCTCGGCCTCAATGCCGGGGATCAGATCACGCTGATCTCGCCGGAGGGCGACGTGACGCCGATGGGTGTCAATCCGCGGGTGAAGTCCTATCCGATTTCGGGCGTCTTCGAGATCGGCATGTCGGAATATGATGCGACCATCATCTACATGCCGCTGGAAGAATCGCAGCTGTATTTCAACGCCGACGGTATCGTCCAGTCGATCGAGCTGTTCATCAACGACCCTGAAGCGGTCGACAGCCTGCGCCCGCAGGTCGAGGAGGCAGCTGGCCGGCAGATATTCATCACCGACTGGCGGCAGCGCAACCAAACCTTCTTCTCCGCGCTGCAGGTCGAGCGGAATGTCATGTTCATGATCCTGACGCTGATCGTGCTCGTCGCTGCGCTGAACATCATTTCCGGCCTCATCATGCTGGTGAAGGACAAGGGCAGCGACATCGCCATCCTGCGTACGATGGGCGCCAGCTCCGGCGCGATCATGCGCATCTTCTTCATGACCGGGGCGGCCATCGGACTGGTCGGAACGCTCGCCGGCGTGGCGCTCGGCGTGGTGGTCTGTCTCAATATCGAATCGATCCGGCAGTTCTTCTCCTGGGTTTCGGGAACGATACTCTTCGACCCTGAGCTCTATTTCCTGAGCCAGCTGCCGGCTGAAATGAGCGTCAGCGAGACCGTGTCGGTCGTCGTCATGGCGCTGACGCTTTCCTTCATCGCGACCATTTTCCCGGCGTGGCGGGCTTCCAGGCTCGATCCCGTCCAGGCGCTCCGTTACGAATAGGATTTCCGAGCCTCATGCCCCCACGCAAATCCGTCTTGAAGCTCTCGGGCGTCGAACGTCACTACGGCCAGGGCGAGACCACGCTGTCGATCCTGAAGGGCGCCGATTTCGAACTGACGAGCGGCGAAATCGTCGCGTTGGTGGCGCCGTCCGGCACCGGGAAATCGACTCTGCTTCATCTTGCGGGTCTTCTCGAACACCCGGATGGCGGGGAGGTTTTTGTCGGCGGACAGGCCTGCAACGACCTGCCGGACGAGCGGCGAACGGCCATCCGCCGTTCCGAGATCGGCTTCGTCTATCAGTTTCATCACCTCCTGCCGGAATTTTCGGCGATTGAGAACATCATGATGCCGCAGCTCATCGGTGGTCTGTCGAAGGCCGAGGCGCGCGAGCGGGCGAGCCAGTTGCTCGACTACATGCGTATAGGCCATCGCGCCGAGCATCGTCCGGCGGAACTTTCCGGCGGCGAGCAGCAGCGCGTGGCGATCGCCCGTGCGGTGGCGAATGCGCCCCGCATCCTGCTTGCCGACGAGCCGACGGGCAATCTCGATCCGAAGACTGCCTCTTATGTTTTCGACGCGCTTGAAGCGCTCGTGCGTCAATCCGGCCTGGCGGCGTTGATCGCAACCCACAACCACGAGCTTGCAGGCCGCATGGATCGTCGCGTGACGATCGAAGGTGGAAAAGTCACCGAGGTCTGAGAGGCGCCAGCAGGCAGCCCCGTTGCGCAGCTTCGCTGCGTGCATGCGGGAAGTCCTTCGCGCCTGACGCAACAACGGCTGCGCCACTTGGGATGGGCCGCGGCATCCTTACCTGTTCACAAACGGCACGATTTAACCGATCGTTAACCCGGCGGAACGATGGTCCCGGCATCGACCTGATTGTTTGGAGTTGGTCATGCGTGTGAACGGCGGCATCGTGCTTTTCGTCATCCCCATTATCGCAATCCTCATGTTCGGTGTTTCCGTCGCCTGGGACAAGCTCGACGCGGTCGACCCGGTCCTGACCGGATCTGTGAGGTAGGAAACCGTTCTCGCCAGAGCATGCCGGCGACGCCCTGCTGGAGTTTCCAACGCCGGCGGGGCAATGCTTCGCAATGTCGTGATCGGTCGGGATCGCCGTGCCGAGACCGGTACCGCCGACACCTCCGCCCATTTGTCGAGACGTGGCCCGATCAGCCGCAATCCTGATGCGATCCAGGCCGCCGGACGTGGAGCTTGCTCCCAGCAGATCGTTCGAGCTCCGGCATGGTCACGACCCCTGCCTGTCTCACCATCTCCAACCGGGAGGTAGAGGACTTGCCGCGTATTTCGACAAAGAGATGCGGCAATGGATTTATTGGATTTCTGGCAGTATATGTTTCAAGAATAGCTGGTATTCAAACCCTATTCTGTATTGTGGTCTTGCGGCGCTGCATCAATAAATAGCGTGGTATCAGAATAAAATTCTCGGCTGGCAATTTTATGTTGATTGGGTCCGTGAAGTGTATTGGCGTATCTCGAGATTAACTCGGATGCTTATGGTTCAGATCAATTCGGTGAACGGCGTAAATATATCTTATGTAATGAATGTTTAAAAACGGAAATTTTTCCTGTTTTGAAAGATTATAAAGTCCAGATGCGGTCTATAATTTGTACGAAATCGTACGGTTTTCATATATACTGAAATTCTATGCATCTGAGCGATAGACACTCAGGTTTCGCTTGGATATATCCGATTGATGTGGAGGCTGCCCTCGACCTTACCGGAGCAGTTCTGCCCGCGGTACTTCCCGGAGCGGCCTCCACGCCAGCCGCGGAGCATGGCGTTCAAGCCCTGACCTGGTTCAGGCGATGGACGAAGAACCGGTTTGCGGGATGGAATCACGATACCTCCTGATTCCATGCGGGTTGTCCGATTTCTCCATCCTGTTTTGATGTTCCTGATCTGCGTTATCCTCGGGCGACGGATGAGTACGCGCAGGCGTTTTTCGAGCGAATCGGACAGGCAGGTTCCTTTTCCCGACGGGTGAAGGTTTTCGCGAGAAGGGCTCCGAACCTTAGGGCAGGGCGGTAGTGCTGCCTGTGTCACCTGTTTCCGGTTTGTCCGGCAATCGCGTGCCGCTGCAGGCTTCCCCTTATTCGTCTTATGCTTGTGCGCATTGCTGGCTGCACCACAGTTTCAGGCAAGCCTGCCACCGTAATGATCCGGCTGTCCCGATGGGTTTTTTGAGGGGGCAGGCTTCGATCCGGGTTGCGTTCCGTTGGGGAGCGATCGGCCGGTGCGCCAGGTGCGGGGAATGGTTGGCAGGTTTTTTGCCGACCTGTGATCCTGTCTCTGGCGGTGGATTGAACGTGAGCCCCGGTCCCGAAGATTGAGGCAATATTCATGACGTCCACCGTTTCAAATCTCAGCACGATGCAGATCCGCTCGCTTCCTGCCTCGACGATCGCATCATGGAGCCCTGAAGATGCCGCATCGTTGAATGCGGCGCAGGTCGCAGCACTGAATTCATCCCAGGTTGCAGCACTTTCCAAAGACGCCGTCGCCGGGCTGTCGAGCTCGCAGATCGGCGCTTTGACGCCACGGGCGATCATCGGGCTCACGCTCGACCAGCTGACCGCGCTGTCGGCTGAAGACATTTCAGGATTGAGCACGTCCCAGGTCGCCGCATTGACCGCGACCCAGCTCGCCGGGCTTTCGACCGTGCAGTCGGAAGCCTTCACCCCGGAGCAGATTGCGAGCATGAGCTCGACCCAGATCGCGGCGCTTTCGGCGGAAGATCTGGCCACGTTCTCTCCTGCAGATATCGCCGCGATCAAACCGGCATCCCTGCGTGGATTGTCTGCCGAAAAGTTTGCCGGTTTGACGCCGGACCAGATCGCAGCGCTGACTCCCGCACAGTTCGCCGCGTTGACGCCCGCCCAGATCGCCGCCTTCACCCCTGAACATATCGCGGTGCTGAAGCCTGCGCAGCTCTCCGCGCTGAGCGCCATTCAGGTCTCCGCCTTCACCAACGGCAGCATTTCCGCATTTTCCAACGAACAGATCGCCGCCTTGAGCGCGAAGGGTGTCGGCGGGCTGACCAGCGGCCAGATCGCGGCCATGACACCCTCTCAGGTCGATGCGCTGACCACCACGCAGATCGGCGCGCTCAGCGCCAAGCAGCTGGCAGCCTTCAGCGTCGATCAGTTGGCGACCTTCTCGGCTGCTGACATGGCTGCGATAAACTCACGATCGATATCGGGTCTCACCCCCACCGTCATAGCCTCGCTCACCGGTGAGCAGATATCCGCTCTGACACCGGCTCAGGTCGCCGCCCTGTCGACCACGCAGATCGCAGCGTTGAAGCCGGCCCAGATCGCAGCGTTCGCACCCGCACAGATCGCCGCCCTCAGCTTCGGCCAGGTTGCCGCTTTCAGCACGGATGCGATCGCCGCGTTCTCGACGACGCAGATCGCCGCCATCGGCGCGAAGGCGATCCCCGGGCTTACCGCCGCCCAGATCGCCGCCCTGAGCACGACCCAGACAGAAGCATTCACCGTCGCGCAGGCCGCAGCCTTCAATGCGCGTCAGATGCCGGCCTTCAGCCCGGCGCAGTTGGCGACCTTCTCGCCGGGCGAGATTGCCGCACTCAACGTTTCGGCGCTCGCCAGCCTGCCGCCGGCAAGCATCGCGACGCTCAGCCCCGAACAGATCTCGGCGTTGACGCCCACCCAGATCGGCGCGCTGAAAGCGAATCAGGCGGCCGCCCTGACGGCGAGCCAGATCGACATATTGTCGCCCGCTCAGGTTCGTGCCTTCAACGCGACCCAGATCGCTGCCATGCCGCCGGCAAGCATCGCCGCATTCTCATCGGAGCAGATCGCCGCCCTCAACACCAAGGCGGTGGTGGGGCTGACGGCAGCCCAGATCGCTGCAATGAGCTTCACGCAGATCGACGCGCTCACGACGTCCCAGATCGCGGCGCTCGGCTCCAAACATATTGCGGCCTTCAGCGCCGAGGCGCTCGAAACGTTTACGCCCGCGAAGATTGCGGCAATCAACGCCAGTGCGCTTGCGGGCCTGTCGGCGGAAAACATTGCAAGCCTGACCCCCGAACAGATTGCCGCCTTCACCTCGACGCAGGTCGCGGCGTTGAAGGCTCCCCAGATCGCAGCGCTCAAGCCGTCGCAGGTCGAGGCACTGACCCCCGCTCAGGTGAAGGCCCTGAGCGCGGCGCAGGTCGCGGCATTGACGCCGGAAAGCGTCGCCGTCCTGTCTGCCGAGCAGATCGCCGCTCTCGCTCCCAAGTCGGTATCCGGCCTCACGCCTGCTCAGATCACCGCGCTAAACCCTTCCCAGATCGAAGCCTTGACGCCTGCCCAGGTCGCGGGAATGACCTCGACCCAGGTCGCGGCTCTGAGCGCCGAGCAGCTGGCCACGTTCACGCCGGCGAAGATCGCCGCCATTCCGCCCACCGCCCTGGCTGGCCTGACGCCGGAAAAGATCGCCACGCTCAGCCAGGAGCAGGTTGCCGCGCTGACCGTGGCCCAGATCGGCGGGCTGAAGCCGACGCAGGTCGCCGCCTTCACCGCCTCGCAGGTGTCAGTGCTGACCGTGGCGCAGGTCAAGGCGCTCACCGGCGCCCAGCTGGCCGCCCTTTCCACGGATGCCCTGGCGGCACTGTCCGTCGAGCAGATCGCCGCGATCAATGCGAAGTCCGTCGGTGGTCTCACCGCAGGGCAGATTGCGGGCATGGCGCCGGACCAGGTGGAGGCCCTGACAGCGGCCCAGATCGCCAGCCTTACCGCCGCCCAGATCGCCGCGCTGAGCGCAGCCGATCTCGCCACCTTCACGCCGGATGAAATCGCCGCGATCAGCCCTGCGGCGATCGCCGGCCTATCCAACGAAAATCTGGCGGCGCTTTCGACGGATCAGATCGCCGCTCTGAAAAAGACCCAGATTGCCGGATTGAAGCCGTCGCAGGTCGCGGCACTGACACCTTCGCAGCTCCAGATCATGACCCCGGATCAGCTCAGCGGCCTGACCGCGGCGCAACTCGCGGCTATCTCGGCCGAGAATATCGCGATGCTTTCGCCTGCACAGATCGCCGCCCTGCAGCCGAAGTCGCTTGCAGGCCTTACGCCGTCGCAGGTCGCCGCCCTTTCTCCGACGCAGATCGACAGCCTGTCGGCCGCCCAGATTTCCGGCCTCACCGCGACCCAGCTTGCAGCCCTCACCGCGGCGCAACTGGCGGCCTTTTCGGCAGAGGACATTGCCGCCCTGACACCGGCAGCGCTTTCGGGCCTGAGCGCCGAGAACATCGCCGGTCTCACGGTCGATCAGATCGCCGCCCTGAAGACAACGCAGATCGCCGCGTTGCAGCCGAGCCAGATCGGCGCTCTTACGCCCGCTCAGCTCGACGGTCTGAGCTCGGCCCAGATCGGTGTTCTGACCGGGCCGCAGGTTGCGGCACTGTCGCTCGACAAGATCGCCGGTCTCACCGCGGAACAGATCGCCGCATTCAGCACCAAGGCGATTGCCGGCATGACGCCGGCGCAGGTTTCCACCTTGAGCCCGACGCAGCTCAACGCCCTTTCCAATGCCCAGGTCGCGGCGCTGACGTCTACCCAGGTCGCCGCGCTCCGGCCGGAGCAGATGGCCGCTCTTCCGCCCGAAAAGATCGCCGCGATCGGCACCGGAGCGCTTCCGGGCCTATCGGACAGCAATGTCGGTGCGCTGACGCCTCAGCAACTGCCGGCGCTTACCGCCAGCCAGATCGCAGCGCTTACCGCGAGCCAGATCGGATCGCTGACGGCATCCCAGATCGCGTCCCTGACCGCCACCCAGATCAAGGCTCTCAGCGCCGCCCAGGTAGGCGCGCTGACGGGAGCGGCGCTTGCGGCGTTTTCGACCGATCAGATCGCGGCGCTCGATCCCAAGGCAATGGCCGGCCTGACGACCTCGCAGATCGCCGTCTTGTCGCCCCAGCAGGTCAACGCCTTCTCGACGGCGCAGATCGGCGCCTTGAGCGCGGCGCAGGTCGGAGGCCTCAGCCCGGCGCAGCTCGCGACCTTCTCCAGCACCGATATCGCCGCGATCAATGCCAAGGCGATCGCAGGCCTGTCGCCGGAAAGCTTCGCCGCTCTCGATTACGAGCAGATGGCGGCTGTCACCAAGGACCAGATCGCCAACCTGACATACTACCAGCTGAAGGCGTTGAGTTCCGATCAGGTGGCGGCGCTCAGCCCGTCCCAGATCGGCGCGCTGAACGCGGTGCAACTCGCAGCCCTCGGTGCCGACAAGGTCGCGGCCCTGTCCACCGAACAGATCGCCGCCATCAGCACACAGGCGATCCCGGGGCTGACGACGGCCCAGATCTCGGCCCTGAGCCCCACCCAGGCCGAAGCGTTCACGCCGGCACAGGTCGCGGCATTCACAGCCGAGCAGATCGCAGCTTTCAGCAGTTCCAATCTGACGACCTTCTCCCCCGAGGACATCGCCTCGATCAGCACCAAGGCGATCGCCGGCCTTTCGACCGCGGATATCATGAGCCTCAAGCGGGAGCAGTTGCAGGCACTGACGACCTCGCAGTCGAACGCATTGAATGCCGAGCAGATTGCCGCGGTGATCGCCGCCTACGACGCCTTCTGACGCTGAGGCCCTGCTCAGGAACGGTCACGCCCGCTCCTGAGCCGGCCGCCGGGCGCGACATCGCCGCGCCGGTTTCCGGTCGACCAAACGCTTCGTCATCCCGCCGGCATGGCGGGGCGGGGTGAAAGGCTGGGAACCCGACCGGAATTAACCATAGCCCAGGTTTCGTGTTTCCTGTTTTGTTCTCTTGTTGACTCGCGCACAAAAAGAGAACAAATTAAAAACATAACGAACACGGGAGACGACGATGACTGACCTTCTTCGTGATATTGCCGCATTCGCATCCATCGCCACCTTCGTTGCCAGCTTCGCGATGATCATGATGGCGATGTGAGGGCAGGAGCCTCTCTGCAAAAGACGTTGACGCCTGTAATCCGAACTGGACACCGGCGGCCCTGAGCCCGAAAATGGCCCGATTGAATCAGTGGGTATGGCGTCGTCATGGCAGAACAAGCAAGTGCAGGATCAGCAGAGGAACAGGTCGGCGAGGACCCGCAATTCGTCCATCTGCGCGTGCACTCCGCCTATTCGCTCCTGGAAGGGGCGCTGCCGCTGAAAAAGGTGCTTGGCAAGGCGGTTGCCGATAACCAGCCTGCGATTGCCGTCACCGATACCAACAACCTTTTCGTCGCTCTCGAATTCGCCCAGAAGGCGATCGGTGACGGTCTGCAGCCGATCATCGGCTGCCAGCTGTCGATCGACATGGAGGACCAGGCAGAGGACCGGCGAAGCCAGCAGCAACTGGTCAAGCTGCCTGCCATCGTGCTGCTTGCAGCGACGGCTGCCGGTTACGAACGTCTCGTCGATCTCGTCAGCCGGGCCTATCTCGGCGGCGAGGGCGGCGGACCGATCCATATCCGCCATTCCTGGCTCGAGGAAGCGGGGACGGACGGGTTGATCGCACTGACCGGTGCTGCGGCCGGTCCGGTCGATGTGGCCTTGCGGGACGGCAATGCCGGTCTGGCGGCCATGCGGCTCCTGAGGCTGAAGGCGCTTTTCGGCAACAGGCTTTATATCGAGCTGCAGCGTCATGGCAGCTACGATCGGCGTCACGAGCAGCGGATGCTCGATCTGGCCTACGAGCATGAGGTGCCGCTGGTCGCGACCAATGAGGCGTTTTTCCCGACCAAGGGCGACTACGAGGCCCATGACGCCTTGATGGCGGTTGCCCATAACGCCATCGTATCGGACGACAGCCGGTTCCGTCTGACCCCCGACCATTACCTCAAGAGCCGCGCCGAAATGGCGACCCTCTTTGCGGACCTGCCGGAAGCGCTGGAGAACACGGTCGAGATAGCGCGGCGGTGTTCCTTCATCCTGAAGACCCGCAACCCGATCCTGCCGCGGTTCACGGGCGCGACCGATGACCCGGCGGAGGCTGAACGCGCCGAGGCCGAGGAACTGCGCCGCCAGGCCGTCGAAGGGCTGGAGAACCGCATGGCGGAACTCGGCCTGAGCGCCGGGTTTACCGAGACGGATTACCGCGAGCGTCTCGATTTCGAGCTCAGCGTCATCGAAAAGATGAAGTTTCCCGGGTATTTCCTGATCGTCGCCGACTTCATCAAATGGGCGAAGCTCCAGAACATCCCGGTCGGTCCCGGCCGTGGATCCGGAGCCGGATCGCTGGTCGCGTATGCATTGACGATCACCGACGTCGATCCGCTGCGTTTTTCGCTTCTGTTCGAACGTTTCCTCAATCCCGATCGCGTGTCGATGCCGGATTTCGATATCGACTTCTGCCAGGACCGCCGCGAAGAGGTGATCCGCTACGTACAGCGCAAATACGGCCGCGAGCAGGTGGCGCAGATCATCACCTTCGGTTCGCTCCAGGCGCGCGCTGCGTTGCGCGACGTCGGCCGTGTGCTGGAAATGCCCTACGGTCAGGTGGACCGAATCTGCAAGCTGGTGCCCAACAATCCGGCAAACCCGACCCCTCTGTCGAAAGCGATCGAAGAGGAGCCGAAGTTTCAGGAAGAGATCGACAAGGAGCCGGTCGTCGGGCGTCTGCTCGACATCGCCCAGAAGATCGAGGGGCTCTATCGCCACGCCTCGACCCATGCCGCCGGCATCGTCATCGGCGACCGGCCGCTGTCGAAGCTGGTGCCGATGTATCGCGATCCGCGCTCGGACATGCCCGTTACCCAGTTCAACATGAAGTGGGTGGAACAGGCTGGCCTCGTCAAGTTCGACTTCCTCGGCCTGAAGACGCTGACCGTCCTGAAGACGGCGGTTGATTTCTGCCGCAAGCGCGGCATCGAGGTGGATCTCGCCAAGATCCCGCTCGACGACAGGCTTACCTACGAGATGCTGTCGCGCGGCGAAACGGTCGGCGTGTTCCAGGTGGAAAGCGCCGGCATGCGCAAGGCGCTGATCGGCATGCGTCCCGACTGCATCGAGGACATCATCGCGCTCGTGGCGCTCTATCGCCCCGGGCCGATGGAAAACATTCCGACCTACAATGCCCGCAAGCACGGCGAGGAGGAGATCGAATCGGTCCATCCCTCCATCGATTATCTTCTGAAGGAAACCCAGGGCGTCATCGTCTATCAGGAACAGGTGATGCAGATCGCCCAGGTCCTGTCCGGCTACTCACTCGGAGAGGCCGATCTTCTTCGCCGCGCCATGGGCAAGAAGATCAAGGAGGAGATGGACAAGCAGAGCGAACGCTTTGTCGACGGTGCCGTCAAGAACGGTGTCTCCAAGCCTCAGGCGAAGAACATTTTCGAACTGCTGGCCAAGTTCGCCAATTACGGCTTCAACAAGTCGCATGCCGCGGCCTATGCGATCGTCTCCTACCAGACTGCCTATATGAAGGCGCATTACCCGGTCGAGTTTCTGGCCGCGTCGATGACCTACGATATGGCCAACAGCGAAAAGCTCAATGACTTCCGCGAGGATGCCGGCCGGCTCGGCATCAAGGTCATCCCGCCTTCCGTGCAGACGTCCTTCCGTCATTTCGAGACGGGCGAGGCAAAGATCTATTATGCGCTGGCTGCGATCAAGGGTGTCGGCGATTCCGCCGTCGAACATATTACCGAAGTCCGAGGCGATACGCCTTTTGCCGGAATTGAGGATTTCTGCCTGCGCGTCGATCCGAAGCAGGTCAATCGCCGCGTTCTGGAAAGCCTGATCTCGGCTGGCGCCTTCGATTGTTTCGGTCACGATCGCGCCCAGCTGATCGCAGGCCTCGATCGCGTCATTGGTTATGCGCAGCGCGCCCAGGAGGAGAAGGTTTCCGGCCAATCGGATTTCTTCGGCTCCTCTGCCAGCGCCGGCCCGGAAAAACTGGTTCTGCCGACCTTCAACCCGTTGATGCCGTCGGAAAAGCTGATGCGCGAGTATCAGGTTCTCGGTTTCTATCTGTCCGCACACCCGCTCGATACCTATGCCGACGTGCTGGCCAAGATGCGCGTCCAGACCTTTGCCGATTTCTCGGCAGCGGTGCGCCAGGGTGCAACCGCAGGCCGGCTGGCCGGTACGGTGACCGGCCGCCAGGAACGCAAGACGCGTACCGGCAACAAGATGGGTATCGTCACCTTCTCGGATTCGTCCGGTCAGTTCGAAGCCGTGCTGTTTTCCGAAGCACTCGCCCAGTACCGCGACCTCCTCGAACCGGGAAAGTCCCTGGTCATCACCGTCCAGGCAGACGAACGGCCGGAAGGCATCGGCCTGAGGATCCAGACGGCCCAGTCGCTGGAGGAGCAGTCAATCCGCATGCAGAAGGCGTTGCGGGTTTTCGTGCGCGATTCCGGCCCGCTCAAGACTGTGGCGCGCCATCTCAATACGAGGGGTGAGGGCCTTGTTTCCTTCATTGTCATCAAGGACGACGGTCGTCGCGAGATCGAGGTCGAACTGACCGACAGGTTTCGCATCTCGCCGGAGATCGCCGCGGCGCTGAAGGCTGCCCCCGGCGTAATCGACGTGGAACTGGTTCAATGAAGAACGGGGCTCAAGGCCCCGTTTTCTCAATCAATACAGTCCGATGCCGCCGACATATGAATCTCTTTTGGAACGTCGCGGCTTCTGGGTGTTCTGCACCGGCTGCGCCTGGATGAGGTTGGCCTGCGAGCGGGTGAGGGTGACGAAATCGGTTCCCTTGCCCGTTTCCGGCCCGAGACCCTGATCCGTGATCGTCAAGGACGTGCCATCGGCCATCAGGGTGGATATCTTTTCGCGAATGTCGGCCGGAATCTCGATCCTGTCGAGAGCAGCGGCGGCGGCGCCCGGCAACCTGGCATCCGCGGCCTTGTCGATGCCGAGCTGTTTCATCTCGTCGCTTGTCATCTCGTTCGGCAGCGTCACCGCATGCCATTCCGCCGTCTCGGCCTTGCGCTGTATATGGTCGGCGGTGAAGAAATGGGTGCCGAGGGCGATCTCAGGCTCCTTTATGCCAATCGGCGCTTCGAAGAGAGGTTCGAAATTCCGGCGAACCATGATCTGCCCGGCCGGAGCCTCTTCCTGGCCGGCGGAATGATAGAGCGCCGACAGGAACTCCTTGCCGAGCAGCGGGCCGCCGGCGGGCATTCCCTTCCAGCGCTTGTATCCGGCGATCGCGTCCCGGGTCATGGGCCCGGCAATGCCGTCCGCCGTGCCGGCATCGAAGCCGAGTTCGCCGAGCAGGGTCTGTACGTCGATCATCGTCTCGCGGGCGCCGCGGCGATGGATGAGGATCCTGAGCGGTGCCGCGTCCTCGGGAACGACGGCCTCGAGCGAACCGGTCGTCATCGTATCTTGCTCGACCATCGCGACCTCGTAGGGACCTTTGGGACCCTTCTTCATCGCGGTCGGACGCAGATCCGTGTCGGAAAGCAGCGGCGCAGTCGGCAATGGCTTCAGCGGCGTGAAGAGATTGGCATGCGCGATTTTCACCGGTGCTACCGGCTCGTCGGAAATCACCACATGCACACCACGCTGGGTCATGTCGAAGATCGCCTTGGCGGTCCCGGGCGGAATGCGCACGCAGCCGTGCGACGCCGGATAATTCGGCACATGGCCTTCATGAAGGGCAATGCCGGACCATGTCAGCCGCTGCATGAACGGCATGGGCGCATTCGAATAGATGTTGGATTCGTGATACTTGCGCTTTTCCAGAATGGAAAAGATGCCGCTTGGCGTCGTGTGACCGGCCTTGCCGGTAGAGACCTTCGTCGTCTTCACTACCGTCTCGCCGTCATAGACGGTCATCGATTGCGCATCCTTCGAGACGACGATCTGGAGCGTCGTGGCCTCGGCGAAAACGGAATGGGAGAGCATGGTCCCGGACATGAGTCCGAGGCTGAACAGGATGCCACGCAGCATGAAAACCTCTTACGCAATACATTGGCCGACATATTAGCGTGGCGGACTTAATGAAAATTTTCCGAAAAGTGGCTGGATCTCGCTGGAGCATCACTTTTCATTGATTTTGCCGTCAGCGGCGCTTTTCGCCGAACGTGTAGCCGGTCTCGACCGCGGCCCTGCCGAACTTGTCTCGCAGCTTGTCCATGGCCGCTTCGGCAGCAGCCCTGCGGCCCGCCTGCAGGTCGACGAGATCCGGTGGATCGGAGAGGGCCGGGTCGCAGAGATCGGTCACGCCGATCCCGAGGAGGCGGAATTTCGTGCCGTCCGTCTCCCGCTCCATCAACGACAGTCCAGTGCGGAAAATGCGGTCGGCAAGCTGCGTCGGGTCCTCCAGCCGCCTGTTGCGGGTGCGGCTCCTGAAATCCGCCGTCTTCATCTTCAGCACGACCGTATGCCCGGCGATAGCGTGCTTTTTCAACCGCGCAGACACCTTTTCCGACAGGCGCCGCAAGATGGGTACGAGATCGTCGTGGCGGGATATGTCGTCGAAGAAGGTCGTTTCGGCGGACACGCTCTTGGCTGCGTCGTTCGTATGGACGTCACGCTCGTCTATGCCTCGCGCCAGCCGGAAGAGGCGTTGCCCCATCGAGCCGTAGCGGCGCATCAGGTCGCCTTCCTCCATCTGCTGCAACTGGCCGATCGTCCTGATCCCGTCGGCTTCGAGCGTGCTGTTGAATGCTTTGCCGACGCCCCAGATGGTAGTTACCGGTCGGGGCGCGAGAAAATCCTTGGCCTCGGCTTCGCCGATAACGGAAAAGCCCCGAGGCTTTTGCAGGTCCGAGGCCACCTTCGCGAGAAACTTGCAGTAGGACAGGCCGATAGAAATCGAGATGCCGAGTTCCTTTTCCACCCGCTGGGCAAGCCTTGCGAGAATACGTGCCGGCGGATCGTGGTGGAGACGTTCCGTTCCGGCAAGCTCTAGAAAGGCTTCGTCGATCGAAAGCGGCTGAACCAGCGGCGTCAGTTCCATCATCAGCGATCTGACCTGTCTCCCGACGGTGACATATTTTTCCATGTCTGGCCGAATGACGACGGCGTCGGGGCAGAGTTCCAGCGCCTTGAACATCGGCATGGCGGAGCGGACACCATTGATGCGGGCGATGTAACAGGCGGTGGACACCACGCCGCGCTTGCCGCCGCCGATGATCACCGGCTTGTCGGCGAGATCCGGATTGTCGCGCTTTTCGATGGTGGCATAAAACGCGTCGCAATCGATATGGGCGAGCGTCAGGTCGTAGAGTTCGCGGTGATAGAGCAGGCGGGGGCTGCCGCAACCCCGGCAGCGGCGCAACTCTGCCTTCTGCTCGGCCAGGCAGTCGCGACAGAAGCCGATCTTCTCGTCACCCACGGGCGCCATCTCTGGAACAAAGGTTGAACCAGCCCGACATTAGGCGGGAATCCGGCAACTCTCAAGGGCAGGCACCGGCAGATATACCGATCCCTCATCCCATCCTTGCCGGACGGCGGCTCCGGTTATCCGGCTGCAGGCTCGCCGAAATGGGCGCGGATGAGATCGCCGGCATGCTTCCAGTCCAAGGCTCTCACCACACTGTCATGCGGCTTCGGCGCCAGAAGATGCAGAGGGGAATCCGGCATCATGTGGATCACCAGGCAATTCTCCACATGGTCCCGGACGGAGTGGAGATTGTGCGCCATGTCGTCGATGAAGACGGAGGGCAGGGCGCGCCCTGCATGAATGCGGTGCATGACCGGGCCTTTCGGCTCTTCCGTCGCTACCAGCGGAAAATCGAAACCGAGCCGATCGAGAAGCCGGCGCCGCTGTTCCTGGTAGCGTGGCGGCATGGCGGTGAGAAACAGGACGTCGGCGTCCCGTCCGAGAGCCTTCAAAGTATCGGCCGCGAGATCGAGCGGGGTCTGCCAGCTCTCCTGGGTTTCGAAGAACGTGCCGATCAGTTCGCGCACTGCCGCTTCCTCGATCGCCGCCCGGGTTTCGGTCGAGACGATATTGCCGGTCAGCCTGAAGGACCGCGGCAGGAATTCATGGCCACCCGCCTTCAGGTAGTCGGCGAACGGCGCTGCAAAATTCAGCACGACGTCGTCGACGTCGCAGACGATGAGGGGTCTATCGCCGAGGCGGATATGCGAAATGTCGAGAATATCAGTCATGTCAATAATCACCGGAATCGAGATAGGGATGCGAATAAAACTGAGAGGCCGCAACGACCTCCTCGGGTTTCGTGCCGGTCGCTTCGCAGAATGCGAGCAGGGTGGGTTCGTGGCCCATGACGAAATCGACCATTCCCGCCAGGAAACCCGGATCGGATATGGCCGTCCTTATCTGCGCCGGCGACACACCGGACAAAGTCAGAAAGCGCTGCAGCATGTCCGGTTCGCCGGCCAGCCATCCGAGGATCGCGGTGGCGGTTTCCTCCGCCTGCTTGCTGCCTTTTCGGTTTTCCGGCGCGTTCGGGAACATGATGATCAGGTTACCTCTTTTTCAACTAAATGGCCGTATCGTCGATGCAGCAGAGCTCTGTGGAATCGGCCGGGTCGGAGCTTATATATGGAAGATACGCTTGCAAGGCGCGATTTAAGGAACGGATCGCCATGCCCAAACGGGTCATGATTGTCGAAGACAACGAGCTGAACATGAAGCTCTTCCGCGACCTGATCGAAGCCTCGGGCTATGATACGATCCAGACGCGCAACGGGATGGAAGCTCTGGATCTCGCACGCAAGCATCGCCCCGACCTGATTCTGATGGACATCCAGTTGCCGGAAGTCTCGGGGCTGGAAGTGACGAAATGGCTCAAGGAAGACGACGAGCTTCACATCATCCCGGTGATCGCGGTTACGGCTTTCGCGATGAAGGGCGATGAGGAGCGCATTCGTCAAGGCGGCTGCGAGGCCTACGTATCCAAGCCGATTTCGGTGCCGAAATTCATCGAGACGATCAAGACCTATCTGGGCGACGCATGAAGGCGAGGACGCAGGCATGACAGCTCGGATATTGGTCGTCGATGACATTCCGGCGAACGTCAAACTGCTGGAAGCCCGCCTTCTTGCAGAGTATTTCGACGTGCTGACGGCCGAAGACGGCTTCAAGGCGCTGTCCATCTGCGACAATACCCATGTCGACCTCATCCTCCTCGATATCATGATGCCGGGCATTGACGGGTTCGAAGTCTGCGAGCGACTGAAGGCAAATGCCAAGACATCCCACATCCCGGTCGTCATGGTCACGGCATTGGATCAACCCTCCGACCGCGTACGCGGCCTGAAGGCCGGCGCGGACGATTTCCTGACCAAGCCGGTCAACGATGTCCAGCTTATTTCCCGCGTGCGCAGCCTGGTGCGGCTGAAGACGCTGAGCGACGAACTGCGGATCCGCGCCGACACAGCATCCAGCCTGGCGCTCGAGGACATGCTGAAAGGCGTCGATGGCCGCGAGGACAGCGGCCAGGTTCTTCTGGTCGATGGGCGCGCAAGCTCTCACGAGCGTATCGTCAGGGCGCTGAAGCCGGTCTGCAACGTCGTCGCGACAGCCGATCCGCAGGCCGCGCTTTTCGAAGCTGCGGAAAACGCCTGGGACCTCGTCATCGTCAACGCCAATTTCGACGACTATGATCCGCTGCGTCTCTGCTCGCAGCTTCGCTCGCTGGAGAGGACGCGATTTCTGCCGATCCTCCTGGTGACGGAAGTCGGCGCGGAAGACATGATCGTCCGTGCGCTCGATCTCGGGGTCAACGACTATATCGTCCGCCCGATCGATCCGAACGAGCTTCTGGCCCGCACGCTGACCCAGATCAAACGCAAGCGTTATCACGATCGTCTTCGCAACAGCGTCCGGCAGACGATCGAGCTCGCCGTGACCGATAGCCTGACCGGGCTGAACAACCGCCGTTATCTCGACACGCATCTGAAGGTGCTGTTCAACCGGGCCATGGTGCGGTCGCGGCCGCTCTCCACCTGCATCGTCGATATCGATCGCTTCAAGTCGGTCAACGATACCTACGGACACGATGCCGGCGATGACGTGCTGAGGGAATTCGCCAGCCGTATACGCTCGGCGGTGCGTGGCGCCGATCTCGCCTGCCGTTACGGCGGGGAGGAGTTCGTTGTCGTCATGCCGGATACCGATGCGTCGGCCGCTGCCGCAATTGCCGAGCGTCTGCGGGCCATGGTCGAGAAGACGCCCTTCGTGCTGAAGGGAACGGGCACGCCGCTGAAGATGACGGCCTCGTTCGGTCTGTCCTGCAGCACCGAAGGCGCAGAGACCCCCGAGCAGCTGCTCAAGCAGGCGGATCAGGCACTCTTCAAGGCCAAGACCGAAGGACGAAACAGGGTGGTGGCGAACGCCGCGTAATGGACGAATCGCTGCGTCCTCTATATTAGTATTATCGAATACGTCGCCTTCGCACCGCCTCTATCTGCTCCGGACAGCTGGATTCTACCGGCCGATAACGAATATTTGCGGGTCTAAACTTGGGTAGAATTATCCGGGACATATCCTGTCGAATCAAAATGTCTCCATGCCGGAATTGATGAAAATGCCGGCTCGTTCGAAGGGGCGGCCGGCCGCTCCCAAATTTTTTCCCGCACTCTACAAGCACATACGGATCGCTTTATTAAGCGGAGATCACGCATGACGCCAAGCGGTCAACGTATTGCCGTTGGATGTGCGGTGCGATAAATTTGCGGTTCATCAGGAAATACTTGCTTCAACGTCCGAAAGTCCAAGGCCAAGACGACTTTCCGACGTGAATTTTAACCAAAAGCGGAAGCAAGTTCGCCGGCCGGTTAAGAATCTATTGATTTTCTTTTTGCTTTGCGCAATTTTGGCGCCAACGACAAGGATGTGCCGTAGAGGCACCCAGATACCCCATGATGCTCAGGTCCGCCGCATCTCCTGGGTCGTGGGGTCGGTCGACCGGCAGGCATGCTAAAGCGGTTCCTCGTGCCGTAATTGCAGGCTGGTCGACCCCCAATTAGAAGCGCCGCTCCCGAACCGGGATGCGGCGCTTTTTCGTTGCCGGTCGGGGAGGATATCTTCTGGTCGCTGGAATAGCCGCGAGCGGGCAAAAGAAAAGGCGCCAGGCCGAAACGGCCGACGCCCTTTTTCCAAACCCTGGATCAAGCTTACTTGATCTTGGTTTCCTTGAACTCGACATGCTTGCGAGCAACCGGGTCGTACTTGGTCTTCGTCATCTTGTCGGTCATCGTACGGCTGTTCTTCGTCGTGACGTAGAAGAAACCGGTGTCAGCCGTCGACAGCAGCTTGATCTTGATGGTCGTAGCTTTCGCCATGGTCGTTCTGCCTTTAAGAAAAGTGAAGCCGTGGGCGCGGTTGAGCTCCACGGCAAAATCTGGCGCGAAATTACAAATCGCGCGCCAAAAGTCAACTCCGTTTTGACCGGAAAAGCGGACGAGTGAGCGCGACGATCACGTAGAAGCCGAAGAATGCCGCAAGCGCCCAGGCAAATCCGTCGTTTCCGGCCACGTCCATCGCCGCTCCGATCCCCTGCGGACCGACCACCGTGCCGACCGCATAACAGAAGATGAAGGCCGCGTTGGCGGCGGCGAGGTCGGCGCCGCTGAGCCGGGCACCGAGATGGGCAAGGCCGATGGTGTAGAGGCCGGACACGCAGCCGCCCCAGAAGAACAGCACGACCGCCATCAATACCCAGTTGTGAACCAGCAGAGGCAACAGAAGCGATCCGATGACGCCGAGGACGGCCATGCCGGCGAGGAGAGGGCGCCGGTCGCGCAGCCGGTCGGACATCAGCCCCAGAGGGATCTGGAAGGCCATGTTGCCGATTCCCATGATCGTCAGAAGGATCGCTGCATGCGATTCGGCCACCGATTCGCGCAGCGCATAGATCGGAAACAGGGAGAGTCCGCCGGCCGAAACCGCACCGAAGGCGAAGACCGCCGCCGTCGCGGTCGGGACCAGAAGGATGTAGTGGAAGAAATGCCGGTCGGGTTTGGTATCGAGTACCGGGCTTTCATGCCGTGCGACGAAGATCGGGATCAATGCCAGCAGGATGATGAAGGCGCCGACCAGGAAAGGCAGGACGCCCTCGCTGCCGAGCGCGGAAAAGAGCAGCGGGCCGAGCGCGAAGCCGATGGCCAGCACCGTGGCGTAGATGCCGAGGACGAGCCCCCTGCGGCGCGGGGGCGCTGCCTCGTTGATCCAGAATTCAGAAAGGATGAACAGCGTCGTGGTTGCCCCGTGGAAGGTGAACCGCAGCGGGAACCACATCCAGAAAGACGGCGCGTAATAAAAGCCGATGGCGCTGATGGCGGCCACGACGACCGCGAACATCATCGTCTTCGCTACCCCGCATTGATGTGCGAGCTTGGTCGTCAACGGTGCCGCGAGCATCGATGCCACCCCGGCCATCGCTGCGTTGAGACCGATGAGCGTGGAGGAAATGCCGCGTTTTTCCAGTATGATGCTAAGAAGCGGAAGGCCCAGACCGATCGCGATGCCGACCGCGCTGATGGCGGAAATAGCTGCGATGAGCGATGGCCAATGGATTTCCTCGACATGCCCGTTCGGGTCGGTCGTCGGCTGCGGCATTCACTGTTCCTTACAGTCGGTTCTGGACGGGTCGTCCGTGACGCATGGCGTAGAAAGGGACGGGGTTATCGAACGACAGCGATTGCTCTCCGCCCATCAATGTTTTGACATCCTCCAGCACCGTCTGCGTGATCCGAGCAAGTTTCAGAGCCGAAATTCTTGCAATGTCAAGCCATTGCAGGTCTTCGAGTTCGTCCGTATCGTTGAAATGCGTCATGTCGAAGACAGTTTCGTCGCAAAAGGCGAGAAAGAAGCGCGTGTCGTAGCGTCGCACCCTGCCGGGAGGCGTGATCGCCCGCGCCACATAGCGCAATCGGCTGAGATCCGGGCCTTCGGCGGAGGCAGGGAAAATACCGGTCTCCTCGCGCAGTTCACGCATGGCCGCAAGCGCCAGTGCGCGTGCACGCGACTGGCCCGCGCGCTGCGGCAGCCCCGCGATGAGCTTCTGCATCACCGCCGGGTTCAGGTCTCCGCTGAAAGGGAGGGCGTGATCGCTCCTGTCGCGCCGTCCACCGGGAAACACGTAGACGTCTGGCATGAAGACATGGGCGCTGGCACGTCGCCCCATCAGGATCCGCGGACCGTCAGCGGAGCGATCGACGAGGATCAGGCACGCGGCATCGCGGGGGCGCAGATTGGGGTGTCCGCCCGCCCTCGGCGGGCTCGCCTGCTCGGCTCCTGCCTCGTCCGGCGCCGTCATGGAAGGGGATCACCGCTGCCGGCGTCCCGTTCGTCGCGGCCGGCTCCGAAGCCGTGCATCCGGTTGGCCCACTGCAGACCGATGACGCCGCCTTTTATCGGCTGGATGGTCAGCAGCGCGGCAAGCACGGAAAGTGGCGCCCAGATCGCCAGATGGATCCAGGGCGAGACCCTGAACACCATGTCCGTGAGCATATAGCCCGTCATCAGCACATGGCCGACGACCACAATGACCAGATAGGCGGGCAGATCGTCGGCTCGCTGATGAGTGAAATCTTCGCCGCAGACGGAGCAATGCTCCACGGGCTTGAGAAAGGCACGAAACAGGCGGCCGTCGCCGCAATTCGGACAACGGCAGAGAAGGCCACGTTTGATCGATCTGCCGAGCGGTCGTTCAGGCGCCCGCTGCCCACCAAATCGCAAGGTCGATCCGTCGTGCTCTGCCAATCCTATCTCCTTCGGCCTCGCGGAGGGCGGGTGCCCGGCTGCTTCGGCCGTCCGCCGGAGCGGTCGCGTCGACCGGACTTGTGGAACGAGCGAACCGCGGTCGGCAGCTTCTTCCCCTCGTTCAGGATTTCGAACTGAAGTGCTCCCGCCAGCGGAATGGCGGCCTTCAGCCTGACTTCGACGGTGTCGCCGAGCTGATATCCGAGACCGGTGCGTTCGCCGGACAGCGCCTGATGAGCCTCGTCATAGATGTAGTAGTCGTCGCCGATCGTCGAGATGGGCACGAAGCCGTCTGCGCCGTAGGTCGGCAGCGAGACGAACAGGCCAGCCTTGGTGACGCCGGAAATACGCCCCTCGAAATCCTCGCCGATGCGCTCGGACAGGTGATGGGCGACCAGCCGGTTGACCGTATCCCGTTCTGCCGCCATGGCCCGGCGCTCGAAGGTCGAGATTTCTGCGGCGATGTCGTCGAGCTGGGCTTCCTCGTCGGGTGTGATCCCGCCTTCACCGAGGCCGAGCGATCCGACCAGCGCGCGATGCACGATCAGGTCCGCATAGCGGCGGATCGGCGAGGTGAAATGCGCGTATTTCATCAGGTTGAGACCGAAGTGGCCGATGTTTTCGGGACTGTAGATGGCCTGGCTCTGGGAGCGCAGCACCATCTCGTTGACCATGACCTGATGCGGCGTTCCCTCGGCCTTCGCGAGAATTCCGTTGAAGGAGTTGGAGCGCATCTGGCCGCCCTTGGCCATCGAAATGCCGAGCGTCGCGAGAAACTCGCGCAATGTTTCCTGCTTTGCCAGCGAGGGCCCGTCATGGATGCGGTATATCAGCGACTGCTTCTTCTTTTCGAGCGTTTCGGCGGCGCAGACATTCGCCTGGATCATCATCTCCTCGATCAGCTTGTGCGCATCGAGCCGTTCCGGCACGAAGACGCGATCGACCGTGCCGTCGGGCTTCAGGAGGATCTTGCGCTCGGGCATGTCGAGTTCCAGCGGCTGGCGGCGATCGCGGCCGCGCTTCATGATCCGGTAGGCGTGCCAGAGCGGCTTCAGGATGGGATCGAGCAGCGGACCGGCCTTGTCGTCCGGTTTGCCGTCTATCGCGGCCTGAGCCTGCGCGTAGGACAGCTTCGCCGCACTCTTCATCATGATGCGGTGGAAAGTGTGGCCGGCCTTGCGGCCTTCCTTGGAGAAGGTCATGCGGACGGCGAGCGCGGGGCGGTCTTCGCCTTCGCGCAGGGAGCAGAGATCGTTGGAAATGCGCTCCGGCAGCATCGGCACGACACGATCGGGGAAATAGACGGAGTTGCCGCCCTTCAGCGCCTCGCGGTCCAGCGGCGAGCCCGTCCGCACGTACCAGGAGACATCGGCGATCGCGACAGTGACGATCACGCCGTCCGGATTGTCGGGCGAGGGATCGGCCTCGGCATAAACGGCGTCGTCATGGTCCTTGGCATCGGCCGGATCGATCGTCACGAGCGGTACGTCACGCCAGTCTTCGCGCTTCGACATGGTGGCGGGCCTTGCAGCCTCCGCCTCGTTCAAGACCTGCTCGGGGAAGATGTGCGGAATGCCATGGGCATAGATGGCGATCATCGAGATCGCCTTTTCCGAGCCGACCGAACCGATGACCGAAAGCACCCGTGCCCGGGGTAGCCCGTAACGCCCCGTGCGAACGGTTTCGCTCTCGACGAGATCTCCATCCTTGGCGTCGCCGAGACCGTCCGGCTCGATCACCATCTCCTCGCCGCGTCGGTCGGTCGGAAGCAGGCGCATCTCGCCGTCGGGCAGCCGGTGGACGACGCCGAGGGCGGCGCCGCGACGCTTGTCGATCACCTTGATCACACGCGCGGTATAGGCAGGGCCGGAACGGTCCTTGTTCGGAAAGATCTTGGCCAGGATGCGGTCGTTGAGACCAGCGGCGGGCGCCTTGGTCTTTCCCCGGTTTTCCGACGACTGGCGGATCAGCACCGCCGGTGCCGCGCCCTGGTCTTCCGGCCATTCGGCCGGCCGCCCGATCAGTTCGCCGTCCTTGTCACGGGTCGTTATGTCGAGAACCGTGACGGGTGGCAGCGCATCGGGCCGTGCCAGAGACTTGCGGGTCTTCTTCAGGAGACCCTCGTTCTCGAGTTGCCGCAGAAGGTCCTTCAGCTCCACTCGCGCGTCGCCCTTCAGGCCGAAGGCCTTGGCGATCTCTCGCTTCGATCCTTTGTCGGGATTGTCGGAGATGAACTCCAGCAGGATCTCGCGTGGTGGAACCGCGCCATGGATGATCGCAGGCTTGCCGTCCGGTTCGGCAACCGCCCCGCGTTCTGCCCTTTCGGCGCGTTTCTGCTGACGTCTCGATCTGTCCTGCGGTTGTCTCACGTGTCCGTCTTCTTTGCCTTGGAGGCGGTTTTCTTCGGGGCGGCTTTCTTGGCCGGAGCCTTTTTCGCGGCCGGTTTGGCCTTTTTCGTATCGGCATCGGCCTTGGCCGCCGCCTTCTTGGGTTTGGCCTTGGCCGTCGAGGCCTTGCCGCCCTTTTCGATGATCAGCGCCATGGCCTGTTCCATCGTTACCGACTGCGGCTCCATGCCCTTCGGCAGCGTGGCGTTGACCTTGCCCCAGTTGACATAGGGGCCGTACTTCCCGTCACGCACGGTGATCGAGCCGCCGTCCGGATGGTCGCCGAGTTCCTTCAACGCCGCCGGCGTTCCGCGGCCGCGGCCGCCGGGGCCTTTGGCCTGTTTCTCGGCGAGCACCGTCACGGCACGATTGAGGCCGACCGAGAATACGTCCTCGATACTTTCCAGATTGGCATAGGTTCCGTCATGCAGCAGGAATGGCCCGTACCGGCCGAGCCCGGCCGAAATCATCTTGCCGGTTTCCGGGTGATTTCCGACATCGCGCGGCAGGCTGATAAGGGCCAGCGCCTTCTCATGGTCGATATCCTCCGGCTTCCAGCCTTTCGGCAGGGAGGAGCGTTTTGCCTCCTTGCCGTCGCCGCGCTGGATATAGGGACCGAAACGGCCGGAACGAAGCGTCAGCGGCTCGCCGGTGTTCGGATCCTCGCCGAGCGCCTTCGGCTCGTTCAGGCCGGATGCTTCGGCCTCCGCGCCACCTTCGGAAGAAAGCTGGCGCGTGTAGTTGCATTCCGGATAGTTCGAGCAGCCGACGAAGGCGCCGTATTTGCCGAGCTTGAGCGACAGGTTGCCGGTGCCGCAGACCTGGCATATGCGCGGGTCGGATCCGTCTTCGCGTTTGGGGAAGACGAGCGGCGCCAATGCCTCGTTCAGGGCGTCGAGCACGTTGGTGACGCGCAGTTCCTTGGTGTCTTCGATCTGGGCGAAGAAGTCCTGCCAGAATTCGCGCAGCACCTGCTTCCAGTCGAGCTCACCCGCCGAAATCTTGTCGAGCTTCTCTTCGAGATCCGCGGTGAAATCGTACTCCACGTATTTGGTGAAGAAGCTTTCGAGGAAGGCGGTAACGAGCCGGCCCTTGGAATGCGGGATCAGCTTGCGCTTCTCGGTCACCACATATTCGCGGTCGGACAGGGTCTTGAGCGTCGCGGCATAGGTGGAGGGGCGGCCGATGCCGAGCTCCTCCATCTTCTTGATCAGCGAGGCTTCCGAATAGCGCGGCGGCGGCTCGGTGAAATGCTGGCTGGAATTCACCTTCTGCTTGTCGAGCTTTTCGCGCGCGTTGATCTCTGGCAGGCGACCGTCCTCGTCTTCATCCTCGGACTTCTCGTCCTCGTCGCGACGATCCATGTAGGCGCCGAGGAAACCATCGAAGCGGATGACGGAGCCCACGGCGCGAAGGCCGGCCTTGTCGGCGCCGTTGGCTGCGAGAATCTCGACCGTCGTGCGTTCCATTTCGGCCGAGGCCATCTGGCTGGCGATCCCGCGTTTCCAGATCAGTTCGTAAAGACGCGCCTGGTCCGCATCGAGAAAACGGCGAACCTGATCGGGCGTGCGGTTGAAGTCGGTCGGACGGATAGCCTCGTGTGCTTCCTGGGCATTCTTCGCCTTGGTCGAATAGAAGCGCGGCTTTTCCGGCAGATAGCGGGCACCGAACTGATCGCCGATGGCCCGGCGCGCGGCCTCGATCGCTTCGGGAGCCATCTGCACGCCATCGGTACGCATATAGGTAATGAGACCGACCGTCTCGCCGCCGATATCGACGCCTTCATAGAGCTTCTGGGCGACCTGCATGGTGCGGGACGCATTGAAGCCGATATTCGATGAAGCAGCCTGCTGCAGCGTCGAGGTGGTGAAGGGCGGGCCGGGATTGCGCTTGACGGGCTTGGCCTCGACGCTCTCCACTGCGTAGGCTGCACCTTCCAGCAGCGTCTTCAGCCGGTTCGCGTCGTCTCCGGTCTTGATGGCGCGCGGCTGCAACCGCTTGCCATCCGCCTGCACGAGCTTGGCCTCGAACTCGTCGCCGCGCGGCGTGCGCAGCAGGGCCGAGATGTTCCAGTATTCTTCCGAAACGAAACGCTCGATCTCGTTTTCGCGATCGCAGACCAGACGAAGCGCTACCGACTGGACGCGGCCGGCAGACCGGGCGCCCGGCAGCTTTCGCCAAAGAACCGGCGAAAGGTTGAAGCCGACGAGATAGTCGAGAGCACGGCGGGCCAGATAGGCATCGACCAGCGGCACGTCGATATCGCGCGGGGCGGCCATCGCGTCGAGCACCGCCTTCTTGGTGATGGCGTTGAACACGACGCGCTTGACCGGCTTGTCGCCCAGCACCCGCTTCTTCTTCAACAGATCGAGCACGTGCCAGGAAATCGCCTCACCCTCGCGATCCGGGTCGGTCGCGAGAAACAGGCCGTCGGAGCCTTTGACGGCATCGGCGATGTCCTTCATTCGCTTCTGCGATGCGCTATCGACCTCCCAGGACATTTCGAAGTCCTGGTCGGGAAGCACAGAGCCGTCTTTCGCCGGAAGATCGCGGACGTGACCGAAGGATGCGAGAACCTTGTAGCCCGAGCCGAGATACTTGTTGATCGTCTTGGCTTTGGCTGGAGATTCTACAACGACTACATTCATTTGGTTTCTCTACAATAGAGCAGGACCCGGAACTCAGGGCGGTCCGGGTGGAACTTTGACTTCCCGACATGGAGGGCGTTTGTGCTGCGGTCAAGGCCCTAAGTGAAATAAGCGCATCCGAGAGGCGCAATCGGTGGGTGTCTATATTCGTCTTGCAATCATGAATAAATGTTCTAGAGTCCAAATAATATTGTTGGTGAAATTTTTTGATGTTGATGCGGAGGGGGATAGATGGGCGCGTCGATACAGCTAACCGGCCTTCGTGAGAGCCGATCGGCGGGAAATCTCGCCTATGTCTGTCAGATGCTCGCGGAACTGCGGCAGGTCGCCTCAGGCGAGGGGGCGGACATGCTGTGCTACCTCATCGAGATGGCGTATGTTGAAGCGGGTGATATCCAGTCCGGCCGCCGCCCGCGCTCACTCGCCCGGCGCGAGGGAGACCATCCCGCCGGGATGGCGACATAGACGTCCGGCCAGGTCGAGTTCGAGCAACACGAGATAGACCGATGACGCCGGCCTGCCGGTGTGACGTATGATGTCGTCGATCTCGGCCGGCGTGGGGCCGAGGGCCGAGAGAATGGCGAAGCGCTCGTCGTCGTCCGGCGGGAGCATCGCATCGGTCTCCTTTTCGGGCTCCTCGATGACCTGCGGCTTGAAAAGATCGAGTTGCGAAAGTGGGGCGAGCGCTTCCAGGATATCATCCGGGCCGGTTGTGACGACGGCGCCTTGCTTGAGCAGCGCGTTCGTTCCGTGGCAGCGCGGATCCAGCGGGGATCCCGGCACGGCAAACACGAGACGGCCGAAATCGCCGGCCATTCGCGCCGTGATCAGCGAGCCGGATTTTTCGGCGGCTTCCACGACGACGACGCCGAGCGAGATACCGGCAATCAGCCGGTTGCGGCGAGGGAAATCCCGGGCGCGTGGCTCCCACCCGAAAGGCATTTCGCTGATCGCGATCCCCGCGCCATCGGTGATCTCGTCGAGAAGCGGCAGGTTTTCCGGAGGGTAGGGGTGATCGAGGCCGCCGGCAAGCACGGCTATGGTGCCGGTATCTATGCTTGCCCTGTGTGCGGCCGTGTCGATCCCGCGGGCGAGGCCGGACGTGATCACATATCCCGCCTGGCCGCAGCGCCGGGCGATCATCGCGGCGAATTTGGCGCCGACGACCGATGCGTTGCGCGAGCCGACGACGCCGACCGAGGGGCGGGTAGCGCTCCCGGCATGTCCCTTGATCGCCACCAGCGGCGGCGCGCCGTCGATATGTCTGAGTGCCGGCGGATAGTCCGGCTCGCCAATGCCCACGAAGCGGGCGCCGCAGCGTCTGGCCGCTTCCATCTCCCGTTCCGCGTCGGCCTTGCTGGCAATGCGCAGGCTGCGCGTGGCGCCGCCGCGTCGCGAGAGTTCCGGCAGCATGGCGAGCGCGTTTTCGGCGGAGCCGCAATGATTGATCAATTGTCGGAACGTCGCCGGGCCGACATTGTCGGAGCGGATCAGCCTTAGCCAGGCGATCCTCTGTTTCTCCGTCAGCGCAATTCCGTCCTGCCTTGCACTGCCGTCCGGCATGGGAGCCTCTTCGGGATTTAACCCTTCTGGCCGATCTTGCTTTCGGTGCCGGCAATCAACCGTTCGATATTGGTCTTGTGCTTGATCCAGGAGATGACGGTCATGATCGCCATGACCATTGCAATCTTGGGTTCCTGTATGAACCACAGCACAACGGGGATGACAAGCGTGGCCGTGAGCGCCGACAGCGACGAATATTTGCTGGCCTTGGCGACGGCAAGCCAGACGAAGGCGAAGACCAGAACCATGGCGGGGGCGACGCCTAGCAGCATGCCGATATAGGTGGCGACGCCCTTGCCGCCCTTGAAGCCCAGCCAGACGGGGTAGAGATGGCCGAGGAAAGCCGCAAATCCTGCCAGCAAACCGGCTTCGGGGCCGAATGCATACCAGCCGATCACCGCGGCGGCGGTCGCTTTCAGGGCATCGAGCAGCAGGGTTGCGGCCGCAAGTTTCTTGTTGCCGGTCCTGAGCACGTTGGTGGCGCCGATATTGCCCGAACCGATCGAACGGATGTCTCCGAGCCCGGCGGCGCGGGTCAGCAGCAGGCCGAACGGGATCGAACCGAGCAGATAACCCAGGACGAGGGCGCCCGCTGCGATCGGCAGCGTGATTTGCCAGTTGAAGAGTTCGGTCATTGATAACCCCGGGTCCTTGCCCTCATCCGCCTGCCGGAACCTTCTCCCCTTGGACAGGGAGAAACAAATTTGTCGCCCTCGATCCGGACCACGAAAATCCGGCCTCAGGCAATCTGATCTATACGTGGCTCAGGCCAGATTGTGCACGCATTTTCCGGCCACGTAAGTGGCGACCGCCCGGCCGGAGAAGCGTGCCTCGTCAAACGGCGTGTTCTTCGACCGCGAGACGATCGCATCCTTCGAGACGAGCCATGGCTCTTCCAGATCGATCAGCGTGATGTCTGCCCTGGCGCCGGGCTTCAGCGTGCCGGCTTCGAGCCCGAAGATCTGTGCCGGACGCGTCGACATGGCATCGATCAGCCGCATCAGCGGCACCCGGCCGTCATGATGCAACCGCAGCGCCGCCGACAGCATGGTCTCGAGACCGATTGCGCCATCTGCCGCGTCGGCAAAGGGCAGGCGCTTCGTATCGACGTCCTGCGGGTCGTGCGATGAGACGATGATGTCGATCGCACCCTCGGCCAGCGCATCCGCCATGGCGATCCGGTCGTCTTCCGTGCGCAGCGGCGGCGAAAGCTTGAAGAACGTGCGGTACTCGCCGATATCGTTTTCGTTGAGCGACAGATGGTTGATCGAGATGCCGCAGGTGACCTGGGCACCGCGCCCGCGGGCGACCTGCACGGCCTCGACCGATTCCGGCACCGAAATCTTGGCGGCGTGGTATTTCGCCCGCGTCAGGCCGGCGATCCTGAGATCCCGTTCGAGCGGGATGAGCTCTGCTTCCTTCGGTACGCCGGAAAGACCGAGCCAGCTGGCGAACAGGCCCTCGTTCATCACTCCGTTGCCGAGGTATTTTTCGCGCAGTTCGAGCGAGATCACAGCATCGAATTCACGCGCATAGGTCATCGCGCGGCGAAGCAGGAGCGTGTCGGAAAGGCCATGCCTGCCATTGGTGAAGGCGACTGCGCCTGCCTCCTGAAGCAGGCCGAGTTCCGTCATTTCCTTGCCGGCGAGGCCTTTGGTCAGCGCCGCGGCGGCATGCACGTTGACCACCGCCTTGTCGCGGGCCGTCTTCTGCACGAATTCGATGAGCGCGATGTCGTCGAGCACCGGATCGGTGTCCGGCATCATGATGAAGGAGGTCACCCCGCCCGCTGCTGCGGCGCGGCTCGCCGATTCGATCGTCTCGGTGTGTTCGGCGCCGGGTTCTCCGACATGCACGCGTGCATCGACGAGGCCGGGCGTGGCGACCAGGCCGCGGCAGTCGCGCACCGACGCGCCTTCCGGCGTGCCCTGGTTCTGTGCCTGCGCGCCGGCAGCAAGGATGCGGCCGTCATCGCCGATGATGATGGTGCCGGTCTCGTCGAGATTGCGCGAAGGATCGACGATGCGCAGGTTCTTGAGAACCGTACCTGCTTTTGCGGACGTCATGCGCGTTCCCCCTGGTTCTGCGAGACGAGCAGCGTCTCCATCACCGCCATCCGCACGGCGACCCCCATTTCCACCTGCTGTTCGATGACGCTCTGCGGTCCGTCGGCGACCTCGGAGGCAATCTCCACGCCGCGGTTCATCGGGCCGGGATGCATGACGAGCGCATCGTCCTTCGCTGCCTTGAGCTTTTCGGCATCGAGGCCGTAGAAGCGGAAATATTCCCGTACCGACGGCACGAACGAGCCTGCCATGCGCTCGCGCTGCAGGCGCAGCATCATTACGACGTCGGCATCCCTGAGGCCTTCCTCCATCGAGTGGAAGACTTCCGCACCCATCTGCGCGATGCCCGAGGGGAGCAGCGTCGAGGGAGCGACGACCCTGACGCGGGCGCCCATGGCATTCAGAAGCAGGATGTTGGAACGCGCAACGCGCGAGTGCAACACATCGCCGCAGATCGCCACGATGATGCGAGACAGCTTGCCCTTGGCGCGGCGGATGGTGAGTGCATCGAGCAGCGCCTGGGTCGGGTGTTCGTGCTGGCCGTCACCTGCATTGACGACGGAGCAGGCCACCTTCTGGGCGAGCAGCGCGGCGGCCCCGGCGGAAGAGTGGCGCAGGACGAGCACGTCGGGGCGCATGGCGTTCAGCGTCATCGCCGTGTCGATCAGCGTTTCGCCCTTCTTCACCGAGGAGTTGCCGACCGACATGTTCATCACGTCGGCGCCAAGCCTTTTCCCGGCCAGTTCGAAGGAGGACTGCGTACGCGTCGAGGCTTCGAAGAAGAGGTTGATTTGCGTGAGGCCCCGCAGGGTGGACGTCTTTTTCTCCCGTTGCCGGGATATCTTCACGGCCTCGTCGGCCTTGTCGAGAAGATAGGTGATGTCCTGTTCGGTAAGACCCTTGATGCCGAGGAGGTGGCGATGGGGGAAGAAGACCATGGATCATGTCTCCGCTTGCGTTCGGCGGTCTATAAGGTCTGACGGCGAGAGCCGCAAGCGTTCGCGGCGCATTTATCCGCGTCTCTTTTCGCGGTCCCGCTTGCGTTTTGGCAGGCGGGCCCCGCCTTTTGTTAAGAAGACCGATTTCGGGTCTCAATGCCGTTCCCACCCTGATTAACTTCCGCTAGAAGCGGTGCATGAACGAGTTGACCCGCGCCGAAGAAAAATTTGCCGAACTGAACCAGCCTGCGCCCTGGTCCGGCATCAATGCCTATCGCTCCGATCCGTTGCTCGTCGATCTGACCGGCGGCCTCAGCCGCACCATTCGCGACGAATACGATCAGCTTGGTCACTACGTGGCTTCGCCGGAAGCGCAGGAACTGGCGCGCATGGCGAACGAAAATCCGCCCAAGCTCAGGACCCATGGTCCGCGGGGCGAGCGCCTAGATGTCACCGAATTCCATCCCGCCTGGCATGCACTGATGCGGCGCTCCATGCAGACCGGCCTCCACTCGTCGATATGGGAGAACATTCCGGAAGCGAAGGGCAGCGAGCACAGGGTGCGCGCGACGCGCTTCTACCTGACGGCGCAGCTCGAAAGCGGGCATCTGTGCCCCCTGACGATGACCAGCGCCTCGGTTGCCGCCCTGATGGCTTCGCCGCGGGTGCAGAAGGAATGGGCGCCGAAGATCCTGTCGCGCAAATACGACTCGACCAACCGTCCGGCGATGCAGAAGTCGGCGGTCACGCTCGGCATGGGCATGACGGAGAAGCAGGGCGGCACCGACGTTCGCGCCAACCGGTCGAGCGCCGAGCGGGTCGGGGAAGGCATCTACCGGCTGTCGGGACACAAGTGGTTCATGTCGGCGCCGATGAGCGACGGCTTCGTCATGCTGGCCAAGACCAACGAGGGCGTCGGCTGCTTCCTCGTGCCGCGTCTGCTGGAGGACGGTTCGGCCAACGGACTGCAGTTCCAGCGGCTGAAGGACAAGCTCGGCAATCGCTCCAACGCGTCATCCGAAGTCGAGTTCACCGACGCCTTCGGTTATCTTCTGGGCGATCCGGGTGCCGGCATCCGAACGATCCTCGACATGGTGACGCTGACGCGGCTCGATTGCGCGCTCGCCTCCGCGGGCATCATGCGCGCCTCGCTGGCCGAGGCGGTGCATCATACGCGCGGGCGCAGCGTCTTCGGCCGTAAACTCGTCGATCAGCCGCTGATGACGCGTGTGCTGGCGGATATGGCGCTCGATGTAGCTGCCGCGACTGCCTTGGGTTTCCGGCTTGCGGAGGCCTTCGACCGCGCCGCCAGCAATCCCGCCGACGCCGCGTTTGCCCGTGTGATGACGCCTGTCATCAAATACTGGAACTGCAAGATCGCGCCCTCGCTGATCTACGAGGCGATGGAATGCCTCGGCGGCAACGGCTATGTCGAGGAGCGGCCGATCGCCCGCCACTACCGTGAAGCGCCGGTCAACGCGATATGGGAAGGCTCGGGTAACGTCATGGCGCTCGATGTTCTGCGCGTCCTGTCGCGCGGTCGCGATCTCTTCGATCTCGTCCTTTCGGGCTTCGAGCGTGATCTCGGCGCCTCCGGGCGAAAGACGGTCGAGGTGCTGAAGGCGGCGATGGCGCTTTGCGAGCGGGACGAGGGCGCCGCCCGCCTTCTCGTCGAACAGCTGGCCCTTGCTGCAGGTGCCGCCGAACTTGCGCGGCTCGGCGCCGGCAAGATCGCCGATGCCTATCTCGAAACGCGTCTCGCCGGTGGCTGGCGCTCGACCTACGGCATGCTCGATGCGCGTTTCGACGCCAGCTATATCGTCGACCTGCTCTATCCCCCGGCGACGTAAGCCGCAAACAGCAGCGCGAGCGGAATGGTGAAGAAGGCGAGGGCCGTCTGCACCGTTGCCGCGGCGGCGTAGAACTCCGCGTCGCCGCCCATCTGCTTGGCGAGAACATAGCCGTTCATCGCGGTCGGCACCGCGGCACTGAGCGCCAGCAGCGCTAGGTTGGTTCCGTCGAGGCCGACCGTTACGCCGACGGCGATCGCCAGCAGCGGAAAGACGACCAGTTTCAGAATGACCGCCGACATCACGCCGATACCGGGCTTCAACGCGTCGGCGATCTTCAGGCCGGCACCGACGGTGATCAGCCCGAGGCTGAGGGATGCCTGTGACAGCAGTTCGACGGTCGCCATTACGGGACGATAGATTTCGATACCGGCCATGTTGACGACGATCCCGAGCACTGTACCGAGGATCATCGGATTGGCTGCAATCTTCAGGGCAATCGCCCGGTAGCTGCGTCGCTGCCCGGAAAAGAACCCGAGCACTGCGATGCTGCCGACATTGACCGGTACGATTACCGCAGCCATCACCATGCCGACGACGACCAGGCCGTGCGCATCATATGTCTTGGCGGCGATCGCCAGCGCCATGAAGCCGTTCCAGCGGGTGGAGGTCTGGTAGAGCGATGTGAAGGTCGCGGGCGTCATCCGCGTCCGCCGCAAAAGCGGCCACGCCGCGAGCACGACCACCGACATGGTGACGAATGCCAGGACCGCGATGAGGCTGACGTGAATGCTGCCGCTATCGGAAAAATCCGCCGTCGCCATCGTCTGGAACAGCAGCGCCGGAAACAGCACATAATAGCTGCATTGCTCCATGCCGCCCCAGAAGCCGGCATTGATAACGGAACTGCGCTTCAATCCGATGCCCAGCAACACGAGCAGGAAGATTGGAAGAATGCTTTCGAATATGGTGAGCATGATGGCAGGCGTCTGCGATTTTGATTGAAGCATCTCCCGGCGGGCAATGTGCATGGGCGCTAGGGGGAAAGCAATGCCGCAATTCTGTGCATGGCTTTTGAACCGGCTTGCTGCTCTGCCGCGCGCGGATTATCGCCTTGGTAGGAATTCGTTAAGGAACAGGCGATGCTGCAGACCCCGCAGATGACGGCGCAACAGAATACGGCGGCACGACCGCGCAATCGCGCTGGTACCGAGCGTGCGATATTTCTCGCCGCCCGCAGTCTGCTGGCGGAACAGGGCTTCCAGGGTTTCGGCATCAACGCGGTGGCGCGCCGGGCAGGCTGCGACAAGCAGTTGATCTATCGCTATTTCGGCGGTCTCGACGGACTGATCGACGCGATCGGGGAGGAGCTGGGAAGCTGGGTCAAGGACAAGATCCCGGAGGACACCGGCGGCATGTTCATCCTGACCTATGGCGACCTGATGGAAAAACTCTCCATGTATTTCATGGAGGCGCTGAGGGACGATCCGCTCGTCTGCAAGATCGTCGCCTGGGAAGTCTCGCAGGACACGCCGCAGGTTCGCCGCCTGTCCGAGTCGCGCACCAAGGCACTCGGGAAGTGGCTCGACCGGATGCGAGGCTCGCTGACCCCGCCGAAGGGAGTGGATACCGCTACCACCAATGCCCTCCTTTTTGCCTCCATCCAGCATCTGGTGATCTCGGCGGCCGTAAGCGGTCAATTCGCCGGCATAGCGCTGAAGACCGAGAAGGATTGGGACAAGGTCGCGTCTGCCGTACGACGTCTCGTCAGAGCCATATACGGCTGACTTTTCCACAGACGCGCCATCGGCATTAACCATGATGAGCGGTTTACGTTGCGCCGAAATCGAACGGCCCTAGTTTGGTTAATGGATCGTTAACCGAGATTGGTAAGGTAAATACCGGACGTGGGCACGCCACCGAAAGAGCGCATAATGTTGATCGTCATGACGATGGTCTTCGCGGCTTTGGCGCTCGATATCGCCTATCCTGCCATGGTGCTCAGTGTCATGGCCTTCTCGAGATGGATCGTCTCGATGGATACGGGTCCGGCACAGTTGGAAGGTAAGGCCGCATGAAGTGGTTCCTGATACTCTGGGCGGGTCCCGTCGCCCTGCTGGCCGGCTGGTACGGCCTGTCCTACTACGACATGAGCTTCGGCTTTTTCATGCTGACGCGACACACGCATGACCTCGTCTTCGAGGTGTACGGAAATGTCCTCGGCATTCCGCCGGAAACGATCCCGCCGCTCGTCGCTCGCGCCATCGCCTTCGACAGCCTCATCGTGCTTGCCATTATCGCATTCCGAAAACGCAGGGCGATAGCGGCCTGGTGGCGCCGTCGTCAGTCTTCGAAAGCGGAGGGCGTTGTCGTCCGCAGAGAGGAAAGCCTGTCCAGCGCGCCCTGAAGGATGAAGCTCGCCGCTGCCGAATCGATCCGATCGGCGCGCTTGGCCCTGGACACGTCCATCTCCAGAAGCGCCCGTTCGGCGGCAACCGTCGATAGCCGCTCGTCCCAGAAAACGAAGGGAAGGGTGGTCTTGTCCGCCATCGACCGGACGAAGGCACGCGTCGCCTGAACGCGCGGACCGGCCGAGCCGTCCATGTTCATCGGCAGGCCGATGACGAAGGCGGCGACCTTTTCCTTCTCGGCGAATTCCAAGAGAACAAGAGCATCCTGGGTGAACTTCACCCGCTTGATTACCGGGCGCGGTGAAGCGAAGCGGCGGCCGAGATCCGACATGGCAAGGCCGATGGTCTTGGTGCCGAGGTCGAGCCCGGCAATCGCCTGGTTCGGTGCGAGCTGTTCGTTGAGCTGCTCGATCGTCAGCGTCGCCATGCGTGTTTCCTAGTTCTTCTTGCGGACGAATTCGGTGCGCAGCACCAGTCCCCTGATCGTATCATGCCGGCAGTCGATTTCCTCCGGATTGTCCGTCAGGCGGATCGAGCGGATGACCGTACCCTGCTTCAGCGTCTGGCCGGCGCCCTTCACCTTGAGATCCTTGATCAGCGTCACGGCGTCTCCATCGGCGAGCACATTACCGGCCGCGTCGCGCACGGCCGATTTATCGGCTGCCTTGGCGGCCGCTTCGGAGGCGGGCAGCCATTCGCCCGTCGCTTCGTCATAAACATAATCGTCGTCACTGGTGGACATAATTCGTTCCTTAGGTTCTGAAAAACTTCCGTCGCCGATATTGCCCGGCAGCGCTGGCAACGGTCTCGGGTCGCTTATCTCACGGCGGACGTGCTTGCAACCGCCGCTGGCCGGCGCGTCTGCCGGCATGACCAAGTGCTGGCGCACGGTGATAGACCTAATCGAACCGGGCTTCACGAAGTTTGAAATCGGCGGGTGTCGTGCTATTGTTCCAGCAGGAGGTGAGGCGACCTTCGTTCCGGCGGGAGCCGGGCTTTTGCCCGATCCCGTACTGTCAACGGCTCATCGTCAGTGTCAGGCGCCAGCCGAACAAACTGACGATTACCGTGACTCGGGTTTTCAATTGTCTCGCCTCCTTTCGTCGTGTCGAGACATCCGTCTTGACTTTCCCTTCCGTCAAATTTCGATTTGATCCTGTTTCCCTCAATTCCACAGCATTGGAGGACTTTCTCCCATGAAGATCACCTGGCTCGGCCATGCCGCCTTCCGCATCGAGACCGCCAAGGCAAAGATCCTGATCGATCCTTTCCTGACCCATAATGCGAGCTTTGCCGGCCTCGACATGAAGGACGCGACGGATGGCGTCACCCATATCCTCCTGACCCACGGTCACGGCGACCATGTCGGCGATACGGTTGCAATCGCCAAGGAAAAGGGCGCCGTCGTACTCGCCAATGCCGATCTCGCCTCCTGGCTCGGCACCAAGGGCGTCGAAAAGATCGAGATGGGCAATACCGGCGGTACGATCGGGTTCGATGGTTTCACGGCGACCTTCACCCAGGCCCTGCATTCCTCGGGTCAGGTGGACGAGATGGGCGTTGCCCATTCGCTCGGCAGCGCCAACGGACTGATGCTGCATTTCGACGACGAACTCTCCGTCCTGCATATGGGCGACACCGATATCTTCACCGACATGGGACTGATCAACGAACTGCATGCGCCCGATCTCGGCATCGTGCCCGTCGGCGATCGCTTCACCATGGGCGGCGCCGTCGCTGCGCTTGCCTGCCAGCGCTTCTTCGATTTCAAGCATGCCATACCCTGCCATTACGGCACCTTCCCGATCATCGACCAGACGGCCGAAAAGTTCGTCAAGGGCATGGAAGGCAGCCGAACCCGCGTCGAGGCGCCGGCACCGGGCACGACGCTGAGCTACTGAGCTGCATGCAACGACAGATCGCGCCGGACAAATGAACGGCGCTGCCTGTTGCGAAGGGCGGGCGTGGCCATTATAGCGAAGGGGATTTTACTTGCCCGGAGTTGTGCCATGTCCGTCGATCTCGCCACCGTCAAGCGCGTCGCGCGCCTTGCCCGCATTGCGGTCTCGGAAGAGGATGCCAATCGCATGGTCGGCGAGCTGAACGGTATCATAGATTTCGTCGAGCAGCTTTCCGAAGTCGATGTGTCCGGCGTCGAACCGATGACTTCGGTCACGCCGATGGACATGCGCAAGCGTCAGGACGACGTCACCGACGGCGACAAGGCCGACGACATCGTCGCCAATGCGCCGTCTACCGATCGCAACTTCTTCCTGGTGCCGAAGGTCGTCGAATAAGCGGCTTCGCTCGAAGCGCTTCCGACCGTCTCCACGCATTCGAACATTTTTGAAGAGCCCATGACCGAACTCACCAGCCTCACCATTGCCGAAGCCCGCGAAAAGCTGGCGTCGAAGGAAATCACCTCGGTCGAACTGACCAAGGCCTATGTCGATGCGATCGACGCCTTTAACGGCACGTTCAACGCCTATGTCACGACTACGCCGGAAAAGGCGATGGAGATGGCCAGGGCTTCGGACGAGCGCCGCGCGTCCGGCAAGGTCGGAGCGCTGGAAGGCATCCCGCTCGGCATCAAGGATCTCTTCGCCACCGAAGGTGTCCATACCCAGGCCTGCAGCCATATCCTCGATGGCTTCAAGCCGAAATACGAATCGACCGTCACCCAGAACCTTTGGGACGACGGTGCCGTCATGCTCGGCAAGCTGAACATGGACGAGTTCGCCATGGGATCCTCCAACGAGACGTCCCATTACGGCGCCGTCATCAACCCGTGGAAGGCCGAAGGCTCCAACCAGCAGCTCGTCCCGGGCGGCTCGTCGGGCGGGTCCGCCGCTGCCGTCGCCGCGCATCTCTGCGCCGGCGCGACGGCGACCGATACCGGCGGATCGATCCGCCAGCCGGCCGCCTTCACCGGTACCGTCGGCATCAAGCCGACCTATGGGCGCTGCTCGCGCTGGGGCACCGTCGCCTTTGCTTCCTCGCTCGACCAGGCCGGTCCGATCGCCCGTGACGTGCGCGATGCGGCAATCATGTTGAAGTCGATGGCATCGGTCGACAAGAAGGACACGACCTCAGTCGACCTGCCGGTCCCCGACTACGAAGCCGCGCTGGGGCAGTCGCTCAAGGGCATGAAGATCGGCATTCCGAAGGAATATCGCGTCGACGGCATGCCGGAAGAAATCGAAGCGCTCTGGAGCCAGGGTATCGCCTGGCTCAGGGACGCCGGTGCCGAGATCGTCGACATTACCCTGCCGCACACCAAATACGCGCTGCCCGCCTATTACATCGTCGCCCCGGCGGAGGCCTCGTCCAACCTCGCTCGTTACGACGGCGTTCGTTACGGCCTGCGCGTCGATGGCAAGGATATTGCCGACATGTACGAAAAGACCCGTGCTGCCGGTTTCGGCACCGAGGTCAAGCGCCGTATCATGATCGGTACCTACGTCCTGTCGGCCGGTTACTACGACGCCTATTACCTGCAGGCCCAGAAGGTCCGCACGCTGATCAAGCGTGACTTCGAGACCGTCTTCCACGCCGGAGTCGATGCAATTCTGACGCCTGCTACACCGTCGTCGGCCTTCGGTATCGCCGATGAGACCCTCGCAGCCGATCCGGTCGCCATGTATCTGAACGATATATTCACGGTGACGGTCAACATGGCCGGCCTGCCGGGCATTGCCGTTCCGGCCGGCCTCGACAAGAAGGGCCTGCCTCTCGGTCTGCAGCTGATCGGCAAGCCTTTCGAGGAGGAGACGCTGTTCCGCACCGCTCATGTCATCGAGCAGGCCGCGGGCCGGTTTGCTCCCGCCAAGTGGTGGTAAGCGGCCTCGAAATTCGGGAAATGACTGTCGCCGATCACCTCGTGGTCGGCGAAGTCGGTTTTGCCGCCTGGAGTTCCAGCGACGCCTTCAAGGGCGTCGATCTCGCGACGGATGTGCTGGAACGGACCCGCAAGGCCTACGACGCCTTTGCAGGCGAGACCAGGGGTGACGTCTGGCTCGCCGAGCTGGATGGCGAGGTCGTTGGCTGGAGCGCCCGCGACGGCGCCCCTGACTATATCTCCGATCTCTGGGTGCTGCCGGAGTGCCAGGGCAGGGGTATCGGCAAGGCGCTGGTGCTGTTCATGATCGAGCGTATCAAGGCGGAAGGTCGTGCGACGGCCAGAATCCACACCCATGCCAGAAATGCGGGAGCCATCAGGCTTTACCAGCGCTGCGGCTTTTCGATCGTCTGGCGTGGAATCGAATATTCCAAAAGCATGGGAATGGACCTGCAAAAGGTGCATCTTGAACAGTCACTGACCTGACCGCAAACCGAGGAGACTGCGATGAATCCCGAATTGGCCTCGTTGATCGCCGCATTCGACCGCTTGGCCGCTGACGGTTTTACGATAGGCCCGGCTTGGGAAGACGTGCACGAACTCTGCCAGGGCCATGAGGGTGAGCGGGTTTTCGACTGGGGTCACGCGCTTTGCCACCGCATCGAAGGCGACGACTGGAATGCCGGTTACTGGTACCGGCGCGCCGGCAAGCCGGTTGCAAACGGTTCGTTCTCCGGCGAATGGTCGGCGATGAGGTCCGAAATCTCAACCTAGGCGGCAGGAGCACGACATCTGCCTCTGGTCAAATCCCGGACTCAATGCTCTATTGTTGTGGCAACAGGGGAGCATCCGGCCATAGCTCGCAACGCGCGTGAAGACGAAGTGGACATCCTGGCCGAGATCGGTTTCCGCGCCTGGGAGAAGGCCATGGAGACGATCGGAGAGATGACCGATATGCGCGACAGCGCGCGCGACGCCTTCCGTAACTTTACCCGCTCTTCCTGGCTCACCATCACCGTCGTCGAGCAGAGCGGACATCAGGCTGGCTGGGCGGCGCGCGAACAGCTCGACGAGCTGATTTCCGACTTCTGGATCGATCCGCAATATCAGGGCCAGGGGCTGGGCAAGGCGCTCCTTGCCGACGTCGAGGCCGAAATTCTCCGCCAGGGATTTGAAGTCGCGAGGATCGAGACCCATGCCCAGAATGGCGAGGCCATCGGTTTTTTCGAGAGGCAGGGCTATGCAATCAACTGGTTGTCTGTCGCCTATTCTCCGAAAATCGACCGCGACGTGCAGTCGGTCGGGCTTTCGAAGCAGCTGATGACCGCGCCTCCGGCCGGTTACGGGCAGGAATTCTAGGTTTTCTCGAACATATCCAGTACCGTCGCGAGTGTACCCGGCGGTGCGAAGAGCCAGAAGCCTGCAAGAATCACATGCAGGCCGGCAATCGTCATCAGATTGCTCCTGAACGGCTCCTTGTGGGTCTTGTGCCTCAATGTCTGTTGTGCGGTCACCGCACCAAGGCTCCCACCGAAAAACGCAAGCGTAAGCAACGTATTCTCGCTCACGCGCCAGGCGCCTTCGATCGCGGCCTGCTTGTCCCACCAGTAGACGCAGAATACGACCGTATTCAGCAGCAGATAAATCAGGAAGAGTGTCGGCGCTTGCTCTGGTTGCATTTTTTTATGATGCCATCTTCCGGTTAATAATTTCGTTGCGAGCTCTCGCTCTGTCTTGCAGCGGAAACAGGGCATGTGCTTGCGCCTCGGCGCCATTTGCTCTACCTCCAGAACCTACCTCAGAGACCAATTGACGAGCATAAGATGACCCTAGTCGACGTCCGCACCCCCGATCCGAAACGCTTCATTCCTGGTGCCACCGGCGACTGGGAAGTAATCATCGGCATGGAGGTGCATGCTCAGGTCCTTTCCAACTCCAAGCTCTTTTCCGGGGCTTCGACCGAGTTCGGCAAGCCGGCGAATGCCAATGTCTCGCTCGTCGATGCGGCAATGCCCGGCATGCTGCCCGTCATCAACGAGGAATGCGTCCGCCAGGCGGTTCGTACCGGTCTCGGCCTGAAGGCGCAGATCAACAAGCGTTCGATCTTCGACCGCAAGAACTATTTCTATCCGGACCTGCCGCAGGGCTATCAGATCTCGCAGTTCAAGGATCCGATCGTAGGCGAGGGCCAGATCGTCATCTCGCTCGGCCCCGATCGCCAGGGCCAGTTCGAGGATATCGAGATCGGTATCGAGCGCCTGCATCTGGAACAGGACGCCGGCAAGTCGATGCATGACCAGCATCCCACCATGTCCTATGTGGATCTCAACCGCTCCGGCGTGGCGCTGATGGAAATCGTCTCGAAGCCCGACATGCGGTCCTCGGACGAAGCCAAGGCCTACATGACCAAGCTTCGCTCCATCGTGCGCTATCTCGGCACCTGCGACGGCAACATGGACGAAGGCTCGATGCGCGCCGACGTCAACGTCTCCGTGCGCCGCCCGGGCGAGGCCTTCGGCACGCGCTGCGAGATCAAGAACGTCAACTCGATCCGCTTCATCGGCCAGGCGATCGAATACGAGGCACGCCGCCAGATCGCCATCCTCGAGGATGGCGGCGTCATCGATCAGGAGACCCGTCTGTTCGACCCGGGCAAGGGCGAGACCCGGTCGATGCGTTCCAAGGAAGACGCACACGACTATCGTTATTTCCCCGATCCGGACCTGCTGCCGCTGGAGTTCGACGATGCCTTTATCGACGCGCTGCGCGCCGACCTGACCGAACTGCCGGACGACAAGAAGGCCCGTTTCGTCGCCGAGCTCGGCCTCTCGATCTATGACGCGTCCGTACTCGTTTCCGAAAAGGCGATCGCCGATTATTTCGAAGCCGTTGCCGAGGGCCGCGACGGCAAGATCGCCGCCAACTGGGTCATCAACGACCTGCTGGGTGCCTTGAACAGAATCGGCAAAGATATTGAAGAGACTCCGGTTTCGCCCGCTCAGCTCGGCGGCATCATCGACCTGATCAAGGCCGAAACC
>JBQGDG010000218.1:0-9768 GCA_052038935.1 Neorhizobium sp. | reverse complement strand
GTCAACACCGCCGTCAACCAGATGGACCAGGTGACGCAGCAGAACGCCGCGATGGTCGAGGAAGCCAATGCCGCAGGCGCCACGCTCGCCACCGAGGCCGGCCGCCTGCGCGAACTCATCGCCCAGTTCCAGCTCGGAGCCGGTGGCCCGGCGAACCGGGCCCAATTCGGCGGCCTTCGCCCTGCCGACATGCCGCTGCCGATCTCGCAGCCGCTTTCTCCGGCCGCCTCTTCGGTCGCGGCCAGCCTGCGGAGGGCAGCATCGGTGAAGCCTGCCGGTGCGCATTCCCTGCCCAAGGCATCGCCGGCCCGCAGCATGGTCGACAAGCTGTCGCAGGCTTTCGGCAACAGGAGCCCCGCGGTACCGGCATCGTCGACAAGTGCGGCTGCCGACAACTGGGAAGAGTTCTGACGAAATCAGATCACGGATGACGAGATGAAGGCCCGGCTGCAGCGCAGACCGGGCCTTTCTCTATTGCACGCCCCTCCAGCGCATGTGTTCCCCGACGACACCGTTTGCGTTCGGCAATGTCGCGTTAACTTATATTTATAATATCTAATTTAGCTTTTTGAAAATCGCGCAATGCGTGTGTGTGGACGACATGTACGGGAGGTCACCCATTGACGAGAGCATTCATCATCACCGGCATAACCGCATCGGCCACGCTGCTGGCCAGTCCGGTCATGTCGCAGGTCGCGACTGCCCAATTCAACGTGCAGATGACGATTACCTCCGATTGCCAGATAACGTCGGCGACCAATATGAATTTCGGCCCGTCGGGCGTCATTTCAGCCAATCATGACGCGACGAGCACGATCACCGTCCAGTGCACGAACGGAACCACATACAATATCGGCCTGAACGAAGGACTTGGGGCGGGGGCCACCATCCCGATCCGCAAAATGACCGGCGTCGGCGGCGCGACGATCAATTATTCGCTCTATACCGATTCGGCCCGATCCACCGTCTGGGGCAACACACCCAACACGAACACGGTCAGCGGCACGGGTACCGGTGGGCCCCAGCCCTATACCGTCTACGGACGCGTCGCTGCTCAGGCCACGCCGGCCGCCGGTACCTATACCGATACCGTCACCGTAACATTGACCTACTGACGCGGAGGCATCCATGAACAGAGCTATTTCAGCCATCGCTCTGATGGCCGCCCTCGGATTCGCGTCTTCAGCCGAAGCAGCCTCGCTGCGGGTATCGCCGGTCATTATCGACCTGGCGGCACCGACGGCGACCTCGCAGATCTCGGTCTTCAACGATGCGTCGAAACCGATCAACGTCCAGGTCCGGATCTTCAAGTGGTCTCAGAAGAACGGCAATGACGTCTTCGAGCCGGCGGACGGCGTTGTCGTAAGCCCGCCTATCACGCAGCTCAAGCCCGGTGGCGAAAACATGGTGCGGCTCGTCCGTACCCGCAAGAAACCGGTCAGCGGCGAGGAAAGTTATCGCATCCTCGTCGATGAACTGCCGTCCGGAGCGCGACAGGCCGCGACCGTGGTGATGGTGGTCCGTCACTCGATACCCGTCTTCTTCGCCAAGCCCGAGGCCTCTGCCGCAACGATCAGCTGGAGTGTCACTCCGGTTGCCGGCGGCTATCAGCTGAGCGCGGAAAACCGCGGTGACCGCCGTTTCAAGGTTGCCAACCTGAAACTGAACAGCGGCGGCCGACCGGTCGCCGGGCGCGACGGTCTGGTCGGTTATGTCCTCGGCCACTCGACCGCCCGATGGTTCGTTCCCGCCCGTGCAAAGCAGGCGGGCGCGATAACGATCCACGGAGAAAGCGAGGCGGGCGGCTTCGATGCAAAGGCGAAACTCCAGGGCGGCTGACCGGCGACTGGCGTTGGCGCTTCTGGCGGCCCTGGCGTGGGGCGGCGCCTGCCTGGCTGAGGAGCCTGTCGCAGGAACGCCCGCTGCCGCCCGTGTCCTGGAAACGAGCCTGGACCTGCAGCTCGAAGTCATCGTCAACGGAGCGCCGAGCGGTTTCGTAGCAGCCTTCCGACGGCATGATGACGGACGGCTGACGATTGAGGCCGAACAGCTCGAAAACTGCGGCATAAGGGCAGCGCCCGATGTCGCCGACGACGAGGGCCGGATCGATATCGGCAAGCTGCCGGGCGTCTCGTTTCTCTATGACGAGAAGACCCAGACGATCACGTTCACCGCCGAACAGAAGGGACTTGCGACACGCAAGATCGAAATGAGCGGAGTGACGAAACCGGAAACCGAAGGTGAGGACGAGCGGTTGAAGCCGGTGTCGAGCACCGGTGCGCTGGTCAATTACACACTCTTCGGCGCAACCGGCGGAGAGGATGTTTCCGGCCTCTGGGATTTCCAGGGCCTGTCCGGTTCCTTCGACATGCGGGTCTTCGGGCCTCTCGGTACGCTGAGCTCCTCGCAGATCGTCAACCTGTCGTCGAACGACCGGTATTCGACCGCCAGGCTCGATACGAGCTGGACCTATTCCGACCCGGATCGGATCCTGACCTACAGGGCGGGGGATCTCATCACCGGCGCCCTATCCTGGACGAGGCCGACAAGGCTGGGCGGGCTCCAGATCCAGCGCAATTTCGATCTGCGTTCGGACATCGTCACCATGCCGCTGCCCGATGTCGCCGGCAGCGCCGCGGTACCATCGACGGTCGATCTCTATATCGATGACGCCCGCCGTTCTTCCTATGACGTCCCGGCCGGGCCGTTTTCGCTCAACAACATTCCGTCGATCAGCGGCAATGCCACGGCGCGGCTCGTCGTACGCGATGCGCTCGGACGGGAGACGGTAACCGAAACGCCGCTCTATGCGTCAGCCGACCTGCTCGCCGAAGGCCTGTTCGATTACTCGGCCGAACTGGGTTTTGCCCGACGCAACTACGGGATGGATTCGTTTTCCTACGACGAGAGGCTCATCGGTCTCGCCACGGGCCGCTACGGGCTTTCTGACCGGCTGACGCTGGAGGGCCATGTGGAGGGCGGCATGGATTTCATCAGCGGCGGTATCGGTGCCGCCGTGGCGCTCGGCTCGATCGGTATCGGGACGGGCGCGGTATCGGCCAGCCGGTTCGGTGACGAGCAGGGGTATCTGGTGGCAGCCAGCATCGAGGGCGAAATCTTCGACATCCACTGGCGCGCCAGTACCCAGCGTACGCTCGGCGAGTACAACGACGTGGCTTCGGTGACCGCCGATCGCCCAAAAGGTGTCCCGGCCTTCCGCTCCGGGCCGCCCAAGGCACTCGACCAGCTCAACCTTTCGGTTCCGCTCCGCTTCGACGACACGACGCTGAATTTCAGCCTGACCCATGCGGTTACTGCCGACGAAGAGCGGTCGCGCATCGTCGGCGTCACAGCCAACCGTTCGATCGGCGAACGTGGGAACCTCTTCGTCACGGCCTATGCGGACCTCGATCACCGCGATGCGCTCGGGGTCTTCGCCGGGCTGACCTGGAGCTTCGAAAACGATGTCATCGCATCGAGCGGGGTCAGCAGCGACAAGGACGGCTTTACGGTCACGTCGGATCTTTCGCGGAGAGAGGAACGGCTCGACGGCGAAGTGGACTGGCGTCTCAGTGATGTCGAGGGTTCCAGAACCTCCCGCGCGGCGACCGTCTCCTACCGCAGGCCGACCGGCCGGGTCGAAGGGCATGTCGAGCAGGCCGGGAAGGGGTGGCAGGCGCGGGGCCAGCTCGAAGGAGCGGTGGTGCTGGCGGACCGCGACGTCTTCCTGGCGGATCGCGTCGACGACGCCTTCGGCATCGTGGACGCCGGCGGTGCCGATGTGGAGGTACAGTTCGAAAACCGGCCGGTCGGGAAAACCAACAGCCGCGGCCGGCTGCTCATTCCCGATCTGCGTGCCTACGAGCCCAACAACGTGTCGATCGATCCGTCGAACCTTCCGATAAACTCGACGATCAACAGCACGCGGGAGGTGGTGATGCCCCATCGCGGCAGCGGCGTCGTGGTCAAGTTCGACGTGGAGGCCGATATCGCCACGGCGCTCGTGACGCTGAAGGCCGAGAACGGCGACTATGTCGAGACGGGGGCCGTCGTGACACCGGAGGGAAGCGGCGACAGCTTTGTCGTCGGTTATGATGGCCAGGCGTTTCTCACCGGCCTGACCGGAAAGGTGGAGCTGACCGTGCAACAGGCCTTCATCCGGAACATGCGTGGCCGAGGTCGATCTCGGCGCGGGCGACAATGCGCTGGCGAACGTGCCCGAAGCAATCTGCAGGAGGATCCAATGAAGACGTTTCTCGCAGCCGCTCTTCTTGTCCTCGCCGCGGCGACGACGGCGAGGGCGCAGAGCTGCAGCTATAGTGTCACCAACGTGAATTTCGGAACCGTCAATCTCCTCTCCGGGAGCGCGATCGACAGTTCGGCCACGATTCAGGCGACCTGCGGCGGCGTGCAGACGCTCAACCTCAGCGTCCGAATCTGCTTCAACTTCGGCGCAGGCAGCGGCGGTACCACAGGCAGCACGCGGACGATGGCGAACGGCTCGAATCGCCTGCAGTATCAGCTGTATCAGGACGCGGCGCGCACGATACCCTGGGGGCATACGGACATTCCGTCTCTCGGCACGCCGGGCACGCTGGACTTCCTTCTGCTTCCCACGGGCAGCGTAACCTACAGCAAGACGATCTACGCCAGGATCCTCGGCAACCAGCCGACCACGCCCGGCGGTTTCTACACGTCGCTGTTCTCCGGCGCGCAGGCCCGGTTCAACGCGGCATCCTTCACCCTCGTCGCACCGGCATGTACGGCGGTCACCAGCAATCCCGTTACTCCGACCTTTTCGGTCAACGCCTCGGTGGACCGGACCTGCACGGTGACGGCGCAGGATCTCGACTTCGGCCGCCACGGGGTACTGAGAACCCAGACGGACGCCTCCTCGCAATTGACCGTCAGCTGCACGTCGGGCCTGCCCTATACGGTCGGTCTGAACGGCGGATCCACCAACCAGGCTCCGACGGCGCGGCGGATGAGCGGCAACGGCCAGTTCATCACCTACGGACTATACCGGAATTCCGCCCGGTCCCTGCCATGGGGCGATACGGCCGGAACGATGATCAGCGGCACGGGAACGGGTGTCGGGCAAAACCTCGCCGTCTACGGGCGCGTGCCGGTCCAGACCACACCGTCGCCCGGCCTCTATTCCGATACGGTCGCCGTGACGGTGACCTACTAGACCGGTCTGCCGGTCGTCATCGCAGCGACAGAAGGGCTGCGATGCAGAGGGCGGTCTGCGGGTTCATGGCCTGGACATAGGGGCCTTCATTGATCCGTGCGCTGCCCATTCCTTCTTCCCAGCTGCATCCGCCGACATGGGCAGGCACGAGCTGTTGAGCGAGATCCAGGGCGTGCTGCAGGTTGCTCGTGTAATAGGGTACGCGTCCCGGCTCGGTGCCGCCGGGCACGATCCAGGTGGCGACGGCTTTTTCCTCTCCGGTCACCTCGTCGCGAATCATGTCGATGCGTTTCGTCCAGCCCATCGTCTCCGCGATCCTGGCATCCAGGTATCGCGTAGGGCTTTCCGCTGTCCGGAGACGTTCGATCAACTGCTCAATCGCCATTCAACACACCATCCATTCGATCAGCGGCCAATATTTCGTCGTTGCAGCGGGCAAGGTCAATAGACATGCGGGGGCATTTCAAGGCAAAGCGCCGGTGGCGCACACGGTCGTCAATCGCCGCTCGTTCCCATCAAGCCGCCATGATGCACGTTCAGATATTCGGTTCAGTCGGTTTTCCGGAGATTCCCATGCGTTGGAAAAAGGTCGTATCCAGATCCAGTCTCTCACTGGTCCTCGCCCTGGCGTTCTATCCCGCATTCGCCGCCGGGGCGAATGCCCGGCAGCAGGCCGGACCGGCTCCCGCATGCGATGCGTCCACCGTCTCGGCGTTGCTGGACGGATCGTCGACCGAACCCTTCCTGCTGAAATGCAGCGTCACCCTGCCGGCCGGAGCGTATCTGACGAGGAACATCATCATCGAGGGGGCGGAAGCTTCCAACCTCGTCCTCGACTGCAACGGCGGCACGATCGACACCTCACGGAACAAGGGCCGGATGCAGAAGACGGCGATCCACATTCGATCCCGTCAGGCCGACGACGGAAGCTGGAGTGCGCCTCGTTCCGTGACGGTCCAGAACTGCACTGTGAACGGTTTCATGCGGGTCTACGGCCTGGACGAAAACGCAAACGGCGCGAACATGAAGGCGTCGTCGATGAACCCCGACCATACCGCCTTCGCCCAGTCCGCGGCGCCGCGGGCGACGAGTTTTCTCAACCTCACCCTGAATGCGCCGGGTGGTACGCCGCTCTATATCGGACCGGGGGTGACCCGAACGACCCTGGCCAATTCACGGCTGACCGGCACGAGCACGTCGACCGCCATCTACATCGATGCGGAATCGGCCCGGAACTCGATCGTCAACAACGTATTTTCGATCCGCACCGAGAAACGTGAACAGATCGCGATCGATGGGTCCACCCGCAACGTCATTACGGGCAACGTCTTCAACGATCCTGTCAATGGCGGCATCTATCTCTATCGCAATTGTGGAGAGGGCGGCGTGATCCGTCACCAGAAGCCGAACTTCAACGTCATCGCCAACAATACGTTCAACTATGCCGGCGACGGCGGCAGCTCCAGGCCCGCGGTGTGGATCGGTTCGCGCGGCGGCAAGCAGAGATACTGTTTCGTCGATCCGGCGCGGCCGTTCGGCAGCAGCAAGAGCCCGATGGATTTCGCCGAGAAGAACACGATCGAAGGCAACAGGCTGGTCGGCGGACGGTCGGCGCTCATCCGCAACGACGGTCGCGACAACGTGGTTCACGGCAACCGCGTCGACTGACGCGCGCGCCGACGAGCGGGCGGAAGACTAGCCGGCGGGAGACTAGCGGTCACGCCATCTGTTCATCTGGGCCTGCGAGAACTGTGCCTTCTGCAGCCGATGCCAGGTGACGCCGCGACGGACGATCTTCGCCGGCGTTCCGGCAATGACGACACCTTCCTCCTCGAAGGTCCCGTTCACAAAGGACATGGCGCCGACGATGCTGTCGGTCGGCACCCGCGCGCCCTTGTTGATTATGCAGCCAAGGCCTACCCACACATGGTCGCCGATGACGACATCGGCCGCCAGGTTGAGCCGTTCTCCCGTCTGCCGGTCGATCACGGAGTGCGCGTCGGTCGTGCGCACTTCGATGGAGCGCGAGAACATGCAGGAACGCCCGATCGTCACGTTCACGCCCTCGGCGCAGAGGATGTATAGACCCTGCGACGTGGAGAAATCGCCGATCGTCACGCTCTGATCGCTGCCATTGATCAGAATGTCTCCCCGATAGGTGACGTTCTTGCCCAGCACGATGCGGTTATTGCTGCCGGTTACGACGACCGAGCCGTTGAGCACCGTGTCTTCGCCAAGCCGGAGCAGGTTTCCCGTGCCCGACAGGACACGGATCTTGCCTTTGACGTCAGCGGTCTCGGGCTTTTCGAAGATGTTCCCTTCCCCCCACCGGTCGAGCAAGGCGGGTTTGCGGGGACGAGGGGCAGGCTTTTCCACGGTTGGTGCTGCCGCAGGCGGTTGTTCTGCGGCGGGAAGTGTCGCCGGGGGCGATTCTTCGACGGGCGGCTTCGAAGGTGGAGGCGCCTCGGCGGCTTGCGGAGAAGGCTCTGTCTTCGTCGTCTTCGTCCGGCGAAACAAGGACCGCAGGGTCTTGAGCAAATCACACTCCTTCACGGCGTCGCGTCAGGGCCTTCGGATCGATGATGGCGCGCCCGTGATCGTATATGTCGGATAGTACCTGCCGCCAGTCGCAAAAGGTGAAGGACGTGTGGAAAAGCAAACGGAAAATGGCGGGACCGGAACAGGTATTCCGAGGGGAACGAGGGCGGTTGCGAACCGCTGCGGAGTGCTTCCGCAGGGGTGGACGCCGGCAGGATTTCCACCGCCCGGAAGCCCGGTGTCCGAAACGGAAAAAGGCTTCTCGATTTCTCGAAAAGCCTTTTATCTCAGAAACTTGGATGGTGGGCGTGACAGGGATTGAACCTGTGACCCCTACGATGTCAACGTAGTGCTCTCCCGCTGAGCTACACGCCCATCCGATGTCGGCGCATAGACCATAGTGCGGTCGGGCCGTCAACTGGTTTTTGGAAAGAATGCGAAGCTTTTTTGACGGCTCCGCATTTCCGGCGTTTTGCGCCTCAGGCGGCGAGCAGCTTGTTCACTTCGTCGACGAGATCGCGAAGATGGAAGGGCTTGGAAAGGACCTTTGCGTCCTTCGGTGCCTTCGAATCGGAATTGAGTGCGACGGCCGCAAAACCGGTGATGAACATGACCTTGAGGTCCGGATCGAGTTCGGTCGCGCGGCGGGCGAGTTCGATACCGTCCATTTCCGGCATGACGATGTCGGTCAGCAGCAGCGAGAAGGGCTCCTCGCGAAGCCGGTCATAGGCACTTGCGCCGTTGTCGAAGGAGGAAACCTTGTAACCGGCCTTTTCCAGTGCCTTCACCAGAAAACGGCGCATATCGTTGTCGTCTTCGGCGAGAAGGATTTTTTGTATCATCGTCGGGATCGCTATCCGTGCATGCCTGAGGTTGTATTAGCTGTTCACACTGCCAATATACGGTAAAATATCCGTTTAATCGACGCGGATGGACGCTGGGTGGGATATAGATAGTATGGACTTGGCGCCGGGCAACTGGCAACATGCCGTTTCAGACTTGTTGGCGACATGGTAAAGGCAGGATGGATCAGGCTTCGGGAGATCTTCAGCATTTCGAAGTAAGAGAGCCTTCCACGCAGACCATCCCCTTCGTGTTCAACTCTCCCCACAGCGGAAGCCGGTACCCGGCCGAGTTCCTGGCCGACAGCAATCTCGATTCTCTCTCCATCCGCCGTTCCGCGGATCACTATGTCGACGAGCTGTTCGCGGAAGCGCCGCAACTCGGCGCACCGCTTCTTCTCGCCCATTTCCCGCGGGCCTATCTCGACGTCAATCGCGAGCCCTACGAACTCGATCCGCGCATGTTCGACGGACCGCTGCCGCCCTACGTGAATATCGGCTCCATGCGGGTCGCAGGGGGGCTCGGCACCAGTCCGCGCATCGTCGCGGAGAACATGGACATCTACCGCAAGCGGCTTTCCGTCGATGAGGGCCTGTCCCGGATAGAGACGATCTACAAGCCTTATCATTCCTGCCTTCGCAAACTGATCGCTCGTACCCACGCCCGTTTCGGCCTCGGCGTGCTGATCGACTGCCATTCGATGCCCGGCAACGTCCGCCTGTCGGGCTCGGACCTGCGTCCCGATTTCATCATCGGCGATCGCTACGGGACGTCCGCTTCCGCAGATCTTTCGCGCGCAGCGTTGCATTTTCTCGAGGACATGGGGTTCTCCGCCGTGCGCAACAAGCCCTATGCCGGCGGCTTCATCACCGAACATTACGGCCGCCCCGTGCGGGGTCTTCATGCCCTGCAGATCGAGATCAACAGGGCGCTTTACGTCGATGAAATGACACTCGAAAAAAGGCCGGAGTTTCCGCTTGTCGCGGCAGCGCTCTCCGCCTTCATGCAGCAAATGGCCGGGTTCGTCGCGGATTTCTCGGGCGGCATGGCTGCGCTCGCCGCCGAATAATTTCCCCACTCTCGACTATCCGACCTGACATGCGGACAAAAAAAACCGCGCTTTCGGCGCGGCTAAGTCTAGGGAGGAAACACCCAAGGAGGGTATTTACAGTCAAAGACTGTAGCTCCGACATTAG
>JBQGDG010000217.1:0-6957 GCA_052038935.1 Neorhizobium sp. | reverse complement strand
CTAGTTTGCGGCTAGTTCCAGAACCCGCCGACCTTGGCGAGCGTCATCAGATAGAACAGCACGCAGAGGCCGGCCAGAACCAGACCGAGCGCCACGTTGCGGTTCCGGCGGGATTTCTTCTGCGCCTCGCTGAGCTTGACGGTATCGATCACAGCAGTCCTCCGAAGAAACGGCCGACGCCGACAGCGACGTGATCGAAGAGAAGGGCGGAGAAGATCGCAAACAGATAGAAGACCGAATAGGCGAACATTTTCTTGGCCGGGATCATCTTCTCGTCGCCGTCGGGCATGCGCCAGACGGCGATGGAACAGATGACGAAGATCGCACCCAGCAGCGCGGCGAAGATACCGTAGCCGACGCCGGCCAGGCCGGTAAAGGCCGGCGCGACCGCAATCGCGGCCGTCAGCACCGCATAGGCGACCATCTGGTTTTTGGTGGACCGTTCGCCCGCGACGTTCGGCATCATCGGCACGCCGACGGCGCCGTAGTCGCGCATCTTGAACAGCGCCAGCGCCCAGAAATGCGGCGGCGTCCAGAGAAAGATGATGAGGAAAAGGATGACGCTGTCGAGAGACACGCCGCCGGTGACGCAGGCCCAGCCGATCATCGGCGGGAAGGCGCCGGACGCGCCGCCGATGACGATGTTCTGCGGCGTCGAGCGCTTCAGCCACATCGTATAGACGACGGCATAGAAGAAGATGGTGAAGGCGAGCAGGCCGGCAGCGAACCAGTTGACCGCCAGGCCGAGAATGGCGACCGAGAAGGCCGAAAGCGTCAGGCCGAAGGCGAGCGCTTCCTTGGGCAGGATGCGTCCTGCCGGGATCGGCCGCTTGGCGGTGCGCGTCATCACGGCATCGATGTCGGCGTCGTACCACATGTTGAGCGCGCCGGAGGCCCCGGCGCCGACGGCGATGCAGAGGATCGAGATGATCGCGAGAACCGGATTGAGATGGCCGGGCGCCAGCACGAGGCCTGCGAAGGCGGTGAAGACGACCAGCGACATGACCCTCGGCTTCAAGAGCGCGAAGAAATCGCGCGCTTCCGCTTCCGAAAGGCGCTGGCCCTCCTCGGCTGCGAGAGAATGATGGGGGTCGATGACAGTCATTTCATATCCTGATTGACAGGCCCGGATGCCAGTTCGACACCCGGGCTTAGACGCTTGTTAGCTGATCTTGGGAAGCTTTTCCCATTGGTGATAAGGCGGCGGCGAGGACAGCTGCCATTCGAGAGTGCTCGCACCTTCGCCCCAGGGATTGTCGCCGGCGACCCGCTTCCTGGCGAAGGCTTCCCATACGCCGAAGAGGAAGATGAGTACACCCACGAAGGAGATGTAGGAACCGATCGACGAGACATAGTTCCAGCCGGCGAAGGCATCCGGATAGTCGATGTAGCGACGCGGCATGCCGGCGAGGCCGAGGAAGTGCTGCGGGAAGAACACCAGGTTGACGCCGATGAACATGACCCAGAAATGCAGCTTGCCGATGAACTCGTTGTACATGTAGCCGAACATCTTCGGGAACCAGTAGTACCAGGCGGCGAAGATGGCGAAGACGGCGCCGAGCGACAGGACGTAGTGGAAGTGCGCCACGACGTAATAGGTGTCGTGCAGCGAACGGTCGAGACCGGCATTCGCCAGCTGCACGCCGGTGACGCCACCGACGGTGAACAGGAAGATGAAGCCGATCGCCCAGACCATGGGCGTGCGGAAGGTCAGCGAACCGCCCCACATCGTCGCGATCCAGGAGAAGATCTTGATGCCGGTCGGCACCGCGATCACCATCGTGGCGAAGACGAAGTAACGCTGCGCATCGAGCGACAGACCGACCGTGTACATGTGGTGGGCCCAGACGATGAAGCCGACGGCACCGATCGCCACCATCGCATAGGCCATGCCGAGATAACCGAAGACCGGCTTCCTGGAGAAGGTCGCGACGATATGGCTGATGATGCCGAAGCCCGGCAGGATCAGGATGTAGACTTCCGGGTGACCGAAGAACCAGAACAGGTGCTGGTAGAGGATCGGGTCACCGCCGCCTTCCGGTGCGAAGAAGGTCGTGCCGAAATTGCGGTCGGTCAGCGCCATGGTGATGGCACCGGCGAGAACCGGCAGCGACAGAAGCAGCAGGAACGCGGTCACGAGCACGGCCCAGGCGAAGAGCGGCATCTTGTGCAGCGTCATGCCCGGAGCGCGCATGTTGAGAATGGTGGTGATGAAGTTGATCGCGCCGAGGATCGAGGAGGCGCCGGATACGTGCAGCGCGAAGATCGCGAGATCGACCGCCGGGCCGGGATGGCCGGAGGTCGAAAGCGGCGGATACATGGTCCAGCCGCCGCCCGCGCCATAGGCGCCTGCCGGGCCTTCGACGAACATCGACAGCACGAGCAGGAGGAAGGCCGGCACGATCAGCCAGAAGGAGATGTTGTTGAGGCGCGGGAAGGCCATGTCCGGCGCGCCGATCATGATCGGCACCATCCAGTTGGCGAAACCGCCGATCAGCGCCGGCATGACCATGAAGAAGATCATGATCAGCGCGTGGGCCGTGGTGAACACGTTGAACATGTGCTTGCCGCCGTCGATCGCGGCGTCACCCTCGAAGCCGTAGACCATGGAGGCAAGGCCATGGAAGATCTGGATGCCGGGCTCCTGCAATTCCATACGCATGGCGACCGACATGAGGCCGCCGACAATGCCCGCCATGATCGCGAAGATCAGGTAGAGCGTGCCGATGTCCTTGTGGTTGGTCGAGAAAAGCCAGCGCGCGGCAAAACCCGGTGTGTGGTGATGGTCGCCATGCGAATGCGCGTCGTCATGGGATGCCCCATGGGTGTCGCGGGGATGAGCATGATCGTCGTGATGGGTCGTTCCAGCCATTGTTCTCGCCTCCCCTTACTTGGCGTCGTTTGCCGCGACGGTCGTGCCGTCGTTGGCCTTGGTGTCGGCCGAAGCCAGAAGCGCCTTGTAGGCACCCGGCAGGTCGTTAGCGGCGGCGGCGAGCCAGGCAGTGTATTTCTCGTCCGATACGACGCGGATCGCGATCGGCATATAGGCGTGATCCTTGCCGCAGAGCTCGGAACACTGACCGTAATAGAGACCCTCGCGCTCGGCGCGGAACCAGGTCTCGTTCAGGCGGCCCGGCACCGCGTCGATCTTGACGCCGAAAGCCGGCATGGCGAAGGCGTGGATCACGTCGGTCGGCGCGGCGGTGACGAGCAGGCGCACGGTCTTGTTGATCGGCACGACCATCTCGTTGTCGACGGCGAGCAGGCGCGGATAGACGCCGACATCTTCCTTGCCGGCCGCGGCGCGGTCGGTTTCCTTCAGCATGTAACTGTCGAAGGCGACCGGCGTTTCGCCGGAACCCTCATATTCGTAATTCCACTGCCACTGGGTGGCGGTAGCCTTCACCGTCATGTCGGATTCGGGAATCTCGAGCTGCGCGTTCAGTAGGTTGAACGACGGGATCGCGAGGAAGAACAGGATCAGTACCGGCGCGATGGTCCAGACGATCTCGATCATCGTATTGTGGCTGGTGCGCGACGGGACCGGGTTCTTGGCGGCGTGGAACTTGATTGCCACGAGGACGAGCAGCACCAGCACCAGGAGCGTGACGGGGACGATGAACCAGAGCGAATAATGCTCGAACCAACTGATCTGGTGCATGATCTCGGTCGCCGGTTCCTGAAGGCCCAGCTGCCACGGGCGCGGCTGGTCGGCATGCGCCACCGAGACCCCCAGAGGGGCAAAGAGCAGACAGATGACACCCGCCATCACTGCATAAGCTCTGTTCATCACAAGTTTTCTCCCCATGCGCTTGATTTCGATCAAATCGTACGCAGACTCCAAGCTATAAGCTCGGTTCAACCATAGTTTGCCTATATCCGCAATGTCTCGCGACAAATGCCCCTGCGGCATTTTGCGCGTTGAAAATCGGCTGTCTATCTGCCGGCAGGTTCCTCCATCCCCGGGCGCTTCATCCTCCAAGAGACTCGCCTTTCGCGCCGAGCATATGCCTTTTCAACTTTACAATTCCACCGGATTTTGATTTCCGCAGCGATGATGTGACTTGAACAGGGTCGCACTTTCGCCGTACTCCGCTGTGAAATCGGCAAGGCTTTTCAAGTCGGGCCATCGCGACAAGAATAGCGGCATTGATTCGCACCAGAGGTCTCCATGGGTCGTCCCTCCCTGATCGGCGCAAGCCTTATTGCCATGCTCGCGGTGAGCGCGGTCTCTCCGGCATCCGCGCAGCAGCAGGGCGCAAGGCCGACGCCCGACGCGGGCCAGACCGTGCCGCAGCCCCCTGCGGGCGGCGCAGCACCCAAGGGGCCGCAGCCGACGCAGCCCGCCCCCTCCCCCTCCGGCCAGCAGCCCGGCAATGTCCGCGAAAGCCACGGCGCATGGTCGATCATCTGCGACCGGCCCGCCGGCGCTTCGGCGGACCAGTGCGCGCTGATGCAGAACGTCATCGCCGAGGACCGGCCCGAGGTGGGGCTTTCCGTCGTCGTGCTGAAGACCGCCGACCGCAGGGCCAGGATCCTGCGCATCCTCGCGCCGCTCGGCGTGCTCCTGAAGGACGGCATGGAACTCTATGTCGACAACAACAATATCGGCCGCGCCTATTTCACCCGCTGCTTCTCCGAGGGCTGCTATGTCGAGGTGGAGATCGACGAGGAACTGATGCGCATCCTGCGGGCCGGCAAGAGCGCCGTCTTCGCCCTGCGCGAATCCTCCGATCAGGACCGCGTCGGCATCCCGGTCGAACTGACGGGATTCGGCGAAGGTTACGACGCGCTTCCTTAAAGCGTGACCGGCTCGGAAGCTCGACAGCGCTTGCACCCGTCCACCGACGGACCTACATCGGTTTTCTAAGATTTCGGCTTGGGTGCAAGTGATTGCCCCTCATCTGCCTACCGGCAGCTTTTTCCCGTCATGTCGGGAAAAGGACCATGCCGCACCCGCCCGCTTCCACTCGGGCGGCAGCGCTGGGCACGTCCCCTCGCCTCGCCTGCGGGGAGAGGGTCAGGGTGAGGGTCTCCCGCTTGCACCGAAGCACGCCGCCCAAGGAGCATTCCATGAACACCGATCTCTTGAGCCTGTTCGACAGTGACGAGGCAAAGCTTCGCTCGATCGTCGCCCGGGCGCTTTCCGGCGCCGACGACGGCGAGCTCTTCATCGAACATGCGCAGGCGGAATCGCTGACCTTCGACAACGGCCGGCTGAAGGGCGGATCGTTCAATACCGACCAGGGCTTCGGCCTGCGCTCCGTCGCGGGCGAGGCCGTCGGTTACGCCCATGCCGGCGAACTGAGCGCGGCCGCTCTCGAGCGGGCGTCGGAAGCCGTGCGGGCCGTGACCGCCGGCCATTCCGGCTCCTATGCCGCGGCGCCCCAGCGGACCAACAAGAAATATTACGGCGACGAGAACCCGATCGGCAGCCCTAGCTTCGAGGCCAAGGCCAAGCTGCTTGCCGATATCGACGCCTATCTACGCAACAAGGACGACCATGTGCGGCAGGTGACCGCGACGATTTCCGCCAGCTGGCAGGTGGTCGACATCCTGCGTGCCGACGGCCACCGGGTTCAGGACATCCGCCCGATGACGCGGATCAACATTTCGGTCGTCGTCGGCGACGGCGACCGGCAGGAATCGGGGTCGTTCGGAACCGGCGGCCGGATCGGCTTCGGCGAATTCGTTGCCGACGGCAACTGGCAGGTCGGCGCCGACGAGGCGTTGCGCCAGGCTCTGGTCAATCTCGAAGCGATAGAGGCGCCGGCCGGCACAATGGACGTCGTGCTGTCCTCCGGCTGGCCGGGCGTGATGCTGCACGAAGCGGTCGGCCACGGGCTGGAAGGCGACTTCAACCGCAAGAAGACGTCCGCCTTTGCCGGCCTGCTCGGCGAGATGGTCGCCGCTCCCGGCGTCACCGTGGTCGACGACGGCACGATCGACAACCGCCGCGGCTCGATCACCGTCGACGACGAAGGCACGCCTTCGGCCTATAACGTGCTGATCGAGAACGGAAGGCTCGTCGGCTACATGCAGGACCGGCAGAACGCCCGGCTGATGGGCATGCAACCGACCGGCAACGGCCGCCGGCAAGGCTACGGCTCGGTACCGATGCCGCGTATGACCAACACCTACATGCTGGGCGGCGACAAGACGCCGGAAGAGATCATCGCCTCGGTGAAGAAGGGCGTCTATGCGGTCTCCTTCGGCGGCGGCCAGGTGGACATCACCTCCGGCAAGTTCGTCTTCGGCTGCACCGAGGCTTATCTGATCGAGAACGGCAGGATCGGCCCGGCGATCAAGGGCGCCATGCTGATCGGCAACGGGCCGGACGCGATGAAGCGCGTCTCGATGGTCGGCAACGACATGAAGCTCGATACCGGCATCGGCAATTGCGGCAAGGCCGGTCAGTGGGTGCCGGTCGGCGTCGGGCAGCCGCATCTTCGGATGGACCAGGTGACGGTCGGCGGCACCAAGGCCTGAGAGCGACATGAACGAAATCCTCATCCGGCCGTTCCAGCCCGCCGACGAGGCATGCGTGAGCGGCGTCATCCTGCCGATCCAGCAGGAGGAATTCGGCGTTTCGATCACCGCGGAAGACCAGCCCGACCTCGCCGCCATCCCCGACTTCTACCAGTCCGGCAAGGGCGGTTTCTGGGTGGCGGCGAAAGCCGGCCGGATCGTCGGCACGATCGGGCTCAGAGACATCGGCAATGACGAGGCGGCGCTGCGCAAGATGTTCGTCGCCGCGGATATGCGCGGCAGGGAATATGGTGTGGCGGCGCGATTGCTCGCGGCGCTGGTGGCGCATGCGTCAGAGAGCGGGCTCAGAGACATCTTTCTCGGTACGACCGAAAAATTCCTCGCTGCGCACCGTTTCTATGAGAAGAACGGGTTTATTGAGGTCGCCGTGGAGGCGCTGCCGCAGAGCTTTCCGCGGATGGCGGTGGA
>JBQGDG010000216.1:0-2571 GCA_052038935.1 Neorhizobium sp. | reverse complement strand
GCCGGCGCGCCTGTCCCATTCCTGCAGGAAGAGCGCGTTCATCATCGCCAGCCCCACATGCACGCTCGGGAAGGCCGAGATGCCGCTGCCGATCGCGGCGGTACCCTGTTCGAAATGGTGCCAGAGATAGGCCTGGAAGAGCGCCGCCGATTCCGGCCCCTGCCGCCCCTGCCGGAGAAACTCGGTGACGGCGCTGAAACGAAGCGTATCGCCGGTGACGGCGCCGTAGAAGGCGGGGCCGGCGGAAAGGAAGGTCACTGCAAGCACGCTGCCGAGCAGCGTCCAGGTGGCGATCATCGTGATGAAATAACGCAGCCGGATGCCGTCCGCGGCCTTCATCGTCGCGACGAAAAAGAGCGGGATGAAGCCGATCAGGGCCCACAGCACGCTGTAGTTCCATTCGATGATGAGCTTGAGCGTCTCGAAGGGGAAGAGCCCGACGAGGACCGGTCCCGGATCCTGTCCGAAATGCAGCAGCCGGTCGATATCCGCCTGGACGACGTCCTGCCGGTACCCGCCGCGCAGCGCCGGCATCAGGCATTTGAAAGTCGTGAAGGATCCCATGAACAGGACGAAGGAGAAGGTGATCAGCAAGCCGTTGACGACGCGGGCGAGCGCGGCCGGCGTGACTTCCGTCCTGATCACCGCCCAGCGTGCTTGCCAGCCGTTGGTCCGGTGCATCAGCCTGACCGCGAGGATTGCGACCGAAACGAGGGGCAGTGTCGCCAGGTAGATCGGCGCCATCTGCAGCATGTAGCGCGAGTGGGCGAAGTCGCTGGTCTCGCCGTAGCGGACAACGAGAGCGGCTGTCAGCAGCGAATAGACGGCGACGGCAAGATGGAAGGCGGACAACTGCCTGAAGCCCGTCCGGATGTCGAGCGAGGTCTGTCTGAGAAAGGATCGCATGCACACTCCGACGTGCGTGGTCGCCGCAAGCCATAGCCGCAAAGGTTCAAGAATTCCTGAATCAGGTCCTTCGGTTTTGTTCTAACCGGGCGGGAAAGCGAAGCAATATCAAGCAAACGTTACTTCCCCGGCGGGCGAGATATGCAAAACATGCAGCCGCAACGCATCCGCCCTAACGGCCGGAATTACCAGGAGAGCAAGGATGAATTTCAGGATCATCGCGACGGCGGCAACGGCACTCTGTCTTGGCTGGGCGGCCGTTGCCGTCGCGCAGGACAATCCGGTCGCCAAGCGCGAGCAGATGATGAAGCAGGTCGGCGGCGCCATGGGTGCGCTCGGTGGCATCGCCAAGGGCGAAAAGCCGTATGACGCCGAAGCGGTCAAGGCTGCGCTGACCACGATCAGCGCCGACATGAAGGCCTTCCCCGATCAGTTCCCGGCCGGTTCCGAAGCCAATTCGGCCGCGGCCCCGGCGATCTGGGAAAACATGGATGACTTCAAGGCCAAGTCGCTGAAGCTCGCCGGCGATGCCGATACCCTGCTTGCATCCATGCCGGCCGATCAGGCGGGCGTTCAGGAAGCGATAAAGACGCTCGGCGCCAATTGCGGCACCTGCCACCAGACCTACCGCCTGAAGCGGTAGCGAAGCGACGGGCGGCAGCCGAGCCCTTGCCGGCTACCGCCCTCCCAGCCGTTTTCCGGAGACATGCCATGGCCTCTATGTGGTCGAAGATAGCGGCGGCTGGCGTCGCGCTCATTGCCGTCGGCGCGGGATGCGCCTGGATGCTGACGAAGCCCGCGCCGCTTCCCGACAGCCATTGGGCCGAGGCGGGCGCGCCGGATCTCGCCAATGGCGAGCGGATATTCTGGGCCGGCGGTTGCGCCAGCTGCCACGCCGCGGCCGGTGCGGAGGGCGATGCGCTGAAGATCATGTCCGGCGGTCGCGCGCTGCCGAGCCCGTTCGGAACCTTCCACATCCCCAACATCTCGCCGGATCCGCAGGCCGGTATCGGCGACTGGACGCTGGCTCAGTTCGGCAATGCCATGACCCGAGGCGTCGGCCCCGGCGGCGAACATCTCTATCCGTCCTTCCCCTACGGTTCCTATGCCCGGATGTCGAACAGGGATGTCGGCGATCTCTTCGCCTACCTCAAGACGCTGCCGGCGAGCGCCAATGTCGCCCCCGGCCACGAACTCGGATTTCCGTTCAACATCCGCATGTCGGTCGGCGGCTGGAAGTTCCTCTATTTCAACGACGAGCCCCGTGTCGAGCTCGCCTCCGCCGACGAAAGGGTCAAGCGCGGCCAGTATCTCGTCGAAGGGCCGGGCCATTGCGGCGAATGCCACACGCCGCGCAATGCGCTGGGCGGCTTCGAAGCAGGCAGATGGCTGGCCGGCGGTCCCAACCCGGAAGGCCAGGGCACCATCCCCGACATCACGCCCGGCGGCGACATCGGTTCGTGGAGCGAAGGCGATATCGTCAACTATCTGGAGACGGGCTTCACGCCCGAATACGATTCCGCAGGCGGTTCCATGGTGGAGGTCCAGAAGAACATGGCGCATCTGCCCAAGAGCGATCTCGAAGCCATCGCCGCCTACCTCAAGGCGGTACCGTCTCGCTGAGGGATGAAACTTGCAGCTCCTCCTCGATGTGCTATATTTGTA
>JBQGDG010000215.1:0-3997 GCA_052038935.1 Neorhizobium sp. | reverse complement strand
ATCCTCTCGCAGCCCTGCTCCTTCAACGCGTCGATCCGCGAGGCGATCGAGGGGCTGCCATATCGCATGCCCCAGTCGACCACCACGTTCGGCAGGTCCCTCAGCCGCTCGGCCATCAGCTCACCCTGGTTGCGGGTATAGGTGCGCAGATAGCTTTCGTTGAGATCCTTGTTCCAGATTTCCTCGTAGGCCTTGCCGACCTTCTGCGGCCGCTTGTTGAGGACGATGCCGTAGAGGATCGGATACCAGTAGAGCCTCGACCACTCGATGACGCGCCTGTCCGACAGGAATTCCGCCAGGTAGCGGCGCATCGGCCAATAGTCCGTGCCGTCCGGCGTTCCGAGATTGACGAGCAGGACGCCGACCTTGCCGAAGGATACGGGCGGATGGCCTGCGGGCATCGAAAGTGTCGAGGAGGTCATGAAAGCTTTCCAGATAAGCGAACGGAAACCATTACGGAAACCACGTGGTCGCGGATTACTTAGAAACAAAAAACGGCTCGGGAAACCCCGAGCCGATGAGGGAACCGGGACATTTTGTCCCGATTGATGTCTCAGCTTGAACACGCCGACCTTGATCGGCGTCAAGAACGTCACTTTGCAGGGAGTTCGAGTTCCTTGCCGATCTGGATGAGATCCGGGTTGCGCAGGTTGTTGGCCCTGGAAATATCCGTCCACTTCTCCCCGTCGCCATAGGTGCTCTCGGCGATCTTCCAGAGCGAATCGCCCCGGACGACCGTGTATCTGGTCGGACCGGTTGCCGGAGGGGCGGTCTGTCCCTGGGCCTCGACCGTCGTGGGCGCGGTCGCCGTTGCCGGAGCCGAAGGCGCCGGAGCCGGAGCGGGTGCCGTCGTCGCGGGGGCAGCCGGTGCAGGGGTAGCCGGCGCCTGCGCCGTGGTTGCCGGAGCCGCTGGTGCGGCAGGCGCGGCATCGGCCTTCGGCGCCGGCTTGTAGTCCGCCGGCGTCAGGTCGCTGATGCGGCCGTCGGTATAGGGCTTGTACGGGCTGCGGGCAGCGACGTATTCCGCCGTCACGTCGGCAATGTCCGGGCCGAAGTCATAGGCATTCTGACCGCCGGTCTTGAACGCCGCATAGCCGTCGCCGCCGGCACGCATGAAGTTGTTGGACACGACGCCGTAAGTCTTTGCCGGGTCGATTGCGACGAAGCTTTCGCCTTCCTTCACCTGCACGTCGCTGATGCGGCTGCCGGCGGGCTTGGATCTGTCGAACGAATATTTGAGCCCGGCGACCTGCGGGAAGCGGCCGGCACCGTCGTCGATCTGGCTGACGCCGTTCTCGAGCGCCTTCACCACGTCCGCACCGGAGAGCTGGAAGGTGGCGAGGGTATTCTGGAACGGCAATACGCTGATCACGTCGCCCTGGGTGACGTCGCCCGAAGCAATCGAGGCACGCAGGCCGCCGCCGTTGATGATTGCCATCACCATGCCCTGGCTCTTGCCTCTTTCGAGCATGGCGTCGGCAACGAGGTTGCCCATCGAGCACTCCTTGGCGCGGCAGACCGTCCGGTCACCCTCGATGTTGTCGGAGGACTGGCCGATCACCTTCTTGCGCAGATCGTCGATCGGCTTGGCGAGTTCCGTCACCATCGCCGCGACCGCCTGGTCGGGCTCGAACGTCTTGTCGACGAGAACGGGGTTGCCGGTGGCCGACTTCACCACCCCGTTGTCGTCGAAGGTGACGACGACGTCGCCGAGATATTTGCTGTAGGCGCCGGCAGTGACGACAGGAACCTGATAGCCGCCGGGATTGTCGACGAAGGTCGGATAGGGACCTTCGGCCTTCTGGTCTGTGTTCGACAGAAGGGTATGGGAATGGCCGCCCACGACGACATCGATATCGGCGATCTTGGCCAGCACGTCGAGATCGCGGCGATAACCGACATGGGTCAGCGCGATGATCTTGTTGACGCCCTGCTCCTTCAGCTTGGCGACCTCGGCCTGGATCGCGGCGACATCATCGGTGATCGAGACATTCGGACCGGGATTGGCGATCTCCATCGTGTCGGTGGTGACGACACCGATGATGCCGATCTTCTGGCCGCCGATCTCGACGACGGCCGATGGCTTGACGCGGTCGCCGAGCGTCGATTGCGGCGTCGCCTTCACATTGGCGCCGAGGACCGGAAATTTCGCGCCTTCGAGGAAAGGCAGGATGGCGGTTTCGCCATCGTCGAATTCATGGTTGCCGACCGTCATGGCATGGAAGCCGATGGCGTTCATCACATCGAGCTCGGCCTTGCCCTTCAGCGTGCTGTAGAACAGCGAGCCCTGGAAATTGTCGCCGGCATTGAGCGACAGCACATTTTTTCCGGAGAGTGCGGTGCGGCGCTGTTCGAAGGCCGTCTTCAGCCGGGCTGCCCCGCCGAAGCATTCGCCGGCCGTTTCTTCCTTGTCTGAACAGGTCGAATCGAACTTGTTGATGGCTTCGACGCGGGAATGGAAATCGTTGATGTGCAGGATATTGAGTTCGTAGTCGGCAAAGGCCGCACCACTCGAAAGAGCCATGACCGACACGGTCAGAAGCCCCAATCCCAATCTCTTCATCATCAGCTCTCTCCTTTTTGCAATCACCGCCCGATGCGTGCGGCCGTTCCCGTGTTTATCGCCCCACCGTGACAATCGTTGTGCACGGCATGTTTTCACCAAGCAAAATCGGTTTCAAGGTAAATATGACAAGGGCGCAGCATCTCGATTTGTAGCCGCAAACGCAAAAACCCCGCTCGCGCGGGGTTCTCGAAAATCAGCAGCAGGACAGGCTCAGCCGCGTCGGCTCAGCGAGAACTGCGCACCGCTGTCCTGCGTGCAGTTGAGCTGGCTTTGCGACACGAGAGAGCAATTGACGCGCGACTGGGTCTTGCGCACCAGCGAGGTCATGTTGATTTCCACCAGTGTCGGCGACAGCGTGACATAGGTACCGGAAGCGAGCAGCGCGTTGCTGTCGCTGGCGCGGGTGTTGAACGTGCCGCCCTGGAAGGTCGAAACGATACCGTTCGGGTCGACCCAGGCACCTTCGACGCCGCGAGGCTGAGGCGCCGACGCGATCTGGCGCGGAGGCGGCGAGGAAACACAGGCCGTCAGGCCGGCGACAGCGAGGAGCGCAAAGCCCAATTTCAGTTTCATGATCTATCTCCGCGATTCGGTACGTCATGTCTGCCGAAAACCATGGCGCTCCGCGTCATGTAAGGCAAGCCGCCCGCTTGTACAGTGTCGAAACAAACTGTCCCGACAGAAAACGCCCGCGTGATGGCGGGCGTTTCCGATATGCACAGAAAAACGGATCCTGCCGCCGATCAGCGGACGAGGATGTTCTTGAACTGCCAGGGATCCTTTTCGTCGATCTCTTCCGGGAACAGGCCCGGACGACCTTCGAGCGGGTTCCAGTCGGTATAGTGACCTTCGACCGGGCCGAGGTAGGGCGTCTGCACTTCGAGGCAACGCTTGTAGTCCACCTCGTCGGCTTCGACGATACCTGCCTGCGGGTTTTCGAGCGCCCAGACCATGCCGGCAAGCACGGCGGAGGTCACCTGCAGGCCGGTTGCGTTCTGGTAGGGCGCGATCTCGCGCGTTTCTTCCAGGGAAAGACGCGAACCGTACCAGTAGGCATTCTTTTCGTGGCCGTAGAGCAGCACGCCGAGTTCGTCGAGACCGTCCTCAAGTTCGTCCTCGTCGAGGACGTGCAGGACGGGCTGCGCCTTGCCGCCGTTGCCGAACATCTCGTGCAGCGACAGAACGGCGTCGTTGGCCGGGTGATAGGCATAGTGGCAGGTCGGACGGAAGATCACTTCGCCGTCCTTGTCGCGGACGGTGAAATAGTCCGCAATCGAGATCGACTCGTTGTGGGTGACGAGGAAGCCGTATTGCGGGCCGGGCGTCGGGCACCAGGTACGGACGCGGGTATTGGCGCCCGGCTGTTCCAGGTAGATGGCCGCCTGGCAGCCCTTCTTGTGCTTCTTGGCGTTCTTCGGCATCCAGTTCTCA
>JBQGDG010000214.1:0-8075 GCA_052038935.1 Neorhizobium sp. | reverse complement strand
AGTTCATCGAGCTTCTGCATATCCGGCTCACGCATGGACGCCTCCCAGGGTGCATGATGAGGTCGATCAGGTTAGGTCATCTCGTCGTCGCGTGGCAATTCCACCCAAAGGCGTATTGCACCGCCGGATATCCGCCTATCGGCGTAGCCTTTGCCGCATCCGCAAATTCTTAATCTCATCGTCCTAATGTTCGCGACAACCTACGCAACCGACCGGTAACGCCCCTTGTCTCTCGACTATTCGACGGTGCATTTCTGCAGTTCGCTGCTGAATGTCAGCTATGCAACGATGCTGCTCGTGCTGTGGGCGCGCAGAGGCGAGCGCGCGCTTCTCTACTGGTCGCTCAGTCTCTTTCTCGCAGCGGGCGCCAGTTACGGCTTCACCCTGGCAGGCGGACCGTTCATCATCGCCATGCTCTTCGGCCTCATCGCCTTCAACGTGACGCTGATCTTGGCAGGCGCACGGGCCTTCGACGGCAAGCCGGCCTTCGAGTGGCGGATGGCGGCGCCGCCGCTCGGGATCGTCCTTCTCCACGCAAGCTTCTCTTCGGCGGGCCTGCCGCTGCTTGCCAATTCGCTCGCAACGCTCGCGCTCGGCCTGAATGTCCTGCTTGCCGGCCGGTATTTTCTGGTCCAGGGCGACGGGATGCTGCGTTTCGGCCGCAGGATCGTAGCCGGTGCGCTGTGCGCCTATATCCCGATCTATGTCGTTTCGAGCACGCTGCCGTTTCTCGGGCTCGCGAGCCAGAGCGCTGCAATCGCAATTCTCGTCGGCGACCTCGTGCTCAACAACATCTTCGTCGCCGGGCTCTATTCGGTGATCGAGGACCGCAGTCGCGCCGCGCTACGCGTGATGGCGGAGACCGACGAACTGACCGGCGCGCTGAACCGCGGCGGCTTCCTCAAGCGTGGCATGCATGCGGTCCTCCCCGGGGGGAATGCCTGCGTCCTGCTGGCCGACCTCGATCATTTCAAGCAGATCAACGACACGTATGGCCACGCGGCGGGCGATGCGGTGCTCAGCATCTTCGTAGCGCGGGCGCGCAGCGTCATCGGCGAGAGCGCGCTGATCGGCCGTTTCGGCGGCGAGGAATTCGCCATCCTGCTCGCCGGCGCCGACGAACAGACCGCAGCCCTGCATGCGGAGGAGATACGGATGGCGATGGCGGTGCAGCCGGTCGCCTTCAACGGCATTTCCATCCGCCCCACCGTCAGCATCGGCTTTGCCGGGCAGCGGCACGGCGAAACGATAGAGGCTACCCTCAGGCGCGCCGACGAAGCGCTCTATCGCGCCAAGAACACCGGCCGCAACAAGATCGCGGCCTAGATTCCCACGCTCCTGCTCGCCTGAATTCGTTTCGCGCCTTCGCCGTGCTAGCCCCTTCGACCTGCATCGGCACCCGAAGCCGCCGGCAAAACGGTCAATGGCCGACCGGAGGCGGAAAATATTCGCCATGGCCGGCGAAATCCCTTGGAAAGCGCGGCCTTTGCGCCATATTAGCGCGGCTAATCCCATCCTCGTATGCTTGGTGACTTCATGAACTATCAGGTCGTATCCGCCCATTGGCCGATTGGCGGAGGCGAAGCCGGCGAACTCGTTCGCGCATTCGACTGGTCGAAGACGTCTCTCGGGCCGATCAACGAATGGCCGCAGCACCTGAGGATCAAGGTCAATTCCATCGTCAACTCGCCGATCCCGCAGGTTCTGATGTGGGGCGACGACCATGTGATGATCTACAACGACGGCTATATCGAAATTGCCGGCAGCTACCATCCCCGCGCACTCGGCGACACCGTACCCGGCATCTGGCCGGAAATCTGGGACTGGAACAAGAAGATCCTGGAGGCCGGCTTCCGTGGCGAGGTGCAGTCCTTCCGCGACCAGGTGATGACCCTCCGCCGCCATGGCGTGCCGGAAGATGTCGTGTTCGACCTGTTCTATACGCCGATCTACCAGGAGAACGGAAAGGTCGATGGCGTCCTCTGTACCGTCCTCGAAAACACCGACAAGGTGAAGGCGGTAGCGGAGCTGGCGGAAAGCCGCGAGGAACTGAACCGCCTCACCAACGCATTGCCAATCCTCGTCGGCTTTCTCGACCGCGACCATGTCTACCGTTTCGCCAACGAAGGGTATCAGGAATGGTTCGGTCTTGCGGCGAGCGATGTCGTCGGCAAGCATGCGTCCGACGTGATCGGCGAAGACTATTATCGCGCGCGTTCACCTCTGCTTGCCCGCGCCTTGGCGGGCGAGACGATCGTCACGGATACCGTCATCCGCCAGCCGCAGGGAACTGACCGGACGGCGGAGGTTCGCTACGTGCCCCGGCGTGCGGCGAAAGGCGAGATCGACGGGGTCTACGTACTGATCATAGACATCGAAGCGCGCAAACAGAGCGAAAACGCGCTCCGCCGCAGCAATGAACGGTTCCGTGCAGCCGTCGATGCCATCCATGGCGTGTTATGGACCAATACCGCCGATGGCCGCATGATCGGGGAACAGCCCGGCTGGGCGGCGCTGACCGGTCAGGGCTTCGAGGAATATCAGGATTACGGCTGGTCGAACGCGGTGCATCCGGACGACCGGGCCGGAGCCGTGGCGAGCTGGCAGCAAGCGGTCGCCGCCAAATCCACCTATATCTGGGAACATCGGGTTCGCTGTCACGACGGAAGCTACCGGACATTCGCGATACGAGGCGTGCCGATCATCGGCGCGGACGGCGAGATCGAGGAATGGGTCGGCGTCCATACGGACATCACGGTGCAGCGCGAGGCGGAAGCAAGCCTGCAGGAACATGCCAGCAATCTCGAACGCCAGGTCCGCCATCGCATGCGGGCCGAGGAACAGCTTCGGCAGCTCAACGAAAGCCTGGAAGCCCGCGTCGAGGCGGAAATGGCCGAACGCCGCCAGACCGAGAGGGCCTTGCAGCAGGCGCAGAAAATGGAATCCATCGGTCAGCTCACCGGCGGCGTTGCCCATGACTTCAACAACCTGCTGCAGGTCGTGGCCGGCAATCTGCAGCTGCTCGCCAAGGATATCGCCGGAAATGCGCAGGCGGAACGGCGGGTCGCAAATGCGCTCGCGGGCGTCAGCCGCGGCGCCAAGCTCGCCAGCCAGCTGCTTGCCTTCGGCCGCAGACAGGCACTCGAACCACGCGTGATCAACATTGCCCGCTTCATTGCCGGCATGGATGATCTCCTGCGGCGGTCGCTGGGCGAAGCTGTCGAGGTGGAGGTCATCACCAGCGGCGGCTTGTGGAATACCTACGCCGATCCGACGCAGGTCGAAAACGCGCTGCTCAATCTGGCGATCAACGCGCGTGATGCCATGGAGGGATCCGGCAAGCTCACGATCGAAGTCGGCAATGCCTTTCTCGACCAGGACTATGCACGCACCCATGCGGAGGTGGCTCCCGGTCAATACGTTCTGCTGGCCGTCACCGACACCGGGTCGGGCATGGCGCCGGACGTGCTGGAGAAAGTATTCGAGCCGTTCTTCTCCACCAAGCCGGAAGGCAAGGGCACCGGTCTGGGCCTCTCCATGGTCTATGGTTTCGTCAAACAGTCCGGCGGCCACGTCAAAATCTACAGCGAGGTCTCCCAGGGGACGACGGTCAAGGTCTACCTGCCGCGATCGGTGGCGGACGAGGACCGCGAAGTCGTCGTCCAGGGGGGGCCGGTGATCGGCGGCAGCGAGACGGTGCTCGTGGTGGAAGACGACGAGGATGTCCGCAGCACCGTGATCGAAACCCTGACCGATCTCGGTTATCGGGTGCTGGCCGCCAAGGACGCGCAGGCCGGGCTCAACGTCGTGGAGAGCGGTATCCCGATCGACGTCATATTCACCGACGTGGTCATGCCCGGTCCGCTCAAGAGCCGCGAGATGGCGCGCCGCGCCAAGGAACGTCTGCCCAATCTCGCCGTACTCTTCACTTCCGGCTATACGGAGAACTCGATCGTTCATGGCGGCATTCTCGATGTCGGCGTCGAACTTCTGTCGAAGCCCTATACGCGCGAGGCGCTGGCACGGCGGATCCGCCACGTGATCTCCAACCAGAAACAGGTGGAGCAGGCATCGGCCGCCCGATCCGACTCCGGCAAGCCGGCCGGAACCGCGGAGACTTCGCCGGCCGGCCTGAAGGTGCTGCTGGTGGAGGACGACTTCCTGATCCGCAGCAATACTGCCGAGATGCTGGCGGAACTCGGTCACCATGTCGTCGAGGCGGCGAATGGAGAAGCGGCGCTGGCGGAGCTCCGAGCCGCGAAAATCGACGTTCTGATCACCGATATCGGTCTTCCGGATATCGATGGCGGAGAACTGGCGCGGCGAGCCGTTCAGCTGAAACCGGAGCTCGCCGTCGTGTTCGCCACCGGCGAAACCCGCAAGCCGGAGAATGCGCCGCCGCGGACCGGCCTCCTGCGCAAGCCTTACAACGAGCAGGACATCGTTACGGTTCTGGAAAGCATTATCGAGCGCCGCTGACGCAAAGCTAATGATGGACCGGAGCTGCGGGTTGCGGCAGGTCCGAAGGCGTTATCCAGACCCGTCCGTCGAAGGCGACCTCCCCATGGTCGAGCTTGCGGCTCGCGATGGTTTCGATCAGAGCGAGTTTCGACCGGACATTACCGATCCGGCCATCGTTGATCACGCAGACGGCGTGGCAAACTTCCCCCTCGCGCATCAGGATAAGCGTGTGGTGGGCGTTGTCGAGGATCTTTCCGGGCAGTGTCATGAGCGTCATGCTCGTCTCCTTGCCTATCATGTTCCGGATAGTGGCCACGACGGCAGGGTCCCCCAACAAGGTTAACAAAGTGTTTACGCCACCACTTACGATCGCCTCATACGTGCACATGGCGCTTCCGGCCTACCCTGAATCGTATCAACGCTATTCATGCAATTATCAGTAAATTAACTGAGTTACTTTAGAAAGATGTCGATTTATTTTAGCAACCACAAATTCTTCTTGAGGAACCGCGGATGCCGTTGTTTCAATCCAGCTCAGACAATGTATTGTCTGCCCTTGATCTCTCCATGGCAATTATAGAGTTCGATGCCGATGGGCGAATATTGAAGGCCAACAAGAATTTCTGCGCCGTGATGGGCTATCAGGCGTCGGAAATCATCGGACGGCACCACAGTCTCTTTGTAGAACCGGGCTACGCCAAGTCCCCCGAATACGCCGAGTTCTGGCGCAACCTCAAGCAGGGCAATTTCATCTGCAGCGAATTCAAGCGCATCGCCAAAAGCGGCGCGGAAATCTTCATCAACGGCAACTACAACCCGATCAAGAACAGCAGCGGCAAAGTGCTGAAGATCGTCAAGTTCGCCACCGACATCACCGCCAGCAAGCTTGCATCGATCGACAGCGATGCAAAAATCGAAGCGATTTCCCGAGCCCAGGCGACGATCGAATTCAACACCGACGGCACGATCATCACCGCAAACAGGAACTTCCTCTCCACTCTCGGCTACTCGCTCGACGAGATCGCCGGCAAGCATCACAGGATGTTCGTCGACAAGGTCTATTCCGGCTCGCAGGAATACAGGGAGTTCTGGCAGAAGCTGCTTTCAGGCGAGTTCGTCGCCGGCGAATTCACGCGCGTCAGCAAGAGCGGCCGACCGGTGTTCATCCAGGCATCGTACAACCCGGTCTTCGATACCAGCGGCCGGGTGATCAAGATCGTCAAGTTTGCAACCGATGTCAGCGATCGCGTCGAGAACGTCGCGCAGCTCGCCGCATGCCTGACCAGTCTGGCGGAAGGTGACCTTTCTCAGGCGATCGACCGCCCGTTCATCAGCTCGCTGGAGCGGCTCCGTCTCGACTTCAACACGGCATCGGCCAAACTTCGCAACGCCATGGCGACGGTCGCCGACAATGCCAGGGCTATCGCCTCCAGTTCAAACGAGGTGCGGATAGCGGCGGACGATCTTGCCCAACGCACCGAGCAGCAGGCAGCCTCCGTCGAAGAGACCGCCGCAGCGCTCGAAGAGATCACCACCACGGTCAAGGATTCCAGCCATCGGGCGGAAGAGTCCGGCCAGCTCGTCAACCGGGCGAAGACGCATGCGGAACGCTCCGGCGAGATCGTGCGGGAGGCCATCCAGGCCATGGACGCCATCGACAATTCGTCGCGCGAAATCTCCAACATCATCGGCGTCATCGACGAAATCGCCTTCCAGACCAACCTCCTGGCCCTGAATGCGGGCGTTGAAGCCGCACGCGCGGGTGAAGCCGGCAAGGGATTTGCGGTCGTCGCCCAGGAGGTGCGTGAGCTTGCCCAGCGGTCAGCCGCGGCGGCGAAGGAAATCAAGACGCTGATCACCGCCTCGGGTGGCCATGTTGCCAGCGGTGTCGAACTCGTCAGCAAGGCGGGCTCGGCCCTCCAGGAAATCGGTGGCCACGTCCATCAGATCAACGCGGACATCGTGGCGATCATCGATGCATCGCGCGAACAGTCGACGGCACTCGGAGAGATCAATCAGGCGATCAACAGGGTGGATCAGGGAACGCAGCAGAATGCGGCGATGGTGGAGGAGCAGACAGCGGCAAGTCGCGCCCTCGCCCAGGAGTCCCAGGCGCTTTTCGCCCTGCTGGATCAGTTCAGGTTCGGCCACGAAACCGCAGTCGCCTCACGCTCGCAACCTCATGCAGCGAAATCTGCCTCCGCCAAAGCGGCACCGGAGGCATCACAGAGATCCAACCGGACAGCTGCGGCCTACCGCACCCATGGCTCGGCGGCGCTTGCCGCGGATCCGAACTGGGAAGAGTTCTGACGACCTAGGTGCCGGGCGCTTCAGGCCGAACGAGATCGAAGTCGTGAAAAAGCCGCCTGCTTTACCGCAGGCGGCTTTTTCATTTCCCTGATCAATTCATTACGGCTGCGAGCTGTTCGAGCCACCGGTAGCCGGAGCGGCCGGAGTTGCCGGAGCAGGCGTAGCAGGTGCCGGAGTTGCAGGCGCCGGTGCAGCCGGTGCCGGTGCGGACTGCTCAGCGGCCGGCGGTGTAGTCGAGGATGTCGTGGTCGGATCGGTGGACGAGCCGCCCATCTGCGACCAGACGAAGGCGCCGACGACGATTACGGCGAGCACCGCGACCCAGCCCATCCAGGACGAACTGCTGCGTGCCTCGGTCGGCGTGCGCAGATCAGGACGGTTGTCATTCGGATTAGGATCATAAGCCATTTCGTTTCCTCCTTTTCCATTTCGGAAGATAAAATGCATGCAACCGAATTTTGTTCCGTAGCGATGCAATGCATGGCCATGCCTACGGAAATGGCATTCGGCGAAGGAACGGGCTAGGAAGGTTCCAGACGACACAGCGAGGGACCTCTTCCCATGGCCACACCATCTATCGGGATCATCGGACTTGGACGCATGGGCCGGGCCATGGCCACCCGCCTTCTCTCCCATACGTTCCCCGTCATCGGCTGGAGCCGCAGCGGCATTCCGGAAAGCTGCGGGGTCGTCGCCGCGAAAAGCTTAGCCGAGCTGGCCGCCGCTTCCGATATCATCGTCATGGCCTTGCTGGATGACGCTGCTGTGCATGAGGTCGTCGGGCAGCTCGAGACGATGGACCTTGCCGGAAAACTGATCGTCGATACCAGTACGGTAAGTCCGCTCACCCTGCGCGGCCACCAGGCTGCCGTCGAACGAGCGGGCGGGCGACTGCTCGATTCGCCGATCTCGGGCGGCCCCGAAACGCTGCTTGCCGGCAGGGCCGGCCTCTATATCGGCGGCAACGAGGCCGACGTCCGGCGTTTCCAGCCGGTGGCCGAAGCCCTGTCCGACCGCATCCATCACGTCGGAGAGCTCGGCCACGGAGCAGTAGCCAAACTGATCAACAACATGATGCTCAGCGGCCTTTGGGAAAGCCTCAAGGAAGCGCTGCAGCTCGGCGGACAGGCGGGTCTTGCGCGGGAGAGGATGATCGACGTTCTGTCGGGCAGCCCGGCCGCAAGCCCTGCGATGAAGGGTCGCCTCCCCGTCGTGCTCGGCGAGACCGACAAGGTCGGCTTTCCGGTGTCGGGAGTCGTCAAGGATCTCGGCGTCGTGCGCGACTTTGCAGCCCATCTCGGCAT
>JBQGDG010000213.1:0-2740 GCA_052038935.1 Neorhizobium sp. | reverse complement strand
GGTAGGATCGGAACATTGCTGGATAAGAACGGCATCGAGCATGTGAGTATCTCTTACGTGTTGAAGGCCATGACGACGGGCAAACCAAAGAGCCTTGCCCAGGCTGAGACGCTCGCCTTCTGGATGTCCACGATCGAGGTGTTTTCCGTCCACCAGCCATTGCCGACGGCGACGATCACTTCGGGATTGTGAAACATCGACTGCAGGACCGGCCAGAGAATGAGCTGCTCGTAGCAGATCAGAGGCCCGACCTTGAAACCATCAACCTCGACCGCAGGGTTGCCGAAGAAGTCGGCCTGCGCGCCACCGCCCCGCCCGGTCCATTGCAACCACGGTTGCCACATCGAACCCGGGACCGGCATGCGCTCGCGATAAAGGACCTTCGCCTTATCGGCCGAGATCGCCACCATCACATTGTCGTAGCCTCCGGGATCGACGACGGCAGCACCTGCGACGACTATGAGATCCAGGCTACGGAGACCGTCCTGCCAGACCTGCGCCACGGTCGGCGTCCAGAAGCCGAGCGCACTTTCGGGCAGTACCACGACACGAACATCCTTGCCTGCCTCTGCGGCCTTGCGCACCTTCGCGATCAGGTCACGGTGATACTGAAGCGAGCCATCGCGCCCGAGGTCCGCCCCGTGTTTCAGATCGACGGCCATCCATCCGGGTGTTAGCTTCGGGGGCGTCCAGTTCGTGGCGGACCAGACGTGAAGTCCTCCAAGGACTGCGACTGCGATTTGCCATCTTCGACCGGTCATGAAGACCAACAGGATCGCGGTCGCGCCCAGCCCCCACCAACCCCAGCCCGGAAACAAGACGCCGGCAGCCGTCAAGGGATGCGCCCAGCCGGTAATGCCGAATGGCGGCAGCCCTGTTAGCGCCATGGCGAGCAGATAGCGTAGTGCCCTCGCCGCGTCCGTTCCTTTCCTCCCGGAAGCGTCTTCGCTTCGATGTTTCGTCCAGAACACTGCATTGACGATGACGAAAGATAAGGAAGCCATCACCCAAAGCAGCATCCCAGGCCAGAGATCGGCGGCATAGAAGTTGGCCACGCCCTGCGGCAACCCACGGGAAGCCGCTAGGAAATACCCGGCCGCCACAAGTGCCGCGATCGTGCGTGACAGTGCCAGTGCCCAGAGCAACGGAAAGATCATGGCGACTGGAAGGAGAAGCACCTCGCCGCTCCAGCCAATCCTCCCACAGGCAATCGAGGCGATGATCAGTAGGATGGGTTTCCAGCGATCTGCCGGATGATTTTCGCCGCGATCAAGGCTCGAAGGTGAGGACCGGCCGCGCCAGACCGAGAAGACCGGAAACCGGAACCGGGCCAAAATATCGACTATCATAGGAGCTCGCATAGGCTGAATGGAGGAACAGATGATGCGGCGGTACGACACCGCCGGAATCAGGCAGGAGCACCCTGCCCTCGCCGTCCCTCCCCCACACCGCCGATGAGGGAACCGGACGGCCATCGATGAGCACATGATCGGTGATGTCGACATGCTGTCCGGGAAGTGCTGCGACGGCCTTGATCAGCGGCGCGAACCCGCCGGCGCAAAGCCCTCGTCGCAGATATCCGCGCCGCCAAGCTTCTGTGAACGTGGCTGTCATGGGTGGGCACAGAAACACCAGATCACCGATGGCGACCGAACGCTGAAGCTCTTCGATACGCCAAAGTCCGAGCGGCTCGCTTGGGGTCAGGTTCAGCCGGTAGCCGCCGATGAACCCGGACGCCGCCAGTGCGGACATAGTGACGGCCACGCCCGTCAGAAACAGAAGAAGGCGCTTCGGCCTCATTGCTTCAGCACCGGCGCCTGACGCTGGGTAAGACGCTGTTCCTCGGCTTGTTTTAGCGACTGGACGGTGCGCTCGTGGGCCGCGAGCTGTTGCGCCGTCCGCATGATTGGCCAGGCTTGTTTCAGCTGTTCCTTCTGCTCCGGCTTCATGCCGTCGGAGAGCTTATCGTACAGCGTTCCTGACGGATCGCGCGCGGCGTTGCTCAACAACGTGCGTTCCCCGAACCGCTCGGTCACCGCCTGGTTGAACCCGTCGATTTCGAGCTTGGTTTCACGATTGCTCAGCGCATAGGCCATCGCGGCCGGCAGATCGTTGCGGTCAATGGCGTCACGCACCCGCTCCAGCACAACCCGCGCTGCCGGCGAGAGTGCCGGAATGTCGATCGAAACCCGCTGACGCAGCGCCTGCTCGCCCGCCTGGTGCCTCAATGCAGCGGTGTCGCGCATGCGCAAATATTGCTCAAGATCCCGCTTCAAGGCCGGAACATTCACCTCTGCGACGCGGCGCGCCTCACGCTCAGACCTGGTGGCGAGAATCCCGGTCTTGCCCCTCAGTTGACCGAGCGCTCCGGCGTCCTTCTCCAGCGTTTCGAGCGTTTGACGGGCAGCGTCCGTGTCGGCGATCACGACATCGAAATTCATAGCCCGGAAGGCTGTTTCAGGATCGGCGAAGACGTAACGGAAACGCGCCGAGACTTCCTCCCATTGCCGTTTCAGGCCGTGATCCTCGCCAAGCTTGTCACCGACGGTATCGGTAACAGAGCCGGGAAATGTCTTGATGCCTGCGACCATGGGTGCGACCTCCTTCATCGTTTGGGTCTTCGAGGTTTGGGTGAAGCCAAGGCGTGCGGCGAAGGCGCCAAGGCGCTGGCCGAGATCGACAAGCTTCGCCCTCTGGCGCAGAGTCCAGTCAAGCCGGTCGCGGACCAGCGTGCGCGCGA
>JBQGDG010000212.1:0-9813 GCA_052038935.1 Neorhizobium sp. | reverse complement strand
CGGCTGATGTCGAACTCGGCCGACAGTTCCTCGAGCGTGATCGGATCGTCGGTGAGGCGGCGCGCCTCGAAGATCCGCCGTTCGCGCTCGTTGAGCACGCCGAGCGCCCTCGACAGCATGCGCCGGCGCGTATCCAGTTCGTCCTGTTCGATCAGCACGTCTTCCTGGCTGTCGTGGTCGTCCACCAGCCAGTCCTGCCACTGTCCGGCTTCGCCTTCCGCGGCGCGGATCGGGGCGTTCAACGACGCATCGCCCGAAAGACGGCGGTTCATCGACACGACCTCCTCCTCGGAGACGTTGAGCTTGGTGGCGATTTCCTTCACCTGATCGGGCTTGAGGTCGCCCTCTTCGATCGCCTGGATACGTCCCTTAAGACGGCGCAGGTTGAAGAACAGCCGTTTCTGGTTGGCCGTCGTGCCCATCTTCACCAGCGACCAGGAGCGCAGGATGTATTCCTGGATGGAAGCCTTGATCCACCACATGGCGTAGGTGGCCAGGCGGAAACCGCGTTCCGGGTCGAATTTCTTGACGGCCTGCATCAGGCCGACATTGCCCTCGGAAACGACTTCGCCGATCGGAAGGCCGTAACCCCGATAGCCCATGGCGATCTTGGCGACGAGGCGCAGGTGGCTCGTCACCAGCTTGTGGGCGGCGTCACGGTCGCCGTGTTCGGCATAACGTTTGGCCAGCATGTATTCCTGCTGGGGCTCCAGCATGGGAAACTTGCGGATTTCGTCGAGATAGCGGTTGAGGCCGGCTTCGCCGGCGGTAATTGAAGGCAATGAATTGCGGGCCATATAGCACCCCTTTCCGATCGTTGTCGGCTCCCTCTGGATTAGCTTTCATGCTGAAAGGCGAACCGAAAAAGGCACGGATCGTTCCCGATCCCGCACCAATCCACGTATCAAATAAGTGCGGCAGAACGGTGATTCAAGGCATCACGAAGGCGTTATATCATTACGTTTCAGTAATGTATGCGGCCCGGAGGATCAGCGGTACACGCGCTCGGAAAAAGCCCGCATGCCCGATCTCACCATCAGTTCATAGACCATCCGCCGGCCCATGGGATTGTGCAATCTGATCGCTTTCGAACCGAGGAAATCGGTCTCCACATGCCCGAATGCCATGAGATCGGGAGAATCGGCAATGATGCGGTGATAGAAGTCGTGGAATTCGCGGCGGCAGACATAGGTCTTGTATTTCGTCATGCAGAAGGGCGCGAAACTCTCCCGCCGCTCCCGCAGGAAATCCGCCACGCCGACGGTAACCTCCGGCCATGCCGGGTTGAACGTGTCGTCGAAGGCGATGATCCCATGGTCCGCGAGCGTATCCATGGCGAGGACGCTGTCGGAGATCACGTGATGCAGCATGTGGCCGCCGTCGATGCTGAAGAAACGGGTCCGGCCGATCTTGTCGGTGATGTTTGCGGGCTGGAGTTGGGTACTGTCACCCCTGATGATGAGATCCTCGTCCACCGGCAGGCCCAGCCGGCGACCGTTTCCGACGAAGCGGTCGTATTGCGTTTCGCCGTCGCCGGATGGCTGGGCGATATCGAACAGGTCGATGGCGAGCACCTTGTCATCGCCGTTGCAGACCTTCTTGAACAGGAAATAGGACCGCCCGTAGAAGACCCCGATCTCCGCCACGCCGCCGGCCATGCCATGGTCGCTCTGTGCCTGGAGAAGCGAGAGAAACACGAGGGCATCGGGCGGATCGATATAACCTTCGACCGTCTGCAGATCGTCGAAGATGAATTTGCGGAGGTTTGTCATCATACGCTTGCGCATCCTTCAGGGCTCATGGGCTGAAATTGCGACGGTGAAACGTTTTCATACGTTCCATGGGGCGATTTGCTACGCGATGGCCAAGTTGTTTTGTGCGATGCAGCAAGTAGTATAAATAGAGCAAAATTTTGACGCGGGTTATAGTACGTCACCGACAGCAAAAACGTGACTGCGGAATACGGTTGTTTTCGGGGAGTGCCTTCATTGCCTCGAAGACCTCCGTTTCGAGATCTCCGAGGCCGGGCGCGGGGCCTGTTACGCTCGCAATGCGTCGACGAGATCGGCCATGTCCCTCGGCATCGGGGCCGCAAATTCCATGATCTCGTCGGTACGCGGATGCTCGAAGGCGAGCAGGAAGGCATGCAGCGCCTGGCGGGGAAAGGCGCCGACGACAGTTTTCGCCGGTTCGGGCAGGCGGTTCGCCTTGGTCTTGAACCCACCGCTGTATTCGGGATCGCCGATCAGCGGATGACCGATATGGGCCATGTGGACGCGGATCTGGTGCGTGCGGCCGGTCTCCAGGCGGCACTCGATCAACGCCGCCAGCGATGTTGCGTCCGGCGTCTCCTGGAACCGTTCGACGACTTCGTAATGGGTCACGGCGTGGCGGGCATCGGAGGAATCCTCCCGCTTGACGGCCCGTTTGGTGCGGTCGCCCGAGGATCGTCCGAGCGGCGCGTCGATCGTGCCGCGCAACTGGCCGGGACGTCCCCAGACGACGGCCTGGTAGGCGCGTTCGAGCGCGCCGGTACGGCCGTGGTCGGCGAACTGGTCGGCGAGATGACGATGGGCGATGTCGTTCTTGGCGACGACCATGACGCCGCTCGTCTCCTTGTCGAGCCGGTGGACGATGCCGGGGCGCCTGACGCCGCCGATGCCGGAAAGGCTTGCGCCGCAATGATGGATGAGCGCATTCACCAGCGTGCCGGTCCAGTTGCCGGGGCCGGGATGGACGACGAGGCCGGCCGGCTTGGCGATGACGATCAGGTCCTCGTCCTCGTAGAGCACTTCCAGCGGGATGTTCTCGCCCTTCGGCTCGGGGTCTTCCGGCTCGGGAAGGACGAGCTCGATCGCGTCGCCGGGGGCGATCTTCTTCTTGGCCTCGGTGACGACCTTGCCGTTGACGGCGACGGCGCCTTCCTCGATCAGCGCCTTGATACGGCTACGCGACAGTTCTCCCTCCAGCCGCGCGGTCAGCCAGGCATCCAGCCGCCCGCCGTCATCCTCGCCGGCATTGAGGACTTTCCTTGGCAGCCCGGCTTCGTTAAAGGGTTCGCTCATTCTTTCATCCGCATAACACAAGGACATTCCATGCCCCAACCCGAGATCGAGGAACAGGAAGAGCCGCTAGATCCGGCAATGGAGAGAATCCGCCGGAAGATGGTGCTTCTGCAGCTCGTTTCGGGCGGGATCATGTTCGTGTGCTTTATGGCCGTCCTCGGCGCCATTGTCTACAAGATCTCCCAGCGCCCCGACGAGCCGTCCACGACGACGGCGTCCGGCGGCTTCGCCATTCCCGCGGACCAGCCGCTGGCGGCGACGGCTGCCCTGCCGGCCGGCTTCGAGGTCCAGCAGGTTTCGCTGTCGGGCAATCAGCTTCTCTTCTACGGCCAGTCCGGCGACGCCCGGAAGGTCTTCATCTTCGATCTCTCCGTCGGCCGCATCGTCGCCGACGTGACCGTGGGCCAGGGTCGGTGACGGAGCCGATCCGCATCACGGATGCGGAGGATCCGCGCATCGAGGAGTTCCGCTCCATCCGCGAGCGGGACCTCGTTGGCCGGCTCGGCTGTTTCATCGCCGAAGGCACGGTGGTGCTGAGAATGCTCGCCGCAGCCCATCGGCGGCAGGCGGGCTTCGTCGCGGAAAAGATCCTGATACTGGAAAACCGGCTCGCCGGCGTAGCCGAGATCCTTGCCGAATTTCCCGAGGACGTGCCGGTCTACGTGGCCGACAGCGCCGTCCTCGACGGCATAGTCGGCTTCCACCTTCACCGGGGCGTGCTGGCGCTCGGTCGCCGGACAAGCGAGCCCTCGGCGGCCGAACTGGTGGCGAGACTGCCGCAGAAGGCGCTGGTCGCGGCTGCAATCGGCATTTCCAACCACGACAATATCGGCTCCATCTTCCGGAATGCGGCGGCCTTCGGAGCCGATGCCGTGCTTCTCGACGAGACCTGTTGCGATCCGCTCTATCGCAAGGCGCTGCGCGTGTCCGTCGGTTCGGTGCTGCAGGTATCCTACGCACGGGGAGGCAGTGTCGGCGATCTCGTCGCCGCGCTCGTCGACGGCGGTTTCGCGGTATGGGGTCTTTCGCCTTCCGGACGAAGCGAGATCCGCAGCGTGCCCGTATCGCCGAGAATGGCGCTGCTGACCGGAAGTGAAGGAAGCGGCCTGCCTCAGGCCCTGATGGAGCGGATAGAGACGGTCGGCATTGCGCAGGCGCCGGGGCTGGACAGTCTCAACGCCGCCACGGCGACCGGTATCGCACTCTTCCAGCTCGCGAGCGTGCAGGGCCGGATCTGAACTAGCGTTCCGCGCCGGTGTCGCCGGTCGTTTCCAGCAGGGTGCGCACGCGCGCCGCAAGGCTCGGCTTTTTGGTCGGCGCGGACCTGCCGGCGATCATCGCGTGGACGGGCGACTTGGCGCCCTCCGAAAGAACCGTCATGGCGACCATGCCGGCGGCGATGGTGGCCATTTCCTGGCGCAGGGTATCGTCGTTGGCCGAGCCTTTGGAATTCAGCAGCCGTTCCGACAGGGCCGTCGCCCGGTTTCTCGCATCCGCAGCCAGCCGGTCGATCTCAGCACCGGGATTGCCGGCCGGTCCTGCCGGCAGCGGGGTCACCGGAGCGGGGTCGTCGGGAGTGCCTGCCTCCAGCCGGGGACGATCGGCGTCAGCGGATTTCTCCTGCGGGCCGACCTCGACCAGGGCCGGGACGACGGCGGGCACCGGCGCGGGCCTGCCGCGGCTCTTCATCTTTTCGCGCAGGCGATCGATCTCCTGGCTGCGGCGTTCGAGCGCCATTTCCTTGTCGGTCCGCAGCGACACTTCCCTGGAAAGCTTGTCCTCCAGCCTGATGGTGCGGTGTTCCTCCTGGGCGAGGCGCGTTTCGGCGTCCTTGGCGCGGGTGGTCTGCAGGCGCACGTCCTGGCGCAGGCCATCGCGTTCCTCGCGCAGCGCGCCGATGCGGAATTTCAGGTTCTCGATTTCCGTCTCGCGCGTCGACAGGTCTATCCTGGCATTGTCGTTGTTGGCGGCCAGGACCTCGATCTCCTGCCGCAGGCGCTCGATTTCCAGATCCCTGGCGACGCGGGTATCCTCTGACGCCTCCAGCGCCGACTTGAGCTCGGAAATATAGCTGTCTTCCTGCCGGAGCTGCGAACGCAGGTCCATGGCGGAAAGGTCCATGGTCTCGAGGCGCGCCTTGGCCTCGATATTGCCGGCGGTGAGGGCGCGGATCTCCTCCCGCAGGCTCTCGCCCTTGAGCTTGAGCGACAGCGCCCTGTCGCGCTCCTGCTGCAGCTCCTGCTTGGTGCGGGCGTTCTCGGCCGCGTAGAGGGCGCGCGCCATGTCCCGCTGTGCCCTTACTTCCTGCGGGCTGATCGGCACGGTGGCGCGGATCCTGCTTTCGGTGAAGTGGACGATGCGCCGGTGAATTGCCGGTGCGATCAGCATCGCGATCAGGAGGGCGCTCAGGAAGCCAAGGCCGAATAGGAGGGCGAATTCGATCACGATCGGGCCGTCTCGGTGTGAGGATGGGCGGATGCTCGTTTAAGCATGCGGGCGTCAGGGCGGCAAGCGCCGGCGCGAAGGAGGCGGCATGTCCATTCAACGGGGGTGGCCCGGAAGTCCGTTCTGCCTCCCGGCATCCTGCGGATCAGAAGGGGTTCCAGGTCGGGGAACGGGTCAGCTTGAGGTAGCCGATGTTGACGCCGAGACGCGCGCCGACGCCGGTGCGGATCGGTACGAGGATGACGTTCTCGTTGCGCAGCACCGTCATGCCGACGCCGGCGACGACGAAGGCCGAGCCGGATACGCCACCGAAGCGGGCATACAGCGAATCGACGGCCGGCAGATCGTAGACCAGCATCATCACGCGGGTGCCCTGACCGCCATAGTCGATCCCGAGGGACGGGCCCTGCCAGAAGGACGGATGCTGTCCGGCATTCTTGGTGTAGAGCTGGCCCTCGCCATAGGTCAGGCCGGCGATGAAGGCGCCGGAGCCTTCCTGTCCCAGAATGTAACCGTTGGGCAGGCCGAATTTCTGGAAGGCGTTCTCGACGACCTTGGCAAGGCCGCCGCTGGTCGATCCGAAAAACCCGTGGCCGGCATCAACGACTTCCTGGAGCGAATACTGGCTGCTTGTGTCCTGCGCGGCCGCGGGAACGGCGGCGAGCCAGATCGACGCGCAGGCGGCGATCAGCGCGGTCAGGTAACGGGCGGGAGCGGATACTTCGAGGCAGCGCATGGTTCAGGTCCGTTTTTTAGTCGTCCATAGGCATAGCTTCATGCTTAAGCCAAGACCATTTTGGCCGGATGGTATTAACAATCGGTTTACCAAATATGGTGTCATTATGACCACCTTATCCGCTCCATCCCCGCGCAATCTTCCTATGACAGAGAGATGCGATGGAGCCCCGATGCATCAGGAGTATGGCATGCCGAAGAATCCCAATCTCACCCTCAGCGGTCCAGATCTGGCGGCACTCCTGTGCAGCCGTGTCTGCCACGACGTCATCTCGCCGGTCGGCGCGATCAACAACGGGCTGGAGCTTCTCGACGAAGGTGCCGCCGACAGCGACGCGCTCGATCTGATCCGCACCTCGGCGCTCAACGCCTCCGTGCGTCTCAAGTTCGCGCGTCTGGCCTTCGGCGCTTCCGGCTCGGTCGGCGCCTCGATCGATACCGGCGAGGCGGAGAAGGCAGCCAAGGATTTTGCCGTGGCCGAAAAGAAGACGGAAGTCAGCTGGAGCGGCCCGAGGGCGATCATCCCGAAGAATCGCGTCAAGCTGCTGCTCAACCTCTTCCTCGTCGCCTATGCGGGCATTCCGCGCGGCGGTTCGGTCGACGTCGTCCTCGAGAACCCGGAACTCGACGCGCGTTTCAGCATCACCGTCAAGGGCCGGATGATGCGCGTCCCCGCCAAGTTCGTCGAGATCTGCACCGGTGTTCTGGAAGAGGCGGTCGACGCCCATACGATCCAGCCCTACTATACCGTACTGCTGGCCGAGGAATGCGGCATGGAACTCAAGCATATCGTGTCAGAAGACAGGATCACCTTCATCGCCGAGACTGTTGCGGCCTGACGGCTCTTCAGCCATCGCGCGTAACGATTCGTTAGCTGCAGGCGTTTATACCTGAAGGCTCGCCCCGCAGGGGGCGGGACGAGAGGGGAGCGACAATGCAGCGTCTGATGATCGCCGACAATTCCGACATTGTTCGAAAGGTCGGGAAGCGCATTCTTTCAGAACTCGGTTTCCTCGTGGCGGAGGCGGGCGGATCCCGCGAGGCGCTGATGCGCTGCCAGGCGGAGCTGCCGAATTTCCTCATCGTCGATGCGAGCCTCGACGGCGCGCTGGAACTGATCGCCGCCGTCCGGGCCCTGCCCGAGGGCAAGGGCGTGCGGATCTTCTATTGCGTGATCGAGGCCGACCTGAAGCGGATGATGGCGGGCAAGCGAGCCGGCGCGGACGAATTCCTGCTCAAGCCCTTCGACCGCAAGATCCTGACCTCGGTATTCGCGAGCCACGCCGCCGCCGCATGAACGACGGCAAAAGCGGGTTTGAAGGGCGGCTTCGGCCGCCTTTTTCGTTGTGAAGGATTTCCAGGGCGTCGGCCTCGTCGCGCCCACGAAAAACCCGCCCGGGTTGCCCAGGGCGGGTGTAAAGGGGTCGGGCAGGGGAGCCGGATCAGGCCGTTTCGGCGTATTCCGAGCTGTCGGGCTCGCGCAGGACATAGCCGCGGCCCCAGACGGTCTCGATGTAGTTTGCGCCGCCGGCGGCGTTCGCGAGCTTCTTGCGCAGCTTGCAGATGAAGACGTCGATGATCTTCAGTTCTGGCTCGTCCATGCCGCCATAGAGGTGGTTGAGGAACATTTCCTTGGTGAGCGTGGTACCCTTGCGGAGCGAGAGGAGCTCCAGCATCTGGTATTCCTTGCCCGTCAGGTGAACGCGCTGGCCGCCGACTTCGACGGTCTTGGCGTCGAGGTTGACGATCAGTTCGCCGGTGATGATGATCGACTGGGCGTGGCCCTTGGAACGGCGGACGATCGCATGGATGCGGGCGACCAGTTCGTCCTTGTGGAAGGGCTTGGTCATGTAGTCGTCGGCGCCGAAGCCGAGACCGCGGACCTTGTCCTCGATGCCGGCCATGCCGGAGAGGATGAGGATCGGTGTCTTGACCTTGGAGAGGCGCAGCGTCCGCAGAACTTCGTATCCCGACATGTCGGGGAGGTTCAGGACCAGGAGAATGATATCGTAGTCGTAGAGTTTTCCGAGATCGACGCCTTCTTCACCGAGATCGGTGGTGTAGACGTTGAAGCTTTCCGATTTCAGCATCAGCTCGATGCTCTGCGCTGTCGCGCTGTCATCTTCGATGAGTAGAACCCGCATATTTTTCCCCTTTACCGCCGCGTAAGGTTACCGTTTGCCCCCTTACTCGTTACGGATCCAGACTGTGCCTGATTTGGAAGCTGCCACCAATTGGTTAACAAATCATGACCCATGCTGGCAAGGTGCATCAATTCATTAAGCAAAATTAGTAGCGGCCTGTTTTCCTTTATGGATTGGACATCACCAGCTTGAATCAGCGGACGAGGAAACTCCGCTAAGTGATTCATGCGACTCGCACATTGTCGCTGCCCGATTCGGACTTGGCATTTACCGACCCTTAAACGATCGTCTTTATCATTAATGATGCCCGTAAACGAAAGGTTAACGCGACGCCCACAGTATTAACGTCGCGGAAATTTTTTGATCTGCAGTGTAACGACCGGATGGCGGGCCGGGGTGTGGTATCCACGGAGTATTGCGTATGAAATCGCGTGACAGCCTTGTTCGCCTGAAGGGATTTCAGGTTAACGAAAAGCGCCGACAGCTGCAGCAGCTGCAGATGATGATGGCAGAATTCGAGAGAATGGCGAAGGAACTGGAGCACCAGATCACGCTCGAGGAAAAGAAGTCGGGGATCACCGATCCGGGTCATTTCGCCTATCCGACCTTTGCCAAGGCCGCCCGCCAGCGGGCGGACAATCTGCAGGTCTCGATCCGCGAGCTGCGCGTGCAGCAGGAAAGCGCCGAACTGGCGCTCGAGGAAGCCGAGGCGGAACTCGCCAAGGCTTCGGCGCTCGAAGAACGCGACGGCGGCCTGCGCGCCCGCGCCTAACAACGGGCGGCCAGCCGAAAAAGACGAGGGCGACCCGCGAGGGGAGGCGCCCTTTTTCCATTTGCCGCGAGTTACCCTGGCGGCCGTCGCCGGTATCATCCGGGCGATACGTCCGGCCGTTCGGGATGCCGCCGGGTCCCGCCCTCGACCAAGATGCTCGGCGGGACGACCTTTCCAGCCGTGCCGCAGCGGACTTCCTTCACCGCATAGGCCGCAGGCGCCGGGCCGACCCCGTTGTCGTCATGGCGTCCGGCGCTCGGTATGGTCGTTGACGCCCGGCTTCGGCGAGGCGCGCGACCGGATCGTTTCCCCAGCATGTCCTTTACCCCGGACCGGGTGGCGTCGGCCGGATTGCTGCTTCTCGTGATCGGTGCCCATCCTCTCTCCAATCCTTCCGACGAGTGTGGTAGGGGAAGGCATCCCGTGCACGGGCAACGGCCTGCATCGGGCGGGATTGATGCAACCGGGGGAACGATTGACCCGTATTCTTCTGATTTCGCTTCTCGTCGCCGCGGGCACATTGCTCGTGCTCGGCCTCGTCCTGCCGATCGTGCGGCTGGAGCGGCTCTATTTCTTCAGCGACGAGCCGTCGCTGCTGCAGGTGGTCGCAGGGTTATGGGCCGATGGAAATCCCGGACTGGCCAGCCTGGTG
>JBQGDG010000211.1:0-1689 GCA_052038935.1 Neorhizobium sp. | reverse complement strand
GCCTTCGCCCAGCCTGCCGGCTTCGATGAAATTCATCTGCGGCGATCCGATGAAGCCGGCGACGAAGATGTTGTCCGGCCTGTTATAGAGTTCCATCGGCGTACCGACCTGCTCGATCGCGCCCGCATTGAGAACGACGATCTTGTCGGCAAGCGTCATCGCCTCCACCTGATCGTGGGTGACGTAGATCATCGTCGCCTTGAGGCGACGGTGAAGCCGGGCGATTTCGAGCCTGGTCTGGACGCGCAGCGCCGCATCGAGGTTGGACAGGGGTTCGTCGAAGAGGAAGAGTTCCGGTTCGCGCACGATGGCCCGCCCGATCGCGACGCGCTGACGCTGACCGCCGGAAAGCTCGGCCGGGCGGCGGGCGAGATAGGGATCGAGCGAGAGCATGGCCGACGCCTTGGCGACACGGCCCTCGATCTCCGCCTTGTCGGTGCCCGCCTGTTTCAGGCCGAGGCCCATGTTGTCCTTCACCGTCAGGTGCGGATAGAGCGCGTAGGACTGGAAGACCATGGCGATGCCGCGTCTGGCCGGCGGCACGGTCGCCACCTCCTTGCCGTCGATGCGGATCGAACCCGAGCTGGCATCCTCGAGGCCGGCAATTACCCGAAGCAGCGTTGACTTGCCGCAGCCGGAGGGGCCGACAAAGATGACGAATTCGCCGTCCCTTACGTCGAGATCGATGCCCTTCAGCACTTCGTGGTTGCCGAAGGCCTTGCGGATGGATGTCAGTTGCAGCGAACCCAAAAGCGTCTTCCTTACATTCTTCGTCTCACGCGCCGTTGCTGCCGGTCGCTATGCGGTCGCTCCGCTAGCGCCGAGATGGACCGGCTTGCCGGTACGGGCGCTCTCGTCCGCCGCCAGGCAGATCCGGAGCGACTGGACCGCATCGTCCATGTGCCTGGCGAGATCGATATCCTCGCGGATCGCCTTCAGGACATAGGCCTGTTCCAGTTCGCAGAGTTCCTGATGGCCGGGCTCCCCCGCCATTTTCATATCCTGGTCGGGCCTGATGAACCTGCCGTCCGCACCGGTCTCGGCATCGTGCAGGCGGATCACCGATGTCTTGGTATGGGTATCGATGTCGTCGGATTTCGCATTCGGATCCATGACGATCGAAACCGAGCCCTTGGGCGACATGACATCCTTCACGAAGAAGGCGGTTTCGGAGATCATCGGCCCCCAGCCGGCTTCGTACCAGCCGACCGAGCGGTCATCGAAGATCACCTGGAGGTGGCCGTAGTTGTACATGTCCGGCGCGATCTCGTCGGAAAGGCGCAGACCCATGCCGCGCACTTCGACTGGCTTGGCATCGGTGATCTGGCACATGACATCGACATAATGCACGCCGCAATCGACGATCGGCGGGGTCGTGTTCATCAGCGCCTTGTGCACGTCCCAGGTCGGGCCGGAGGACTGCTGGTTGAGATTCATGCGGAAGACATAAGGCGGCCCGAGTTTTCGCGCCTCCTCGATCAGCCGGATCCATGACGGGTGGTGGCGCAGGATATAGCCGATCACCAGCTTCTTTCCCGCAGCCCTCGCGGCCGCCACGACCCGTTCGGCATCGGCGACCGTCGTCGCCAGCGGCTTTTCGACGAAGACGTGGCAACCGGCCTCGAAGGCGGCGACCGCGTAATCGGCGTGGCTGTCGGAATAGGTGCAGATCGAGCAGAGATCGGGCTT
>JBQGDG010000210.1:0-4488 GCA_052038935.1 Neorhizobium sp. | reverse complement strand
ACGCGGCAGATTTCGGATAAGCTCAGGACCTCTTCGCTGGACGGGCTGACCGGTGCGACCGAAGTGACCAACGTGCAGGGGGAAACGCAGAAGCCGCTCGATATCCTGTCGAACGACATCATTCTGGAAGCCTGTCGCCGGTCGCCTGCCGTATCCTTCGCCGTTTCCGAAGAGCTCGACAACGAGGTCTCCATCCATGCGGACGGCCGTTATGCGGTCATCTTCGATCCGCTCGACGGGTCGTCCAATCTCGACGTCAACGTGACGGTCGGAACCATCTTTTCGGTGATCGAGGCGAGGAGCCCGGCCGAAATCCTGAAGAGCGGCCGTGCGCAGCTTGTCGCCGGTTATGCCGCCTATGGCCCGCAGACGAGCCTGGTCCTGACCGTCGGCGCCGGTGTCCAGATATTCACGCTCAACGACGCGGGCGTCTATATACAGACGAATGCGGACGCGACGATTGCGCCGCAGGCCAAGGAATTCGCCATCAACGCCGCCCGCCGTTCCTCCTGGGACGACGTGGTTGCCGGCTATATCGACGATGCCATCGACAGCGGCCACAACATGCGCTGGGTCGGTTCGATGGTCGCCGACACGCATCGCATCTTCAACCGTGGCGGCGTGTTCCTCTATCCGGCGGACCGCACCAGGCCGGCTGCGGGCGGAAGGCTGCGGCTGCTCTACGAGGCCAACCCGATCGGCCTGCTGGTCGAGGCCGCCGGCGGCGCCGCGATCGTCGGAGACACCGCCATTCTCGATGTCGAACCGACTTCGCTGCACCAGCGCGTTCCGGTGATCTTCGGATCGAAGACCGAGGTGGCGAAGATCAGCGCGGCCTATGCCGGACAGGTGCTCGAGCCGGCGGCGGAATAGGCTATCTTCGGAAAAGAGGACCGACCGGGACGGATTCATGCGCTTCATCATCATCCCGATCGCCATGTTCCTCATCCCGCTGCTTGCGGGAGAAGCCGGAGCTCAGTCGCCCCGCGAGCGGTTCGCCGTGCCGACGCCGGCGGGAGAGGTTCTGGTCGAGAGCTTCGGGACATGCGCCGCGCCGGGCTGCCCGGCCGTCCTGATCCTGAGCGGCAGCAGGGGCTTCGCGGCAGCTGCCTATGACGAGATCGGGCGGGATTTCCGGGCCGCGGGCCTGAGCGCCTATCTCGTCCACGCCCTCTCGGCGACCGACCTCGACGCCATAAGCAAGGCAGGCGGAGCCAAGGCGCGCATCGCCTATCACGCGCGGCGATTGCCGCAATGGATTTCGGCCGTCCGAGGCGTCGCCGCCCATCTCGGGCACCATCATGGCGGCAGGGTCGGGATTCTCGGGATCTCCCTCGGTGCGCAGATCGCTTCGGCGGCTTCCACAGGGCGGACCGGGATCGACGCGCTGGTGCTGGTCGACGGCGGCTTTCCGCCCGGCCATTCGCAGCCCGCCCGCCCCTTGCCGCCGCTGCTCCTGATCTGGGGCAGTGCCGACGAGACGTTTCCCCCGGCGATCGGCCGGGAGCTGCAGAGAACGGCGCAGCGGCTCGGCGGGCCTGCGACCCTCGACATCTACGAGGGCGGCACACACGACTTCTTCCTGAGACAGGGAAACCGGAACGCGATGGCCGCGCGTCGGAGCGCCGCCGATTTTCTGGCCTTGCATCTGTCGCGATGATTGGCCCTTCGCGGCATGCCGCAAGGCGGCCGTGCGTTGTCCTGCCTGAAGGAAAGCACCGATGACTGCGCCTTTACCTCCCTGGCCCGGGAACTAAATAGCGCAGCGAGCGAAGCGATGGGGGATGCGGGCATGAGCAGGATCGAGAATGCGGTTTCGGGCGTGCGCTACGACAAGGATCCCTATTACGACTATCGCTACGAACCGCAGACGATCGATCAATGCGAGGCGCTCGTCGGCCGGCCGTTTCCCGACGATCTGCGCTGGTACCTCTCGAATGTCGGCCGGCTCGGGATCGAATACGATTACGGATGGCTGCTCGTCGGCCGGGGCGAGGCGCTTTATCTGCTCCGCTTCGAAGGCGCCGATCCGGAAGTGTTCGCCAAAAGCCGCTACGAGGATTATCTCAAGCGCGGGGAGGGCGGCAGGCTGCCCGGCGATCCCAGGCATTATTACCCGATCGGCAAGATCGAGGGCGAGCACAATCCGAGCGTGAGCCTGCGCCTGCTCGTCCACCTGAACGACGGCGACGGATACGGATCGGTCTGGGGCGTCCGGCCGATCGGCCATTTCGACGACCAGACGCCGTCCGAGCCTGTCCGTATCGCCGAGGACCTCGCCGGATTCCTGGAACAGATCGGGTCGGAAAGAAGCCTGCGGAGCAAGGCGCAGAAGAACAACGAGGCGCTGTTCGCACGGCTGTTTGCCGGCTACCTGTCGGCGCCGGAAATCCAGGCCACCAGCGCCCCCGACGCGCAAAGCCTCCTTTCCCGTTTCTTTGCCCATCGCGAAGAAACGGTCTTCGACGGCGGGCGCAACGTCGAGTTCAACCACCATATCAATGGCCGGCGCTTCGAAACGGCCGGTGAAATGGCCGAAACCGCACGCGCACTCGCCACAGGTCTCGTCACCAGCCCCTTTCACGGATCGACCGACGTGCAGCGGTCCGGCATCGTCTTCGGCAAGCCGGAGCCCTATGGCGAGAGCTTCGCCAGCGACAGGCTGACGCCGGGATACAGGACGGTCACGGTGAAGAGCTCGATCGGCGAGGGATTGACGCTCAAGGAAACCTATCTCCTGTTCGAGGCCGCAAAGGGCGGGCCATGGACGATCGTGCGACGGCTGGACGGCAAGATCGACGACGTCAGGATCAAGGGCGTCGGCACATTCGCCTACGATTCCACCTACAAGTGGCACCTGAAGAAAAAGGTCACGCCGGCCTGGGCCGAGTTCAAGACGGAGCTGAACGTCGACGGCGAGGAAGCGGCGCTGACACCGGAGAGGATCGAATTCATCAAACAGATCTTCGACAAGGCGGAGTTTCGGCCCGTTTTCGAGGAACATGTCTACCGGCTTTATCGCGATCGCCACTACCCGGAATTCGAGGCGATGGACGCGGAGGAGAAGAAGGACTGGGTGAAGGCCTATCCCGATCTCGCCGGACCGTCGCAGATCTGGGCACTGTTCGGCAGGAAGGCTTCGCTCCACGTGCATGACGGCAATTGCTTCACGCTGCATGCCGATGCGGGCTTCGATCCCGAACACGGGTTGGAGATGCGTGTCGAGAACTGGCAGATCAAATGAGGTCGGACAAGACCGTCCCGCGGGCCGGCGCCAGACGTCGATTTTTGCCGCGCGGATATCTTTAAACGCTTCGAACTGCTTACCATATCTCCATCAGCCGAGCTGATCGGCCAGGGCTCGCCGTCACGGGGGCTCAATCCCAATCATCGGCCTGTGCCTCGTGAAGGGCAGGGCGGTTCAGGAGGTTACATATGAACATCGAAAAATATTCCGAGCGGGTGCGCGGTTTTCTCCAGTCGGCACAGACGAGTGCCCTGGCGGCCGGCAACCAGCAGTTTGCCCCCGAACATGTGCTGAAGGTGCTGCTCGACGACGACCAGGGCATGGCGTCCTCGCTGATCGAACGCGCCGGCGGCAATTCCAAGGAGGCGCGCATCGCCAACGATGCGGCACTCGCCAAGCTGCCCAAGGTTTCCGGCGGCAATGGCGAGATCTATCTCTCGCAGCCGCTCGCAAAGGTCTTTTCGACCGCGGAAGACGCGGCCAAGAAGGCCGGCGACAGTTTCGTCACCGTCGAACGGCTGCTTCTGGCGCTGCTGATCGAAAGCTCGGCCTCGACATCGGCCACGCTGAAGAAGGCCGGACTAACGGCCCAGGGTCTCAACCAGGTGATCAACGATTTGAGAAAAGGCCGCACCGCCGACAGCGCCAATGCCGAACAGGGTTTCGACGCCCTGAAGAAATATGCCCGCGACCTGACCGCAGATGCGCGCGACGGCAAGCTCGATCCGGTGATCGGCCGCGACGACGAGATCCGCCGCACGATCCAGGTCCTGTCGCGCCGCACCAAGAACAACCCGGTCCTGATCGGTGAGCCCGGCGTCGGCAAGACGGCGATCGCCGAAGGCCTCGCGCTGCGCATCGTCAACGGCGACGTGCCGGAAAGCCTCAAGGACAAGCAGCTGATGGCGCTCGACATGGGCGCGCTGATCGCCGGCGCGAAATATCGCGGCGAGTTCGAGGAGCGGCTGAAGAGCGTGCTCAACGAGGTGCAGTCGGAAAACGGCAACATCATCCTGTTCATCGACGAGATGCACACGCTGGTCGGCGCCGGCAAGTCCGACGGCGCGATGGATGCGTCCAACCTGCTGAAGCCGGCGCTCGCGCGCGGCGAGCTTCACTGCGTCGGCGCGACGACGCTCGACGAATACCGCAAGCATGTGGAGAAGGACCCGGCGCTCGCCCGCCGCTTCCAGCCGGTCATGGTGGAGGAGCCGACGGTCGAGGACACGATCTCGATCCTG
>JBQGDG010000209.1:0-4113 GCA_052038935.1 Neorhizobium sp. | reverse complement strand
GGTACGGCCGAAAATTCGGCCTTCAGGTCCGGCTTGTCGGAACCGCCCATGCCGGCGCGGCCCGGGTTGAAGCTTTCGGAACCCTTCTTGCCGAACTTGACGTCGCCGGTCTGCGCCATGAAGTCGGGGATGACGCGGTGGAAGACGACGCCGTCATAGGCGTTTTCGCGCGCCAGTTCCTTGATCCGGGCCACGTGATCCGGCGCAAGATCCGGAAGCAGCGAAATCACGACCTTACCCTTCGTGGTTTCCATGATCAGGGTGTTTTCGGGATCCTTGATCTCCGCCATGTCAGTCTCCTTCTTTGCCCTGCGGGGGGCTCTTCTTCGATTTGAAAGTCAGCGCGGGAAGCGCCTTACTTTCCGACAGTGACCTTGATCATCTTGTCGGGATTGGTGACTTCGCCATTGCCGCCCTGGCCGCGCTTGATCTTGTCGACGGCTTCCATGCCGGACACGACCTGACCGACGACCGTGTACTGGCCGTTGAGGAACGAGCCCTCGGCGAACATGATGAAGAACTGCGAATTGGCGGAATTCGGGTCCTGCGAACGCGCCATCCCGACGGTGCCGCGTTCGAACGGCACCTTGGAAAACTCGGCGGCGATATCGGGCAGGTCCGAGCCGCCCATGCCGGCGCGCTGCGGATTGAAGCCGGAAGCGCCTTCCTTGCCGTACTGGACGTCACCCGTCTGGGCCATGAAGCCGTCGATGACGCGGTGGAAGACGACGTTGTCATAGGCGCCCTTGGCAGCCAGCGCCTTGATCTGCGCGACATGCTTCGGAGCGACGTCGGACGCGAGCTTGATCACGACCGGCCCGTCCTTCAGCTGGATGGTCAGGAGCTCGTCCTGGGCGGCGGCCGGCGCCACCATCGAAGCGAAGGCGATCAGACCGGCAAAGGCGAGGTGAAGCAATTTCATTTGAAACTCCGTGGTTCTGAACAAGTCAGCGGTCGAACCTGGCTTTGAGCGCCGCCAGCACCGCCGCGGGGACGAAGGCTGCGACATCGCCGCCCATCGCGGCGATCTGGCGAACCAATGTGGCGGTAATGGGCCGCGATGCCGTCCCTGCCGGCAGGAATACCGTCTGCACGTCCGGGGCCATCTGCCTGTTCATTCCCGCCATCTGCATTTCGTAGTCGAGATCCGTCCCGTCGCGCAGACCGCGTATGAGCAACCGCGCGCCGTTCGCCCGCGCCGCATCGACCACCAGTCTGTCGAAGGAAACGACGTCTATATTGTCCGCCTTGCCCGGCAGCGCCTCGGCCAGCGACGCGCGGATCAGCTCCGCCCGTTCCTCGAAGGAGAACATCGGCGTCTTGCCGGGGTGGACGCCGATGGCGACGATCACCCTGTCCGCCACTTCCAGCGCCTGGACGAGCACGTCCAGATGTCCATTTGTCATCGGATCGAAAGAACCGGGATAGAAAGCCGTCGTCATGCCTTGCCTGACCGATGGGAATTTTCTCCGGCCTTTTGTCACGTCGGCTGCATCACTGCAAGCGCCGTCGCCCGTGAATGGCGGATGAACGGGCCATTCAAGGTCGTTTCAGCCTCCGTCTGCTTTATTGCCCATCGTGGCGGAAAGTTTTTCGCCCGTATCGTGGAGAAACCAATGCTGGTCCTGATGATCACTGCCGCCGTGCTTGCATCGCTCATGCTTGAAGCTCTGCTGGTGGCTTTTGATCTTCTGGATCGCTGAAGACCAGAAACCTGAACGCCAGATGAACGGACCATTCAAGGTCGCTTCAGAGGCCATAGGTTAGGTTTCTCTCAAAATGCGGTGGAACCTGTAAGCGCCAGGCGCGTTCAGGCTAACAGAAGGAAGACGGAGATGTTCTCGAAGAGGAACCCGGCAATGCTCGACAAGATCACTATGATCAACCTCGTCTGGACGACGATGATCGCAGTGATGCTGACAGCAACTGTCACCCTTTATCAAGACAGGTCCGACCTGAGCGAGATGAATTACCCGCAGGTGACTGGCCGTTACCATGACGTGTCCTTTTACTGACGCGGGAAGGTAAAAACCGGAAGGAAAGCCATGTTCGTTACGTTGACAATATTAGCCGCCCTCATCAGCAGCATGTTCGTAGCGTCCGTGGCATCAACAATCTCCGAGCTCCGCAGGGAACGCGCGGACATAGAGGATTTTGCGCGCCGCCACGGGGCCTTCTAGTCCCGCGAACAGCCTGGCGCCCCATCCAAGTCGCCGCAAGAGCGGCAGGCATCAGAAATTCGAAAGCCGGAGAACCTTCGTTCCCCGGCTTTTTTCATGTCCGTCGGCTGGCGTTCAAGCGGGTTTCGGCGGCACCCCTCAGGCGCCGCCGCCGTCTCCCTCGGTAGCTGCGCCGGAATCGCCGTTCTCGACGGCAGTTTCGTCCGCAGCCTCACCGACGTTTTCCTCGTCGCTCTCCGGCTCGCTGATGCGCTCGACCGAAACCACCTTCTCGTCCTTGGCGGTCGAGAAGATCGTGACGCCCTTGGTCGCACGGCTTGCGATACGGATACCACCGACCGGAACGCGGATCAGAACGCCGCCGTCGGAGACGAGCATGATCTGGTCACCGTCCTCGACCGGGAAGGCCGCGACGAGTTCACCGATCTCGTTCGTCTTCGAGGTGTCGGTAGCGCGGATACCCTTGCCGCCACGACCCGACGTGCGGAAATCATAGGACGACGACCGCTTGCCATATCCCTTTTCGGACACGGTCAGAACGAACTGCTCGCGCGACTTCAGATATTCGTAGCGCTCGTCGGTCAGCTGTCCCTCTTCGGTGACTTCTTCGCCGACCAGCGCGATATCGTCTTCGTCGACCCCTGCCGCACGCCGCTCTGTAGCAGAACGCTTCAGATAGGCCGCACGCTCCCAGGGCTCGGCATCCACATGCCCGACGATCGTCATCGAGATGATGCGGTCGCCGTCGCCGAGATTGATTCCGCGCACACCGATCGAGTTGCGGCCCGCGAAGACGCGCACCTCATCGACCGGGAAGCGGATCGCCTGGCCGAGTGCCGTGGTCAGAAGCACGTCGTCGCCGGCAAGTCCGAGATCCGCATTCGGCGGCTGACATGTCTCGACGGAGAGGATTTCGTCACCCTCTTCCTCGAGCTTCATGGCGATCTTGCCGTTGCGGTTGACCTGAACGAAGTCCGACAGCTTGTTGCGGCGGACGGTGCCGCGCGTCGTCGAGAACATCACGTCGAGATTTGCCCAGGACGCCTCGTCCTCGGGCAGCGGCATGATCGTGGTGATGCGCTCGCCGGGCTCCAGCGGCAGCATGTTGATCAGCGCCTTGCCGCGCGATTGCGGCGTGCCGATAGGCAGACGCCAGACCTTTTCCTTGTAGACGATGCCGCGCGAGGAGAAGAACAGCACCGGCGTGTGGGTGTTGACGACGAACAGGCGCGAGACGAAATCCTCGTCGCGCGTTGCCATGCCCGAACGGCCCTTGCCGCCGCGGCGCTGCGCCCGGTAGGTATTCAGCGGCACGCGCTTGATATAGCCGAGATGCGAGACCGTCACGACCATGTCCTCGCGGGCGATGAGATCCTCATCGTCCATGTCGAGGCCGGCATCGAGGATCTGCGTGCGGCGCGGCGTGCCGAACTCGTCGCGCACGGCGGCCAGCTCGTCCTTGACCAGGGTCTGGATGCGTACCCGTGACGACAGGATGTCGAGATAATCGCTGATCTCGGCGCCGATCTTGTTCAATTCGTCGGCGATTTCGTCGCGGCCGAGAGCGGTCAAGCGCGCAAGACGCAGTTCGAGGATCGCACGGGCCTGTTCCTCGGAGAGGTTGTAGGTGGCGTCCTCGTTGATCTTGTGGCGCGGATCGTCGATGAGGCGGATCAGCGCCTCGACGTCATGCGCCGGCCAGCGGCGGGTCATCAGCTGTTCGCGGGCGGTTGCCGGATCCGGCGCGCGGCGGATCAGCGCGATGACTTCGTCGATATTGGCGACAGCGATAGCGAGACCGACCAACACATGGGCGCGTTCGCGCGCCTTGCGCAGCAGGTATTTCGTCCGGCGGCTGACGACTTCCTCGCGGAAGGACACGAAGGCGCGCAGCATGTCGAGCAGCGTCAGCTGTTCCGGCTTGCCACCGTTC
>JBQGDG010000208.1:0-4341 GCA_052038935.1 Neorhizobium sp. | reverse complement strand
TATGGACGTAGTCGCTGAGCGGACCTTCGGGTCCGTCGATGAATTCGATGATGCAGAAACCTTCGTCGATCGCCTCGAACAGGGCGCGGTAACGTGCGTCGCTGCGCAGCAGCGCGTCGCCGCCCCGCGAGGCCTCGGCCTTCAGGCGGGCCACCTCCATTTCGAGATCTTCGCGGGAAAACGGTGTCGCGTCGGAATTCAAGGCGCAGTCCTTTCAGCGGCCCGGAAGGCAGGCGGCCAGCAGTCGAATATCTCTATCATAACGTCTTGCCCAGGAAATCGGTTGCCGGACTGGCATTGCCACGCCTCCGCCGGTCCATCTTCGCCGCGGGGAAGTTAAGGCGCTCGCCGAAAAAAATAAGCCATGCAATCCAGCTATTTGCGCTGATCCGCACGCGGCGGTCGTCCCCGCCCCTCACTGCCTTGGCACAATCGGTGCGTCATCGGATGGGAAACCGGGTTCGCGAACCGGCCACCACCCGGCTCGCTCCTCCCCAATTCCGGGGAGAGCTCGGTTTCCGGTGACGGTCGCAGCAGGGTCGAACGGAAACTGACACGTTCCGCAAGACCGAACGAAGCGGCCGGGGCAGGCAGAAGAAATTCTACCTCATACCCCTGATGCAACTGCCTGCCCCACTCCCATGGCGCAACCACTCCGGCAATGCCGGCGTGGCCGAAGGCGCTGAAGCTCAGCCGAAAATATGCGCCGCGCGGTCCCCACGGTCCGGAATGAAGCCGTCTGGCGCGCTCGAATCCGCAAGGCGCGTCCGCTCAGGCAACGCCGCCGGCTCGCTCCCGCAGCATTTGGATGATGGCGGAAAAATCGTCGCCGCCGTGGCCGGCCTTTTCGAAAGCCGCGTAGAGTTCCGCCGCGTGTCCGCCGAGCGGCGTTGCGGCTCCCGATTGTCTCGCCGCTTCCTGCGACAGCATCAGATCCTTCAGCATCAGCGCCGCCGCAAACCCGGGCTTGTATTCGTTGTTTGCCGGCGAGGTCGGCACCGGGCCCGGCACCGGGCAATAGGTAGTGATCGACCAGCACTGGCCCGATGACGTCGATGCGACATCGAACAGCGCCTGATGCGAAAGCCCGAGCTTTTCGCCGAGCGCGAACGCCTCGCAGACGCCGATCATCGAAATGCCGAGGATCATGTTGTTGCAGATCTTCGCCGCCTGGCCGGCGCCGGAGCCGCCGCAATGGACGATCTTCCTGCCCATCGCAGCGAGGATCGGCTCCCCGGCGGCGAAGGCTTTCTCCGATCCGCCGACCATGAAGGTCAGCGTGCCGGCCGCCGCCCCCCCCGTGCCGCCGGAAACCGGTGCGTCGAGCGAGATGCAGCCCATCGCCGCGGCCAGTTCATGCGCCTTGCGGGCGCTCTCCACATCCACCGTCGAGCAGTCGATGACGAGCGTGCCTTCCGGCAGAAGTGTCGCAAGGTCGGTCCAGACCGAGATCACGTGCTGGCCCTTCGGCAGCATGGTGATGACGCATTCGGCGTCGCCGACCGCCTCGGCAAGCGTTGCCGCTGGCGTTACGCCGTCCTCGGCCGCGGCCTTCACGGAAGCCTGCGACAGGTCGAAGCCGAAGACCTCGTGCCCCGCCCTGACCAGATTGGCGGCCATCGGCCCACCCATGTTCCCGAGCCCGATGAATGCGATTGCCGTCATGTTCCTGTCCTCCCTCTTTCCCGTCCGTATCGTGCGGCCGCAGCCGGCCTCCGCCTTCCGGCGACCGGATGCTACAATCTGTGATCCGGAAACAGAACCGGATGATCGACCGCGAAATACCGGTCCAGATCCGCATCCTCGACCGCCGAAAGCGTTGCAGGCCGCCATCGGGGATTGCGGTCCTTGTCGACGAGCGCCGCCCTCACACCCTCGTAGAAATCGTGCTGGCGCAGGATTTCGGATGCCACCGTGAATTCCCGTTCCAGGCATTCGACGAGGCTCGAACTCCTCCGTCCGAGCCGCAGCAGCCTGAGCGTCAGCTTGAGGCTGGTCGGCGAGCGCCGGGCGATCACCGCTAGTGTCTCCCGCGCAAAGTCGCCCTCTTCCTTCTCCAGCGCCGCAACGATCTCCTCCAGCGTATCGAAGGCGAAGGCCCGGTCGATCAGGTCCGCATGCGCCGCAAGCCGGCTTTCGCCGGGGGGTGTGGCGAAACGGTCTATCACGCCGCGCACATCGTCATCGGACGCATCGGCATCGATCAGGCCCAGGGCCTTCACGAGCTCTCCGAGCCTTACCGACGGAACATGACGATCGGCAAGCCCGGCGAATATCGCATCCGCCGCATCGACCGTCTCTCCCGTCAGCCCCATCCAGGTGCCGGCCTCCCCCGGCGCCTTCGGCAGAAGCCAGGTCGCGCCGACATCCGGCGCATAGCCGATCCCGGTTTCCGGCATTGCAAGCTTCGTTCGCTCGGTGACGACACGGTGTCCCCCATGGGAGGCGATCCCGACGCCGCCGCCCATGACGATGCCGTCCATCAGCGCCACATAGGGTTTCGGATAGCGCGAGATCGTATAGTTGACCGGAAACTCCTCCCGCCAGAAGCGGGTCACTTCCGGATCTTTCGCCTGGCCGAGCGCGTATATGGCGCGAATGTCGCCCCCGGCGCAGAGCCCGCGCTCGCCTTCGCCCTTCACGATGACGCAGGAAACGGAAGGATCCTCGGCAAAATCCGCCAGCGCCGCCCGGATCGCCAGCGTCATCGAAAGATTGAGGCTGTTCAGCACCTTCGGCCGGTTGAGCCTGACGACCGCCGCCGACCCGATCCGGTCGAACAGCACGTCGTCCATCTCGATTGCCACTTCCGTCATGCATGTCTCCTGTATTCGGGCTTTGTCGCCCGTGAATTGCCCCTCATCCGACTGCCGGCACAGTCTCCCCGCAGGCGGGGAGAAGGTGGTATGCCGCGCCGTCTCGGTTCCTCTCCAAGGTTGAGCGAGGCAAGTCCCCTTTCCCCGCTTGCGGGGAGAGGGTTAGGGTGAGGGGCAGGCCCCGCATGCGACGATCCCTTCTCAACGATTATCCGCCAGGATCATCTCCGCCGCCTTTTCGGCGATCATGATCGTCGGCGAATTGGTGTTGCCTGACGTAATATTGGGCATGATCGACGCATCGGCGATACGCAAACTTCCAAGCGCCCGCATTTTCAGCCGAGGATCGACGACGCTGTCCGGATCGCCCCCCATGCGCGCCGTGCCGACCGGATGGAAGATCGTCGTGCCGATCTCGCCGGCCGCCCGCTCCAGGTCGGCGTCCGTGTCGTAGCTCGGACCCGGCTTGTATTCGACCGGATTGTAACGGGCGAATGCCGGGCGGCCGACGATCTCGCGGGTGAGCCGGATTGACCGGACCGCCACGTCCCGATCGGCGGCGGCGGACAGGTAGTTCGGCCGGATCGACGGGGCTGCGGCGAAATCCGGCCCTTTGAGATGCACCGAGCCGCGGCTCTCCGGCCGCAGGTTGCAGACGCTCGCCGTCATCGCCGGGAAGGCATGCACGGGATCGCCGAACCGGTCGAGCGAGACCGGTTGCACGTGATATTCGAGATCGGCAGTATCCTTGTCCGGCCCGGACCGCGTGAAAATACCGAGCTGGCTCGGCGCCATCGACATCGGCCCGGAACGTCGGAGCGCGTATTCGAGGCCGATCGCCGCCTTACCGAGCCAGCGCGAGGCCTTCTCGTTGAGCGTCGGTACGCCCGTTACCTTGTAGACGAGCCGGAGCTGAAGGTGGTCCTGCAGGTTCTCTCCCACACCCTTGACCTCCTTCACCACCTCGACCCCGGCGTCTTTCAGCACGTCGCCGCGGCCGATACCGGACAGTTCGAGTATGTGCGGCGTGCCGATCGCACCCGCCGAAAGCACCGTCTCGCGGCGCGCGTAAGCGGTGCGGGCTACGCCGTCATGCTGGAATTCGACGCCCCTGACTTCGCCGCCCTCGATGATCAGCCGCCTGACATGCGCCTTGGTCAAGACCCGCAGGTTGGCGCGCTTCATTGCCGGACGCAAGAAGGCTTTCGACGTGTTCCAGCGGATGCCCGAGCGCTGGTTGACGTCGAAATAGCTTGAGCCCTCGTTGTCGCCGCGGTTGAAATCGTCGATGACCGGGATGCCGGCCTCTTCTGCCGCCTTCTGGAAGGCGTCGAGCACCGCCCAGCGCACCCGCGCCTTCTCCACGCGCCACTCGCCGCCGGCACCGTGCATGGCATCGGCGCCCTTGTAGAAATCCTGGCTCTTCTTGAACAGGGGCAGAACGTCGTCCCAGCCCCAGCCGGCGCAGCCCATCTGCCGCCACAGATCGTAGTCTCGCGCCTGGCCGCGCATGTAGATCATGCCG
>JBQGDG010000207.1:0-3147 GCA_052038935.1 Neorhizobium sp. | reverse complement strand
TGCGGCCAGTTGGTGCCCCAGACGATGCGTTCGGGGGCGTAGGCGGCGAGATCCCGAGCGACTGCCGCGACATCGGCATAGTCCGGTCCGCCGCTTTTCGACGATTCGTAGACACCGGCGAATTTGAACCAGCAGCGGCCGCCATCGAGCAATCGCTTCACGGCGGCTACCTGCTCGCTCGCGGGTGTCACGCCGGCGAAGAATTTGCCGTGATGGTCGAAGACCCAGCGGGATTTGAGGTTCTTCAGCCGCTCTTCGTGATCGAGGATGTTGCTGCCGTCGAACTGTACGGCGAGCATCCAGCCGTGGGCGGCGGCCCTGGCGTCGACCGCCTCGAGCTCGCCAAGGCCGACTGCGCCGCCCGGCAGGTCCATGATGCGGGTGCCGACAACGCCGGCATCGCTCAGCCGGGCGATTTCGTCGTCCTTCGTCGTGCGGTCGATCACACCGACTCCGCGCGCGACGTCGCCCATGACGCCGAGGCAGGCGACGAGGTTGGAATTGTCGCGCTGATGGGCGTTGCCCTGGGTAATGATGACCCGGTCGATGCCGAGCCACTGCATCAGCCGGCGATACTGGCCGGGGTCGGGCAGGGCACCGGCCGGCAGGCCCGGACCGCCGGGAAGCGAGGGGTAACCCGGCAGATACATATGCATCTGAGTATCGACCGCACCCTGCGGCAGTCTGGTCCCTGGAGCATTGCCGGAAAGGGTGCGGACGAGCATCATGCGTCTCCCATCTTGAATTCTTCGAGCGCGTCGCGATTGATCTCGATGCCGAGGCCGGGGCCGTTCGGGATCTTCACCACACCACGCTCGTGTTCGATCGGCGTTTTGACCACCGCCTGACGGAAGGGATTGTCTGTGCGGTCGAATTCGAGGATCGGCTCGATCGGGTTGACGCGGACGGGGCTCGGGACCATCGCCGCCATGAACTGCAGGGCGGCGGCGATATGGACGGCCGTGCCCCAGACATGCGGCACGACGCGAATACCGTGCAGGGCGGCGAGATCGGCGACACGCTTGGCTTCGGTGAAGCCGCCGACGCCGGCGAGGTCGGGCTGCAGGATGTCGACGGCGCGGGTTTCGATCGGCTCGCGCATGCCCCAGCGGCTATGCCATGTCTCGCCGCCGGCAACCGGGATCGGCTGCCTGGCACGGACCTCGCGATAGGCGGCGAGCTGTTCGGGAACGACGGGCTCCTCGAACCAGTCAATGCCGTATTCGGCGGCGGCATTGCCGAGGCGGATCGCCTCGACCGTGTCATAGCCGTGATTGGCGTCGATCATCAGTCGCATGTCGGGACCGGCGGCCTCGCGCACGGCCCGGATGACGCGCAAATCCTCCTCGACGCCAAAGCCGATCTTGATCTTGGTGGCGTGGAAACCTTCCGAGCGATAACGGGCGACATCGGTCGCATTGTCCTCGACCCGGTCGACCCCATCGCGCTTGAAGCTGCCGGTGGCATAGGCCCTGACGCTTTCGCGGAAGCGGCCGCCGAGCAGGATCGAGACGGGCGCATCGAAATGTTTGCCCTTGATGTCCCAGAGCGCCATGTCGATGCCGGAGAGAGCGGTGACGGCGAGGCCGCGCTGGCCCTGGTCGCGCAGGGCATTGTAGAGGCGGGCCCAGATCTTTTCCGTCTCGAGCGGGTTCTCCCCGACCAGCCAGTTGGCATAGGCCGCGACGACCGCCGCATTGGGCCGGGCCGGGCCGAGGCACTCGCCCCAGCCCACCGTACCGTCTTCGCACTCGATCTCGACCAGGATATGAGCACGGCGATCGAAGCGCATGGAGGCGCTCTCGAAGGCGACGTCGAGCCTGTGTTCGAGAAGATGGGTGCGGACCGAGGCGATCTTCATGGGCGTTACCGCTTGTGGTTGCCGATGAGTTTCAGCAGCATCTGTTCCTCTTCCGCCGTCAGATCGTCGAGCGGCGGGCGAACCCTGCCGGCGTCGAAGCCCTGCAGGCGAACGCCGGCCTTGATGGCGGCGACGGCGTAACCCTTGCGGCGGCTGCGCAGCGCCATGAACGGGTAGAAGAAGTCCCTGAGGATTTCCTCGCAGCGGGTGCGGTTGCCGGCGCGCAGCGCCTTGTAGAATTCGACGGCGAGACCAGGCACGAAGTTGAAGACCGCGGAGGAATAGGTGGTGAAGCCTGCGCCGAGATAGGCTTCGGCAAAGAGTTCCGCCGTCGGCATGCCGCCAAGATACATGAGGCGGTCGCCCATCGTGGCGGTGACCTGTCTGACAAGACCGATGTCGCCGGTCCCGTCCTTGAAGCCGATCAGATTGGGGCATTCGTCGCACAGGCGCTTCAGCGTATCGACGTGCAGCACGGAATTGTCGCGGTTATAGACCATGACGCCGATGCCGACGGACTGGCAGATCTTCCTGACGTGCTGATAGAGGCCTTCCTGCGGCGCGTCGATCAGATAGTGCGGCAGAAGCAGAATTCCGTCCGCACCGGCCTTCTCCACTGCCTTCGCCATTTCGACGCCGACCCGGGTGCCGAAGCCGCAGCCCGACACGATCGCCGTATCGCCCGAGGCTTCCTTGGCTGCCTTGACGATGACGGGGACCTCATCGGGAGACAGCGAGAAGAACTCACCCGTGCCGCCCGCGGCAAACAGGACGGGGGCTTCAAAGCCGGACAGCCACTCGATATGGCGCTGATAGCTGTCCCGCTTGAATTCCCCTTCTTCATCGAAATGGGTGACAGGAAAGGACAGCAGGCCAGCGCCCAGCGCTGCCTTGATTTCTTCAGGCGTCATCATGGAATTTCCTCTTGATCGTCTCCTCCAGACAAAATTGTCGTACAGGTTGGTCGAATTCATGTCAACAAGTTATCTGACATCTTCGCGAAGCGCTCTGAGGAGGTTGCGATAACGCAGCTGGCTGCCGCGCAGATGCCGGCGCATCGCCTCGCGCGCGCCTTCCTCGTCGCCCTCCGAAACGGCGTTGACGATCGCCTGATGTTCCTCGACAAGCAGGCTGATGTAGCCGGACTGATCGGCTTCCGCATCGTCGCCGCGAAGGGCGGCCCGAGGAATGATGTTGCGGCCGATCATGGTCAGGAATTCGCGGAACCGCGGGTTGTTGGTGGCATCGGCGATGGCGAGATGCAGCGCGAAGTCGGCCTCGCTGGT
>JBQGDG010000206.1:0-4206 GCA_052038935.1 Neorhizobium sp. | reverse complement strand
CGCCCGCTTCGTGTCCGGATACCTCATCCAGCTGACGCCGGATCTCAAGGCGCTCGACGGCCCTTCCGGCACGGAGGTGGATTTCACCGACCTGCATGCATGGGCGGAAGTCTACCTGCCTGGCGCGGGCTGGATCGGTCTCGATCCGACCTCCGGCCTCCTGACCGGCGAAAGCCATATCCCGCTTGCCGCGACCCCGCATTACCGCAACGCCGCCCCGATTTCCGGCGGGTATTTCGGCGAGGCCAAGACCTCGTTCGATTTCAGGATGGAAGTCGCCCGCGTCGCAGAACATCCACGCATCACCAAGCCCTTTTCCGATGCGAGCTGGGATGCGCTGAACGATCTCGGCGAACAGGTCGACCGGGTGCTCGCTGCGCAGGACGTGCGTCTTACCATGGGCGGCGAACCGACCTTCGTATCGATCGACGATTTCCAGTCGGACGAATGGAACACCGCCGCCGTCGGCCCGACGAAGCGCGAGAAGGCCGACATCCTGATCCGCAGGCTGCGGGACCGTTTTGCGCCGGGAGGGTTCCTTCACTATGGCCAGGGCAAGTGGTATCCGGGCGAAAGCCTGCCGCGCTGGACCTTCTCGCTCTACTGGCGCCGCGACGGCCTGCCGGTCTGGAGCGATCAGAACCTGATCGCCGGCGAAGGCCGCGACTACGAGGTCACCGGGGACGATGCCGGACGGCTTCTGACAGCGATCGCCGGGGAGCTGGACATCCCGTCGGATTTCGTGGTGCCCGCCTTCGAGGATCCCGGCGAATGGATCCTCAAGGAAGCGAACCTGCCGGACAATGTCGATCCGTCCAATTCCCGGCTGAAGGACGCCGAGGAACGCAACCGCATGGCGCGCGTCTTCGAGCGCGGACTGACGCAGCCGACGGGCTATGTCCTGCCGGTACAGGCCTTGAACGCCCGCGCCGGCGGTCGCATCTGGCAGAGCGAGCGATGGACGACACGGCGCGGTCGCGTCTTCCTCGTTCCGGGCGACAGTCCGGTCGGATATCGCCTGCCCCTGAACTCCCTGCCCTATATCGCGCCGTCCCAATATCCCTATATCAATCCGATGGATCCGACGGTGCCGCGTGGCGCCCTGCCGGATTTCGCGGATGACACCGGCCGCCCCCAGCAGGCCGCGAGCTTCCAGCCCTTTTCAGCCGAGAGCCAGCCGCAGCCGCGTTCCGGCGCCGAGATCGACGGCTATGTCCGCACCGCCGTTTCGGTCGAGGCCCGCGACGGACGTCTCTGCGTCTTCATGCCGCCGACGGTCTCGGTCGAGGATTATCTCGACCTGATCGCCTCCGCCGAACGCGCCGCCGCAGCCCTCGGCCTGCCGGTCCATATCGAAGGTTACCCGCCGCCGCATGACGAGCGCATCAACGTCATCCGCGTCGCACCCGATCCCGGCGTCATCGAGGTCAACATCCATCCGGCATCGAGCTGGAAGGAAACGGTCGACATCACCACGGCGATCTACGAGGAGGCCCGCCAGAGCCGCCTCGGCGCCGACAAGTTCATGATCGATGGCCGCCATACCGGCACCGGCGGCGGCAATCATGTCGTGGTCGGCGGCGCCAATCCGAACGACAGCCCGTTTCTGCGGCGGCCGGACCTGCTCAAGAGCATCGTGCTGCACTGGCAGCGCCATCCGTCGCTATCCTACCTGTTCTCCGGCCTGTTCATCGGCCCGACGTCCCAGGCACCACGCATCGACGAGGCGCGCCATGATTCGCTCTACGAACTGGAGATCGCGCTCGCTCAGGTTCCGGCACCCGGCCAGGGCGCGCCTCCCTTGCCCTGGCTCGTCGACCGGCTGTTCCGCAATCTCCTGACCGACGTTACCGGCAATACCCACCGTTCGGAAATCTGCATAGACAAGCTGTTTTCGCCGGATGGTCCGACCGGGCGGCTCGGCCTGGTCGAATTCCGCGGCTTCGAAATGCCGCCCAACGCCCGCATGTCGCTGGCCCAGCAGCTGCTTGTCCGGGCGCTGATCGCACGCTTCTGGAAGAACCCTTTACAGGGAAGGTTTGTCCGCTGGGGCACGGCGCTTGCCGATCGTTTCATGCTCGCCCATTATGTCTGGACCGACTTCATGGATGTCCTGGCCGACCTGCGGGAGAACGGTTTCGACCTCAGGTCCGAATGGTTCGAGGCACAGCTGGAATTCCGCTTCCCGTTCTTCGGTGAAGTGGAGTATGGCGGTGCCCGGCTCGAACTGCGGCAGGCGCTGGAACCGTGGCATGTGATGGGTGAGCAGGGTGCGATCGGCGGCACTGTGCGTTACGTCGACAGCTCCGTGGAACGCCTGCAGGTCAGGCTGGAGACAAACGATCCGTCCCGATACACGGTGGCCTGTAACGGCCGTGCCGTGCCGCTCAGGGAGACAGGCACGTCCGGAGTGTCGGTCGCCGGCGTCCGTTTCAAGGCCTGGCAGCCGGCCTCCGGCCTGCATCCGGTCCTGCCCGTCAATTCGCCGCTGACGTTCGACATCTATGATACGTGGTCCGGTCGGTCGATCGGCGGCTGCAGATATCATGTTGCTCATCCGGGCGGTCGCAATTATGAGACCTTTCCGGTGAACGGCAACGAGGCGGAAGCGCGCCGGCTGGCGAGGTTCGAGCCCTGGGGGCATACGGCGGGAGCATATGCGCTTCTGCCCGAAACCCCATCGCCCGAATTCCCGCTGACGCTCGACCTTCGCCGACCGCAGGGAGTGTAGGAACAATTGAGCCAGGGACCGGCCAGCGAACGTCGCATCGATGAGGAGATCGCCAGCGATCCGATCCTCGGCTATGCCGCGCTTCCGGGCATTGCCGACGAGATGCTGGACGCCCGCGGCCAGATCAAGTCCGTCTGGCGCAACCTCATCGACCATCTCAGCCGGCTGTCGGAAGGCGACCTGCACGAACGTTTCGCCAGGGCGGACCGGTATCTGCGCGACGCCGGCGTCTTCTACCGCACCTATGGCGGCCCCGGGAGCAACGGCACGGGAGAACGCAGCTGGCCGCTCTCGCATGTGCCGGTCCTGATCGACGGCCGGGAATGGGAGACCGTCTCGCGCGGCCTGAAACAGCGGGCAGACCTTCTGGAAGCGATGATTGCCGATATCTACGGCGACAACCGGCTGGTCCAGGAAGGTTTCATTCCGCCGCAGCTTATCGCCGCCAACCCGGAATTCCTGCGGCCGCTGGTCGGCATCAGGCCGGTCGGCGGTCACTATCTGCATTTCTGTTCCTTCGAGATCGGCCGCGGCCCGGATGGCAACTGGTGGGTGCTGGCCGATCGCACCCAGGCACCCTCGGGCGCGGGGTTTGCGCTGGAAAACCGCGTCGCCACGACCCGCGCTCTGTCCGACATCTACGGCGAGACCCACGTCCACCGGCTCGCCTCCTTCTTCGGCGCCTTCCGCGATGCGCTCCAGTCGCACAAGCAATATGCCGAGGACCGGATTGCCGTCCTTTCGCCGGGCCCCGCCAACGAGACCTATTTCGAACACGCCTATATCGCGCGCTATCTCGGCTTCATGCTGCTCGAAGGCGAGGATCTGACCGTCGTCAACAACCGCGTCATGGTGCGCACCGTCGCCGGCCTGAAGCCGATCGGCGTGCTCTGGCGCCGCCTCGACGCGTCCTATGCCGATCCGCTCGAGCTCGACCAGCATTCCCACATAGGCACGCCGGGCATGGTACAGGCCCTGCGCTCCGGCTCGCTGACGCTGGTCAACGCGCTCGGTGCCGGCATTCTCGAAACGCGCGCGCTGCTGGCCTTTGCGCCGACCGTCTGCCGCCATCTTCTCGGCGAGGACCTCATCCTGCCGTCGATCGCCACATGGTGGTGCGGACAGAAATCCGAGCGGGAACACGTGGCGAAGAACATCGAACGCATGGTCATCGGTCCGGCCTATTCCCGCCTTCCCTTCTTCGACGACAACGGCCAATCGGTGCTTGGCTCCTCTCTGCGCGAAACCGCGCGCGACACCATCGGCGAATGGCTCGCGGACGAGGGCTCGAAGCTCGTCGGCCAGGAGGTAGTGACGCTTTCGACCACGCCGGCCTGGGTGAACGGCAAGCTGACCCCGCGGCCGATGTCGCTGCGCGTCTTTGCAGCGCGCACGGAAAGCGGCTGGGAAATCATGCCCGGGGGCTTCGCCCGCATCGGCTCCGGCGACGACGTGGCGGCGATCGCCATGCAGTC
>JBQGDG010000205.1:0-33986 GCA_052038935.1 Neorhizobium sp. | reverse complement strand
GCGAAGAAGATGCCGGTCAGGATCAGCAGCACGCCGCAGATCAGGTTGGCCTTGTCGAATGACTGGGAGTTCATGGTGTCTCCGTGCGTGTGGGAGATTATGCCGGCTGGCCTACAGCCCTTGCGTCCGCCGCTCGCCCCTCATCCGCCTGCCGGCACCTTCTCCCCGCAGGCGGGGCGAAGGACCCTTGCCGCACCCGCTCGCCCCACGTTTGGTGACTGGAGGAGGTTGGCAAGGCCTGCGGCAAACTCGTCCCCTCTCCCTGCTTGCGCAGGGAGAGGGTTAGGGTGAGGGGCAAGCTAGATCGCGAAGATTAGTCCGCGTACTGGCCGGCCGCCTCGATGATCGGCTTCCAGCGGGCGATTTCGCTTTCCAGCTTCGTCTTCAGCGCCGCCGGGGTGGCGTCGGCCTCCGGAGACGGCTTGGTGCCGAGTTCGGCGAAGCGCTTGGAGACGTTCTCGTCCTTCAGCGCCAGCTGCAGCGACTTCGACAGGCGCTCGTTGATCTCGGCGGGCGTGCCCTTCGGCGTGTAGACGCCGTGCCAGATACCGACGGTCATGCTTTCCAGACCGGCTTCCTTGACGGTCGGCAGGTCCTTGAAGATCTCCAGCCGTTCCGGCGAGGTGACAGCATAGGCCTTGATCGTGCCGCCCTGGATCTGCTTCGTCGTATTGGTGGTCTGGTCGCACATGATATCGACCTGGCCGCCGAGAAGGTCCGTCATCGCCGGGCCGGTGCCCTTGTAGGGCACGGTGACGAGCGGCGTTTCGATGGCGCTCATGAACAGCATGCCGCAGAGATGTGATGCGGCGCCGATGCCGGCATTGGCCACCGTCACCTTGTCGGCATTGGCCTTCGCATATTCGACGAGACCCTTGAGATCGGTCGCTTCCATGTCCTTGCGTGCGACGACCGTCATCGGCACGTCGGTGACGAGACCGACATATTCGAAGGCGTTCAGCGTGTCGTAGGCGAGCTTGCGGTAAAGCGTGGCACTGGTCGCCATGCCGATATGGTGGAGAAGGATCGTGTAGCCGTCGGCTTCCGCGGCGGCGACACGGCCGGCACCGAGCGTGCCGCCGGCACCGCCGACATTTTCGACGACGATCTGCTGGCCGAGATCCTTGGACATCGATTCGGCCACGAGACGGGCAACCGTATCGGTCGGACCGCCGGCCGCGAACGGCACGACCATGGTGATCTGGCGCTCGGGATAACCCTGGGCCTGCGCCTGGACCGATAACAGAGACAGGGCGGCAAGGGCGGTTGCGCCGATGACGGCGTTGAAGATTTTCATGAGTTCCTCCTCGATGGCAATGAATCCCGGCCGGCGCACATGTCCTCCTGCGCCCGCTTGAGGCCATTTGCGAGCCGCGCGGGACGGCTGGCAATCGGCCATCGGCAGGCCTGACGCGTATAATTCACCCATCGCGCCGCAACATGGGTGGATTCGGGAACAATGCGGAATTGACATGGGTGGATTTCCACCCAAGCGGCGCAGAACGCCGCGTCTGCACCGTCATCCCGAACCTGCCGCGGAAATCTGGCGGCGCTCCGCCTGCGGGGTAAATGGGCCATCCCATGCGAGCGACGGCGCGCAGCCGGCCTCCTGCCAAGCCGAGGGAGAGCAAGGCAAGCCGCCTCCTCCCCGTTACCCGCTCCGCTCGTCCTGCACGAGGCTCTCGCCGCCCAGCATCTTCTTGTCGAGCCCGTATTTCTGCATTTTCTCGTAGAGCGTCTTGCGCGAGATGCCGAGCGCTTCGTAGACGGGCCGCAGCGCCCCGCCATGGGCGGCGATCTCGCCGGCGATCAGGCTTCGCTCGAAGGCCGCGACCTTTTCCGCCAGCCGTCCTGCGCTCTCCTTCGCTGCGCCGCCCGGCTCACCCGTGCCGGGATCCAGCCCCAGAACCAGCCGGTCGGCGGCATTGCGCAGTTCGCGCACGTTGCCCGGCCAGTCGCGCTGGGCGATCGGCGAGACGACATCCGGCGGCACGACCATATCCTCGCGGCCGTAACGCGCTGCGGCTTCGCGGACGAGCTGCAGGAAGAGAAGCGGAATATCGGCCCGTCTCTGGGCAAGCGAAGGAACATGCACGGTCGCGACGTTCAGCCGGTATAGGAGATCGGCCCGGAACCGGCCGGCCGCCACCTCGGCCTCCAGATCCACCTTGCTGGTGGCGATGAAACGCAGGTCGAGGGGCACCGTCTCGTTCGATCCCAGCCGGGTGATCACCCTCTCCTGCAGCACCCGCAGGAATTTTGCCTGAAGATCGAACGGCATGGAGCTGATCTCGTCGAGCAGGATGGTCCCTCCCCGCGCATGCTCGAACTTGCCGTAACGCGGCCGCAGCGCGCCGGGAAAGGCGCCCGCCTCGTGGCCGAAGAGCTCGCTTTCGATCAGCGTTTCCGGGAGCGCGGCGCAGTTGATCGCGATGAACGGCCGGTTGGCGCGCGGGCTGATGTCGTGCAAAGCGCGGGCGACCACTTCCTTGCCGACCCCCGTATCGCCGATGACGAGCGTATCGGCGTCCGTCGCGCCGATCGCCCGGATGCGATAGCGCAGATCGACCATCGCCTGGGTGCGGCCCGGCAGCCGCGCCTCGACGTCGTCGCGCTTGCCGGCGACCGCCCTCAGTCGCCGGTTTTCCAGAATCAGCGAGCGTCGCTCCAGCGCGCGGCGGATGACGCCGGCAAGATGCTGCGGCGTGAACGGTTTCTCGAGGAAGTCATAGGCACCCTCGCGCATGGCCTTCACCGCCAGCTGCACGTCGCCATGGCCGGTGACCAGGATGACCGGAATTTCCGCATCGAGTTCGCGGATCCGCTGCAGGAGCGTCATGCCGTCGAGGCCCGGCATGCGGATGTCGCTGACGATTACGCCGTCGAAACCGAAGCCCGAGAGCTCCAGCACATTCTCCGCATTGGGGAACGTATCGACCGACAGATCGAACAATTCCAGCGCCTGGGCGGTGGAACGCCGCAGCTCCTCCTCGTCGTCGACCAGAAGCACGCGTTGCGCGTTCATTCCGCCGCCTCCATCAGCGCGCCATCCGCCTGGTCGAGTTCGATGATGAAGACGGCTCCCCCGTCCGGATGATCCGTGACCGACAGGCTGCCGCCGAAATCCTTGATGATATTGTAGGAAATCGAGAGCCCGAGCCCGAGCCCCTTGCCGACGCCCTTGGTGGTGAAGAACGGATCGAAGATACGCTCGCGGATCGCCGCCGGCACGCCCGGGCCGCGATCGCGCACCACGATCGCGACCTTGCCGCCGACGCGCGCCGCGTTCACGTCGATGCGGCGGTCGCCGAGCCCCTCGACGGCATCGGCCGCATTGGTGACGATATTGACCAGCACCTGCTGCAGACGCACGGCCCCGGCGGTGACCGGCGGCAGCGACGGTTCGATGGTGATGCCGAGATCGGCGTCGGCGGCCCGCAGCCGGGTCGAGACGATCTCCGTCGTGTCCCGCAGCACGTCCTCGACACTGATGGCGCCGAGCTTTTCGTTCGGCTTGCGGGCGAAATTGCGCAGATGCCTGCTGATCGACGCCATGCGATCGATCAGCGCCGAGATGCGCCGCAGGTTGTCGCCGGCCTCGTCGATCCGTCCGCGCTCGATCAGAAGTCCGGTCGTCTCGGCATAGGTTTTGGCCGCCGCAAGCGGCTGGTTGAGCTCATGGGAAAGCGCCGCCGACATCTGGCCGAGCCCCGCGAGCTTTCCGGCCTGCACCAGATCGGCCTGCGTCTGGCGCAGGCGCCGTTCCGTCAGGCGCCGTTCGGCGATCTCCTCCTCTATGCGGCTGTTGACGCGGGCGAGATCGACGGTGCGCTCGGCAACCCGCCGCTCCAGTTCGTTCTGCGCCTCCGCCTGCATGAGCATGCGTTCTTGAAGCCTCGCGCGCCGCTGCAGCACGATGGCGAGCGCCAAGCCGGCGAGGCATAAAGCCAGGAAAACGGCCGCCATCATGATCTGCGCCTGCCAGCGCACCGAGGCGGTATCCATCAGCACGTTGACGGTCCAGCCGGCCCCTGCCATCGTCTGCGAGACGAAGAGGTACTCCTTCTCTGGGCCGCCGCCGCGGATGAGCATCGTCTCGTGGCCGGCGAACGTGCCATAGGCAAACGGCAGTTCCCGCAGTTTCGCATCCGCATATCGCCGCGAGGCTTCCGTACGCGCGATCCGGTCGGGCGTCAGGGGCAGGATCGCGGCATAACGCCATTCGTCGCTGCCGGTCATGAAGATGATGCCTTCCGGATCGGAGACGAAGATGCGGTCGTCGCCCCCGGTCCAGGAGGACTCGATCGTGTCGAGATCGACCTTGACGACGATGACGCCGAGGATCAGGCCGTCGATCGCGATCGGCGAGCTGAAATAGTAGCCCCGCTTGGCCGATGTCGTGCCGAGCGCGTAGAAGCGCGAACGATCGCCGCGGGCCGCCTCCTGAAAGTAGGGACGGTAGCTAAAGTTCTCGCCGATGAAACTGACGGCCGAGTCGTAATTGCTGGCGGCAATCGTCGAGCCGTCCATCGTCATGACGTAGATATCGGAAGACTTCAGAAGTGCGTTGACGGACTTCAGATATTGGTTTGCGGCGAGCCTGCGGGCGCCGTCTGCAGGCTCGCGGACGAGCTGCTCGACGATCTCGTCGTCGGCCGTCAGCGCCGGCAGCGCCTCGTAGCGCTTGAGGTGGCCGTCGAGCGCCGAGACGGCGAGCCTGAGCGTCGTTGCCGCCTGCAACTCGGCTTCGTCCATGTAGCTGCGCGCCACGAGATCGTGGACCTTCCAGGTGACCACGACGCCAAGTGCCAGAAACAGGACGAAGACTGCGACGATACGATGCTTCACGCTCGAAGGGCTCCTCCTCCCTCGACCAAAGGTAGCGCATTGTACGGGCCGCCGCGAATTTTTCCACTGGCTTGTCGCTCGATGGGCTCGCGTCGTTCGGGTGTCGGTCTGACCGAGGCCCGAACCTCGGAGACAGTCGCGGCACGACCGCGCAATTCCAGGGTGCTCCCTACCGCGAGAAGGGAAAATCCCGCGCGGCCGACCGCGGACATTCCCCCGACCGGCCGGCCGGTTTGCCACGCGCTGCCCGGCACCCTTGACTCGGGACGGGATATCGCATCGAACTGCAATCATCGAGGGCAGGCCGTTCGAGGTCGAGGGGTTGATCATGGTATCCTTGCTTGCGCTTTTCATGGGCATCGTCGCCGGCCTGCGGGCCATGACTGCCCCGGCCGCAGTCGCCTGGGCGGCTTCGCTCGGCTGGCTCGATCTTTCCGGCACCTGGCTTGCGTTCCTGGGATCGCAATGGGCGGTACTGATCCTGACGATCTTCGCCTTTCTCGAACTGGTGACCGACCAGCTGCCCTCCACCCCGAGCCGCAAGGTACCGCAGCAGTTCGCGGCCAGGCTCGCAGCCGGCGCGCTGGCCGGCGCGGCGATCGGGACGCCCTACGGCTACTGGATCGCAGGCCTGGTCTCCGGCATTCTCGGTGCTGTGATCGGCACCTATGGCGGTGCCTGGGCCCGCGGCAAGCTCGCGGAAAAGTTCGGCAGGGATATGCCGGCCGCCTTCATCGAGGATGCCGTGGCCATCATCGGCGCCCTCGTCCTCATCTCTTTCCTGCCGGGGGCACCTGCCGTCTAGACCCGTTCCGGCAAACGTAAGCAGCGGTTTCGCATCCTGAACCGCTCCCAGCGAAGCAACAGGAGAAGCGTGACATGGAAAGCTTCGACGCGATCATCATCGGTGCGGGCCAGGCGGGCCCGTCGCTTGCGGGACGCTTCAACGATGCGGGAAAGAAGGTTGCGATCATCGAACGCAAGCATGTCGGCGGCACCTGCGTCAACACCGGCTGCAAACCGACCAAGACCCTGGTCGCCAGCGCCTACGCGGCCCATCTGGCGAGGCGCTCATCCGATTACGGCGTCGGGATCGGCGGCCCGGTCACGATCGACATGCAGGCCGTCATGCGCCGCGCGCACAAGGTGACCCTCGACAGCCGTCACGGCAACGAACGCTGGCTCGACGGCATGGAACATTGCACGCTGATCCGCGGCCATGCCCGCTTCGAAGGCAGAAACGTCGTGCGCGTCGGCGACGAGCTTCTGACCGCACCGCAGATCTTCCTCAATGTCGGCGCCCGCGCGACGATCCCGGATTTCCCCGGCATCGCGGACGTGCCCTACATGACGAATGCCGACATCGTCATGCTCGACCGCCTGCCGGACCATCTCGTCGTCATCGGAGGCAGCTATATCGGCCTCGAATACGCGCAGATGTACCGGCGCTTCGGCGCCGAAGTGACCGTCGTGGAGCGTGGCCCCCGTCTCGTCGGCCGCGAGGACGAGGACGTTTCCGCTGCCGTGCGCGAAATCCTGGAGGCCGAGGGTATCCGCATCCGCACCGGCGCCGAATGCATCCGTTTCAGCCGCCATCGCAAGGGCGTCGCGGTCGGTGTCGACTGCGACAAGGGCGACCGCGAGATTGTCGGCTCGGACATTCTCCTGGCGGTAGGGCGGCGGCCGAACACCGACGATCTCGGCCTGGAGACGGCGGGCGTCGATCTCGACGGACGCGGTTTCGTCAAGGTGGACGACAGGCTTGCCACCAGCGCCGAAGGCATCTGGGCCATGGGCGACTGCAACGGTCGCGGCGCCTTCACCCATACCGCCTACAACGACTTCGAGATCGTCGCCGCCAATCTCTTCGACGGCGAGGATCGCAGCCTTTCTCAACGGCTGCCGGGTTATGCGCTCTTCATCGACCCGCCGCTCGGCCGCGTCGGCATGGGCGAGGAGGAGGCACGCAAGGCCGGCCATGAGGTTCTCGTCGGCAAGCGGCCGATGACCCAGGTCGGCCGCGCCGTGGAGAAGGGCGAGACCCGCGGCTTCATGAAGATCGTCGCCGACGCGAAGACGAGGAAGATCCTCGGCGCAGCCCTGCTCGGCACCGGCGGCGACGAGGCGATCCATGGCGTGCTCGACCTGATGAATGCGGGCGCCGGTTACGACGACCTGCGCTGGGCCGTGCCGATCCATCCGACCGTCTCGGAACTATGGCCGACCGTCGTGCTGTCGATGAAGGCGTGACGAGCGGAAACTGTCCTCTTTCGGGGATAGATAGAAGTTTAGCGAACCCGTAAGTCTCTCGGCAAGCTTTTCCACTTATGAACCGGGTATTGGCTCCTGTTCATGATGGAAACAGATGTGCGGTTTTGCTGGCTTCGTTGGTGCGGGATGCGGACTTGAGCATTCGCGGCCCCTCCTCTCGTCGATGGCGCAGGCGATAGAGCATCGCGGGCCCGACGGGAGCGGGATATGGTTTGCGCCCGGCGTCGGCCTCGCGCATGTCCGCCTGTCGATCGTCGGCCTCGCCGACGGACAGCAGCCGATGACGAGCGTCGACGGGCGCTACACCATCGCCTTCAACGGGGAGATCTTCAACTACGTCGAGCTCAGGGACGAGCTGGCGGCGCGCGGCGCGGTGTTCCGCACCGGCTCCGACACGGAGGTGCTGCTGCAGCTTTACGCCACCCATGGCCGGCAATGCCTGAATCGCCTGAACGGCGATTTCGCCTTCGCGATATGGGACGCCGTCGAGCGGCGGCTGATACTGGCCCGCGATCGCATGGGGGTGCGCCCGCTGTTTTATACCGAGCATGCGGGCACGCTCTATTTCGCCTCCGAGGTGAAGGCGCTGCTGACCGTGCCGGGCATCGGGGCCGAGCTCGATCCGGTCGCGCTCGACCAGATCTTCACCCTCTGGGCGCCGATTGCGCCGCGAACGGCCTTCCGTGGCATATTCGAACTGGAGCCCGGCCAGACGCTGACGCGCGAGGGCGGTACCAGCCGGCTGCAGTCTTACTGGACACTCGATTTTCCCGACACGGGAGAACACGACGCCTCTGGCGAAAAAGCCCATGAGGAAGAATTGCGCGCGCTGCTGACGGATGCGGTGCGGCTGCGCATGCGCGCCGACGTGCCGGTCGGCTCCTACCTTTCCGGCGGTCTCGATTCCTCGCTGATCACGGCGCTTGCCGCGCCGATGGCACCTGGCGGGCTGAACACGTTCTCGGTAACCTTCGACAGCGCCGAACACGACGAGAGCGCCTTCCAGCGCCAGGTTGCCGGCGCGCTCGGCACCCGCCACCGCTCGGTCGCATCGACGCCGCAGGCGATCGCCGCGGCCTTTCCGGACATCATCCGCTTTACCGAGCGCCCGGTGCTGCGCACCGCGCCGGCCCCGCTGCACACGCTCGCGGGCCTCGTCCGCGAAAGCGGCATGAAGGTGGTGCTGACCGGGGAAGGCGCCGACGAGATATTTGCGGGTTACGACATCTTTCGCGAGGCACGGGTCAGGCGGTTCTGTGCCCGCCAGCCCTCTTCGACGATGCGGCCGCATCTTTTCCGCAAGCTCTATCCCTATCTGCCGGGACTGAAGCAGCAGTCGGCGGAGTATCTTTCCGCCTTCTTCGGCGCAGGCGCGAGCGATCCGCATGATCCGCTGTTCTCGCATCGCCCGCGCATCCGCAGCACGGCGGCGGCGAAGGTCTTCTATTCCGCCGACCTGAGGACCGCCCTCGGCGGTTATGACGCGGCCGAAGAGCTCGCCTCGCGCCTGCCGGAGCGCTTCGGGCGCTGGCATCCGCTGCACCAGGCTCAATATCTCGAGGCACGCCTGCTCCTGCCGGGATACATCCTGTCCAGCCAGGGCGACCGCATGGCCATGGCCCATGGCATCGAGGGCCGCTTCCCCTTTCTCGACCACCGCCTGGTGGAATTTGCGGGCCGCCTCTCCCCAGAGACGAAGCTGCGCGGCCTGCGCGAGAAGCACATTCTGCGCGAGGCCGCGAAGGGCCTCCTGCCGCAGAGCGTCACGCACAGGCAGAAACAGCCCTACCGGGCGCCGGACAGCCGCTCCTTCGTCGATCCGGTCACCGGCTCGGCCGAACAGCCCTATGTCGCCGAGATGATGTCGGACCGGAAGATCGCCGACGGCGGATTGTTCAATCCGCTCGCCGTGTCGAAACTCTACCGGAAATGCAGCATGCAGGATGTCGCGGGCTTCCGCGACAACGCTGCCTTCGTCGGCATCCTCTCCACCCAGCTCTGGACGGAGCAGTTTACCGCCGCGAAGGCCGCGACCACCCGCGAGGCGCCGCTGGCAACGATCGGAGCCCGGCAATGACGGCGCGTTTCCGCCGCCTGCCGCATGCCCGCGAGTTCGTGCCGATGGTGATGTCCTATGCGGCCTCCGGAGGCAGCCTGATCGTCAGTTCGGCCGCTCAGCTGGCGACCTTCGCCATTCTGGCGCGGTTCCTCGGCGTTCACGAATTCAGCCTCTTCGTCGCTGTGACGGCGGTGTCCTTCATCTCCGTGCATCTGTGCGGCCTCGGGGGAACCGAATGCCTCGTGCGCCGTGTCGCCCGCGATCACGGCATGTATCCCGACATGCTCGGCCACAATCTGATCCTGACCGGCATAACCGGCCTGCTTCTGGTGATCGCCGGCTCGATCATTCTGCCTTTCTTCCTGACCTCCGAGCAGGGCGATCCGATCAGCACGTTCCAGATCGTCGTGATGCTGTTCACCAACATCGTTCTGCTGCGCTGCATCCTGCTCACCGAACAGGTCTTCATCGCATTTTCCAACTTCGCCTCGGCAAACCTCATCGTCATGGGTTTTGCGCTCACGAGGACCGCGGCGGCCGTGGCCGCCTGCCTGCTTTTCGGCGTGACCACCCTGTCCGGCTGGATCGTCTGGCAATTCGCCGCACATGCGGTGATGCTGGCATGCTGCGTCTGGGCACTGCGCAATCTCGGCCGGCCGCGCTTCCGCCTCGTGCGGGAAGAATTGCGGCTCGGATTGTTCTTCAGCATACCCTACATCCTCAAGGCCGCACGCCAGAATGCCGATCTCCTGGTGCTGAGCCTGGTGACGACGGCGGAGATCGTCGCGAGCTACAGCGTCGCGCGGCGGATCATCGAGAGCAGCTACCTGTCGGTCGATGCGCTGAACCGTATCGCCTATCCGGGAACGGCACGCGCGAGCGAGGCCGGTCTCCACAACGCCGTCCGGCGGGTGACGCGGATCCTCGCCGCCGCCGTGACCATCAGCGTCGGCACGGCCATCGCCGTCTACATCCTGGCGCCGGTCCTGCCCTATCTCTTCGGTTCACAGTATACGTCGCTGGTCGCCTTCGTCCGGGCGCTCTGCTGGGTCGTCATCCCCGTGGCCTTCTGCGCGATAGCGATCGAAGCGCTTGGAGCAGCGGGACATCAGGGCCCCCGCGCGGCCGTCCTCAGTTCGGGAAGCCTGCTCGGCACGGCGCTTGCCGCATGGGCGACTTGGTACGCCCCGCCTTTCGGAACCTTCGTATCCTACTACGTCATCGAGTTGCTGCTGGCGGTTGCCGCCTGGACGGTCTATCTTCAGCATATCGAGAAGGATCGCGCCCGCCCGCCCGCAGTGGTTACCCCTGCGGAATGAGCCCGTTCCTGCACATCGCTGCGAGAGCGATTAACCCAAAATTCATGCGGCCTGCGTCATATTAGAGCCTGGGGATTTTCGGTGATGCACGCTCTCCGTCTTCCATATCGAAACTACTGGGGGTGCTGATGTACCGGCCGCGGGAACCTGAAAGCCAACGACCGGCGGCAAGCCATGCCGCATCGGCGCCGCATCGCACGGCGCGTCGCGGCAGCTCCCTACTCGATCACATCCACGACACGCCGGAACAGGGCGACTACGAAAGCCGCGGCCGCACCACCGCAGCCGAAACACGCGCGCAACCCGCATACGAACCTGCGCCGCCTGCCGTCGAGATGTCCCGCTCGGCACAGCGTGACGAGGTTCCGATCCAGTCCCTGATCGAGGTGCAGACGAGAAGCCTCTCGGAGATCGGCGTGGGCCACGTCCTTCTATGGCTGCGCCGCGGCGCCGGCTACATCATCGCCCTGACCATTCTCGGCATCATCGCCGCATTCCTCTATGCGACGATGGCCTCGCCGCGCTTCACGGTCTTCACCGATATCATCATCGACCCGCAGAACCTGAATGTCGTGTCCGACGACGTCTTCACCGCCAACCCGCAGCGGGATTCGCAGCTGCTCGAGGTCGAGAGCAAGCTGCGTGTGCTGACCTCGCGCAATGTCCTGCGGCAGGTCATCCAGGACATGAAGCTCACCGAGGACCCGGAGTTCAACAAGCCTTCCCTCTTGTCGGGTCTGTTCGGCCCGTCCGCGCCCGACACGCCGGAACAGAGGGAGCTGTCGGTCATGCGGGAGCTGAGCGAACGGGTCAAGGCCGGTCGCGAGGAACGTTCTTTCGTCGTCACCCTGTCGGTCTGGACGGCCGATCCCGGCAAGTCCGTAAAGCTGGCCGAAGCGGTGGTGCGAGCGTTCGAATCCGAGCTCTTCGTATCCTCGGCCAACAGCGCCGGACGCCTGGCCGCCGATCTGAACAGCCGCCTCGACGAGCTGCGGGCTTCGGTCACCGAGGCCGAAGACAAGGTCGAGCAGTTCAAGCGGGAAAACAATATCCAGGAATCCAACACCGGCGAACTGGCGAGCAGCCGCATTTCCAGCGCTCTCGACACCCAGGTTCTCGACGCGCAGCAACGCCTGATCCAGGCGGAATCCCGCTATAACCAGATGCGCGCCGCCGTCGCGGACCGTCGCACCGCCACGGCCACGGTCTTCGATTCCGCCAACATGGAAGATCTGCGCACCAGCTACAACACGCTGCAGCAGCAGGTCGGCGCGATGAACCGGACCTATGGCGCCAGGCATCCCCGGCTGATCGCCCTGCAATCCGAGCAGGCGGCGCTCGAGAACGCCATGGCGAGCGAAGCGAACCGCATCCTGGAGATCGCCAAGACCGATGCCGACCAGGCCCGCGCGACCTTGTCCCAGCTGCGCGGCAAGGCCGACGCCGAGCGGTCGACGGTGTTCACCAACAACGACGCCCAGGTCCGGCTGCGCGATCTGGAGCGCGACGCACGCGCCAAGGCGACCGTCTACGAGACCTATCTCTCCCGCACCCGCCAGATCAACGAACGCCAGCAGATCGATGCGACCAATGTCAGGGTGATCTCGCAGCCGGTTCCTCCCAAGAGCAAGAGCTGGCCGCCGCGCACGGCGATCCTTCTCGCCGCCGGCGCGATAGCGGGCTTCATGCTCGGCACCGGCATCGCGCTCATGCTCGGCGTCGCCGGCCATCTGGGCGACGCGCGCCGTCGTTACGTCGCCACGCCCAGCTATTCCTGAAGGCGGACCATGGGAAGCGCCACAGCCACGGTGATCGACACGCCTGACGCGCGCGATATCGATCACCGCAGCGCGGTCGGCTCGCTGATCTTTATCGCGCTCTTCCTGTTCATCGCGATTTCGCTGAAGCCGTTCCACGACCTCACGTCGCTGACGGCGGCCAATATCGCCACGGACAATTCCGACATCCTGAACCAGATCCTGTTCGTCGGCCTGCCGCTTGCCGCATTCCTGTGCGCCCTCGGCACGTCGATGCGCGGCACCTTCCTGCAGCCGCGCTGGCTGCTTCTCGCCGTCTTTCTCTGGCTGACCTTCGTTTCACTGGTCTCCAACCACACCTTCAACAGCCTGAAGGCGCTGTTCGTCACGTCGATGGTGGTCGTCGCAGCGAATTCGGTCCTGCTCCTGCCGCGAACGGAGGCCCATCTGGCCAAGCTGCTGGCAGTCGGAACCGCCGTCAGCATCGGACTGTGTTATTACGGCATCCTGTTCATGCCCTTCTATTCGATCCACTCCGCCGCCGACGTGATCGAGCCGATGCATGCGGGCCTGTGGCGCGGATATTTCGCCCACAAGAACAATGCGGCCGCGATCATGGTGCTGTTTGCCTTCTGCGGCATATTCGTGATGCGGGCATGGTCGCGGGTCATCGGTCTGGCGATCTTCGTCGGCGCGACCTGGTTTTTGATGCATACCGGCGGCAAGACCGCCTCCGCCATGCTGCCAGCGATACTGATCGCCGCCTGGCTGTTCGAAAAATTTCCCGCCCTGCGCATTCCCTTGTCTTTCCTCGGCGTCCTGGCGCTCAATCTCTTCGCCGTCGGCGCCGCGCTGTCGCCGGGCTTTGCCAATCTCGTCGCCGGTCTCGGCGTCGATCCGACCTTCACCAATCGCGCCGACATATGGCGGCTCGCATCCAACGCCATTTCGGAAAACTGGCTGACCGGCTTCGGCTTCAAATCCTTCTGGCGGACGACCGAAATGGTCTATGGCGGCGGCGGCGTCGAGACCTGGGCGGTGACGGCATCGACCGCCCACAACTCCTATGTCGAGATCCTCCTGATCGGCGGGCTGCCGGCCCTGCTCCTGTCGCTGCTGTGGTTCTTTGCCGTGCCGCTGCGCAGCTTTTCCAGGATGCAGGCGGAAGGCCGCAGGCTCAGCCATGCCGGACGCCTGTTTCTGCGCATCTGGCTCTACCTGATCTTCTCCTCCTCGCTGGAAGCTCTCTTCTACGAGAGCTCGGCTGGATACGTCCTCAGCTGGTTCCTGTTCTGCATGGCGATCTTCGGTATCCGCTACGAGGCGACCGCCGCCCATATCGAGGATCCGGCATCCCGCCAGAAAAGGCCCGCCCATGCGTGACCTCGCCCGCCGTTTCGATGGTATCGTCGACCGGATCAGCAACCGGTTGATCTGGAAACTCGCCTCCCGCGCGGAAAACGTCGTTACCGACCGGCCGATCGTCTCCTTTACCTTCGACGACGTGCCGGACACCGCTCTGACGGCCGGCGCCGCGATCCTGGAAAAATACGATGCGCGCGGCACCTTCTACATTGCAGGCGGTCTCGAAAGCCGGGTCGAAGAGGACCGGACGCTGATCGGGCGCGAAGGCTGCGGCGAACTCGCCATGCGCGGTCACGAAATCGGCTGCCATACATTTGCCCATCGCCGGATCCGCGATTACGGCGCCGCTCTCGCGAGCGACCTCGACCGCAATGCGGACTATCTCCGGCAGGCGGGCGTCGACCGCCCCGCGGAAAACTTCGCCTTCCCCTACAACGCCGCCTGGCCCCTCGCCCGACACGAACTCGGTCGCCGTTACGTCACCTGCCGCGGCGCCGGCGAAGCGATCAACCGCGGACGCGTCGATCCGCTCATGCTCAAAGCCGTCGAAATTCGCCAGCCGGAAGATCACGCCCGCAATCTCACCCGCTGGATCGACGATGTCGCCCGGACACCGGGCTGGCTGATCTTCTTCACCCACGACATCGCCGACAGGCCCACGCCTTACGGCTGCGCTCCATCGACGCTCGACGGCCTGGTGCGCCATGCGCGGGAGAGCGGGTGCCATATCCTCACCGTCGGGGCCGCGACGCGGGCCCTCGGATGGGAGGACGTCGCGACATGAACGCACCGCTCCGGATACCGGCGACCCGACGCCTCCTCAATATCAACAACTACTTCTACCGGCGCGGCGGCGCCGAGGCGGTCTTCTTCGAACATACCGCGCTTTTCGAGGAGGCAGGCTGGGACGTCGTTCCCTTCGCCATGCAGCACGAGCTGAACCTGCCCTCGCCCTGGTCGGACTATTTCGTCTCGGAGATCGAATATGGCCGCGAGATCGGCCTTCTCGACAAGCTGTCCCAGGCCGGCAAGGTCATCTACTCCTTCGAGGCGATGCGCGAGCTCGAACGTCTCATCGCCAGGGCGAGACCGGACATCGCCCATGCCCACAACATCTATCACCACATATCGCCGGCGATATTCCAGACGCTGCGGAAGGCGGGCATTCCCGCGGTGATGACCGCCCATGACCTGAAACTCGCCTGTCCCGCCTACAAGATGCTGCGCGACGGCAGGATCTGCGAGGACTGCAAGGGCGGACGTATCCACAATGTCGTCGCCCATCGATGCGTCAAGGGATCGCTGCCGCTGAGTGGCGTCGTCCTCGCCGAGACCATGCTGCACCGTGCGCTCGGGCTCTACCGCAACAAGGTCGACCGCATCGTCGTGCCGAGCCTCTTCTACCGGCAGAAGCTGATCGAGTGGGGATGGTCGCCTGAGCAGCTGGTCCACATCCCGAACTTCATCGACATAGACGGCTTCTCCACGGAGTGGGACGAGAGCGACTATTTCGTCTTCGCCGGAAGACTGGCCCCCGAAAAGGGAGTGGACACGCTCATCCGCGCCGCGGCGATGGCCCGCCGGAAACTGGTGATCGCCGGCACCGGTCCGGAAGAGGAGCGGCTGAAACGACTGGCCCTCGATCTGGACGCCGACGCGACCTTTACCGGGCATCTCTCCGGTGGCGACCTGTTCCGGCTGATCGGCCAGAGCCAGGCCCTGGTCCTCCCGTCGGAATGGTACGAAAACGCGCCGATCAGCATTCTCGAGGCCTATGCCCTCGGCCGGCCGGTCATCGGCACGGCGATCGGTGGCATCCCCGAACTCATCCGTGACGGAGAGACCGGGCTGATAGTTCCGCCCCGGACGGTGGACGAGCTCGCTTCGGCCCTGACGGGGATGGCCGCCAGATCGGCCGCCGAGCGCGCGGAGATGGGCCGCACGGGACGCCGATGGGTCGGCGCGCAGTTTTCCCGCAGCGGTTATCGCGAGCGTATGACGGCGCTTTACGACGAGCTTTCGCCCGTTTCCGCCCGCTAGGGCGTTTGGCCCTCAGATACCGCCTTTCCCGGTCTGGTACGGAAAGATGGCCTGAAATCAGACAGGACCGTTAAAATCTTAGCCTTCGCTTTATGAGTATCGGAAGGTTCTGCGATTAAAGCTTCATCCCGCGAGATGATCTCTGGGTGGGGCCGATGAACAAAAAGACGGACGTCAGCGCTAAGGCAAGTCGCCGTTCCAGATTCGCCGGCATGCTGGCCCCTTCGTTCGATCAGTCTCCGCTTCCCGCGCAGCAGGCCGAAACCGCCGGCCGCGAACGGGCCCAGCGCCTGACCCTGGCCCATTCCCCCGCCCTCCCTTCGAATTCTCCCGACACCGTTCCGTCGGCCGGCAAGACGGCATCCAGCGTCGCCGTGCGCCGGCGGGTTCTGATGCTCGGCCTGCGCGGCCTGCCCGATATCCAGGGCGGTGTCGAGAAGCATGTCGAGATGCTCGCCCAGGAACTGGTGCTCAAGGGCTGGGACGTCGAAGTGCTCGGACGGCGTCAATATCTCGGAAAGCGCTGGATTCCGGCTTGGCGCGGCATTCGCATCACCCCGCTCTGGGCTCCCAGATCGATGTCCATGGAAGCGTTCTTCCATACCTTTCTCGGGGTGATCTATGCCGCCTTCAAGCGGCCGGACATCGTCCATATCCATGCGGTGGGTCCGGGTCTCTTCACGCCGGTCGCCCGTCTCTTCGGCCTGCGGGTCGTCGTCACCCACCACGGCTACGACTACGACCGCGAAAAATGGAATGCCTTCGGCAAGCGCGTCCTGCGGCTCGGCGAAAGGCTGGCGCAGACCTTCGCCAACGGCAGCATTGCCGTTTCGCGCGAAGTGGCCACGACGATGCGCGCCCGTTACGGCAAGAAGGTCGCTCATATCCCGAACGGGGTGACCGTCCGCCCCGCGCCGATGGTAGCGAGCATTCTCGATGATTTCGGGCTGCAGCATCGCCGCTATATCGTCCTGGTCGCCCGCTTCGTTCCCGAGAAACGGCAGCTGGATCTGATCCAGGCCTATGCCCGCCTCGGCCCGACGGACTGGAAGCTCGTCCTGATTGGCGGCGCCGACCAGCAGAACAGCGCCTATGCCCGCAATGTCGCGACCATGGCCGCCGGTGTGGAGGGCGTCGTCCTGACGGGTTTCCAGAGCGGCGACAATCTCGCGACGCTGTTTTCTCAAAGCGGCCTGTTCGTCCTGCCATCGTCCCACGAGGGCATGCCGATCGCGCTTCTGGAAGCACTCGGATACGGCCTGCCGGTGCTCGCCAGCGACATCCCCGCCAATCACGAGGTGGAACTCCCGCCCGAGGATTATTTCCCGACCGGCGACATCGATGCGCTCGCCGCGGCGCTGCGCCGCAAGATGCAGGCGCCCTTCGAGGCGGACAAGGCACTTTCGACAATCCGCACCATCGAACGGACCTATGCGTGGCGCTCGATCAGCCGCGATACGATCGATGTTTACCGAGCAGCGCTGAAGCCAGGACCGGACAAGTCGCGACCATGACCGTATCGATCATCATCAAGACCCTGAACGAGGAAAAGGGCATCGCCCGCACCATCGAGTTCGCGCTGGCGGCGTTGCCGGACGGCGATGGCGAAGTGATCCTCGCGGACAGCGGGTCGCGCGACCGCACGATCGAGATCGCTTCCGGCTATCCGGTGCGGATCGTCCAGATCACGCCGCCGGCCAGACCCGGCTGCGGCGTCGGCGCCCAGCTCGGCTATCAGTACGCCCGCCACGAATATATCTGCCTGATCGACGGCGACATGGATCTCGACCCGGGCTTCCTGCCGGACGCGATCGCCTTCCTCGAACGTCATCCGCGCACCGGCGGGGTCACCGGCCATGTCGAGGAGATGATGCTCTCGAACCTCGAATATACGCGCCGTGTCCAGCGCAACGCACCTGAAAACCGCATCGGTTCCGTCGACCGGATGAACGGCGGCGGCCTCTATCGTCGTCGGGCGATCGAGACCATCGGTTACCTCACCGACCGCAACCTGCACGGCTACGAGGAATTCGATCTCGGCATCCGCCTGCGCAGCGCCGGATGGAAGCTCCACCGGCTCGACCGGCGTTTCGTCTGCCATTACGGCCACAACGTCAATTCCTACCGCCTGCTCACGCGACGCTGGAAGAGCAAGTACCTGTTCGGCATCGGCGAGGTCCTGCGCGCGGCGACCGGCAAGCCGCATATGCTGCGCATGCTGCGGGAGCTGCCCGAGCTCAGGCTCTGGGCGCTGGTCTGGGCCTGGATCCTGATCTCGCTGGCCTTGCTGGTGGTCCTTCCCGGGATCCTTCTGCCGGCGGCGATCGTGCTCGGCTCGTTCTGCGCCGTGGTGGCGCTGATGTCCTATCGCAAGCGCGGCCTGTCGCTCGGCCTCTACACCGTCGTCGCATGGCTTTTTCACGCCGCAGCACTTCCGGTGGGTTACCTCGCGCCGCGGCGCAACCCGAAATCATGGATCGAGAGCCGTCTGCTGGGAGAATTGGATGAAGAGACTTGCCCTGAGCCTGATCACGCTTCTGAACCTGGCCGGCTCGGCCCAGGTCGCGCTGTCAGCTGACTGGCTTCCCGTCCGGGAAATCTCTCTGGAACTGCGCGCTGGCAGTCCGCTCGACTTCTCCACCATCCTGCCGAGCGTTCCGATCGATGAAGGTCACCGGCTGATCAGCAATGCGGACGGCCGGATCGCCTTTGCCGGATCACCCGATCAGCCGCAGCGCTTCCTCTGCGCAGCCCTTGCCTTCGGTCCCGCATCGGGCGGGTTCCCCGATCACGCCGAAGCGGACGCCTATGTGCGCCAGCTCGTCATGCACGGCTACAATATTGCCCGGCTGCACTTTACCGATGCCTCGTTGATGTATGGCCGCGAGCGCGACTTCGACTTCGATCCGGAGGTGCTCGACCGTATCCACTACCTTATGGCCGCGCTGAAGAGAAACGGCATCCACTGGATCGTCGACGGTCTCACATCCTGGCGCGGCGGTTACGGCGGTCACGACGACCGCTGGGACCCCTCCGAAGGGTTGCGGCTCGAAATCAATTTCGAGGAGAAATCCTACCGGCACTGGCAGAGGCTGGTCGAGAATTTCCTCGGCCGGGTCAACCCCTATACCGGCATCGCTCCGATCCGCGACGATGCCCTCGCCCTGATCGTCCTCGTCAACGAGAACGGCATGGAGTTCTCGACCGTCGTCACCGACAAACCCGGCCGGCCCTATCCCGAAAGCCTGCGCCGCCCGTTCAACGATTGGCTGACAGGCCGCTACGGCTCGACGGAGGCCCTGCGCGCCGCCGGCTGGGACCTGCAGTCCGACGAACGACTGGAAAATTCCGGCATCCGGCTGCCTGTCGATCGTTATGCCGACTCACCGAGGCTGCGCGACCTGCAGGCCTTTTTCGTCGAGACCGAGCGCAAGGTGGCGGCCCGGATGACGGGGTTCGTCCGCGATCTCGGTTACCGCGGCCTGGTCAGTACATTCAACAACTGGCAGACGGTGCAGATGGCTCTCGGCCGGCAGGATCTGCCGGTCGTGACGATGAACACCTATCACGAGTGGGTCTCGAGCTATTCGCCCGGCGCCAAGATCGTCGGCACCAGCTCGATCAGCGACGCCGGCGGCTATATGCGCGCCGCAGCCGCCTCGCGCTGGCTGTCCAAGCCCTTCGTGCTCACGGAATACGACCATGTGTTCTGGAACCGCTACCGTTACGAGGCGGGCCTGATGATGCCGGCCTATGCGGCGCTCCAGGGCTGGGACATTCTCTGCCGCCACGCCCATGGTCCGATCGTGCTCCGCTACGGCGAGGATTTCCCGCACAAGCGGCTCATCCTGCCCTATGCGATCGCGCTCGATCCGGTTGCAAGAGCCGGGGAAACCCTCGCCGCACTCGCATTTCGCCGCGGCGACGTCTCGACGGCGCGCAACACCGTTCCCTTCCTGATGCGCGGTCTGGAAGACCTGAACGACGACATGCAGGCCGCCGAGCCCGATGCGCTGACCACGCTCGGCCTCGTCTCGGCCATAGGTCTCCAACAGTCGGGCGGCCTGCGCCGGCCGATGACCATAGGCCAACCCCGCAATCCGGCTGAATTCGGCGACGTCCTCTCGGCGCTGAAGAATGCCGGGATGCTTCCGGCGGCAAACAGGACCGACCCGGCCAAGGGGCTCTATCAGAGCGATACCGGCGAGATCCTGCTCAATCGCAACGAACTGAGCATGGCGTTGACGACGCCCCGGACGCAGGCGCTGGCCTTCGCCCAGCTGACGCACCCGACAGATCTCGGCGACGTCACGGTCGAGGCGAGCGACGGCAGCGGCCTGTTTGCAGCCGCCGCGATCGACGGCGCCGGACGGCTTCGCGACAGCAAGCGGATCCTGCTGATCTACGCGACCGATGCGCGCAATACCGGCATGCGCTTCGAGGACCAAGAGGAAAAGATCGTCGCCGACTTCGGCCGGCTTCCGGTGCTGATCCGCAAGGGCAGGATAAAGATCAGCTTCAACGGCCGCGCCACCCGCTGGCGGCTGTCGCCGGTAGGTCTCGACGGCACGGTTCACACCGCGCTGAAGATGGCGAATGGCCGCATCGAACTCGCCCTCTCGAACGATACGCCGTCCGGTCCCACGACCTTTTTCCTGCTGGAAACGGATTAGCCCGGCTTCGGATCAAAATCATTCCTGGCTCGTTTGGACAATGATAGCCACGAGAAGGAGGATGACCGCATGGCCAACGCCAATTCGAAGCACATGGGTTCGGGATCGCAGGGCAAGGGCAGCGGAACGGGCGCGATGACGGACATCGACAAGGCTTCCATTCCCGATAACATGGTCCTGTCCAATCGCGACAAGGCGCAGCACACGCGCGAACGTGGACTGGACGGCAAGACGGTCCGCAACGAGCAGTTCCAGGACAACCAGACGAACCATCTCGACTGAAGCCGGATCCGATAGGCCCCGATGGCCATTCACCGATTCATTACCGGATTTTAACTCCCTTCCGCCTTGCAACACATGCGGAAGGGAGTACGCTGTCGTCATCGCCAGCTATGGACAGGGCGCCGGCGACTGGAAGACGAGCGTTCTTTCGCCCCCATTGGTGGAGGCAGAAAATGAATCCGGCAACCATGAGCAATACATTCGAACCGAGCGAACTCGCTTTCCTGCAGCGCGTTTTCAACGACATGTGCCTCGAACGCGGATTGGCCGACGGGAGTTCGGCGGCCACCGATCTCGCCGCCGAGATGATCCAGCTTTATCAGCAGGGCGTTAAGGACGAAATAGGCCTGCAACGCCACTTCGGGGATATCAGGTTCTTCGGTTGAGCGGCCTCCGGCGCTACCGGGGAACGGCGGACATCGCCTAGCGCTTCGCCTGGAGGTCGCGCTCGTCACGCATCAGGAAGATACGGGTGATCCGGTCGAGATTCTCCTCGAGCCAGACGGCCATGGCCGTCTCCTCGGCGAGGATGCGCTCCAGCACGCTCTGGGCTTCCACCTCCCCCAGTTCGTCCGCCGCCGACAACAATGTCCGGTAGGTCGCGATCTCCAGATGCTCGAACGCATACGCGGACGCCATCGTCTTCACCACCTCGTCGCTGACCAGCATGCCGGGTATGCCCTGTACCGTCGCCGCGAGCCGCCCGGCTATGTCCTTCAGCGGCGAAACCGCTCCGGATAGGCGATTGAGGAGCGCCTGCAGGTTGTCCGCCTGGACACGCGTCTCCTCTAGATGCTCGGTCAGGCGGGCCTGCAGGTCGGGATAGCTTTCCAGCCGCCGCGTCTGGGCAGTCAGCATCGTGATCGCCTGCTCCTCCATCGCATGCGCGCTTTTCAGCCAGGCTACGAAATTGTCCTTTGCATGGGTCATCCGACTGGTCCCTCCGTGTCAGTCACGCCGAGGATGCAGCACCCTGCGGCGCCGGTAATGGCGAGATGGGAACACCCAACCATGACGAGAGGTTCCCTCGCACCGCCGCCGATCCGGGTGTTTTTGCCACAATCGCCGGGCTCCGCCGATGCCCGCCCGTCATGCTCACAAAGCGCGGAACCTTCCTCCGTCCCGCCGGTTGTCCTGATAGCCCATAGGGAGAATTTCATGACACCAGATCCGCGCGAACCGAGCGAACAGCCGCCGATGCCGGCACCCGGCTGGGCTCCTGATCCTCCGATCGACGAGCCCGACCCGGATCAGCTGCCCGACGAAACGCCGCTGCCCAATCCCGACGAGACGAGAAACCCGCCGGTCTACATGCCGCCGGGCAATGGCTGAGTCCCGATGCCGGGAATGACGCGACATGAAGCAGGAAAACGAAACCGCTGCCGCGGAAAAGCCTCTCCGCGGCAAGAAGAACGATGAAATCAGGCCCGGATTGTGGAAGCTGCTCGTCGCCGCCGGCGGCATTCTCGTCGTCATCTTCGTGGCGATGGAGCTGGCCGACGACACTTATCTGAACGCGTCCGACACGCTCGTATCCCTCGTCCACGAGAAGGGCGGTGGATGAGCCTGCGGGTATGACCCTGGATCCGGAACAAAATCCGAAACCTCCGCGTTCATGCGTCTGGCATGGACGAGGTGGCACAGGTGGACGTGAGCAATTTTTCCAATTCGAACGCGGCGGAACTCCGCTCCGCCCGAGCCAGGGTGATAAAGCCCGGCCGCAACGTGTGGCGGTCCGCCAGGGCCGAGCGCATCGCGTTCCTCATCGACGGTGAAGATTATTTCCTGCGGCTGCACGAGATGCTCCTCGCCGCACGCAACTCAATCTTCATCGTGGGGTGGGATTTCAACCCCGATATCCGCCTTCGACCTCACGAGGAAGGCTCGGAAACGATCGGCGCGATGCTGAAACGCCTCGTGCAGGAAAGGCCGGATCTGGAGGTCCATGTCCTCGTCTGGGGCATGGGACCCGTCTATTCTGGCAAGAGCCTCCGGATGTTCGGCAAGATGGACTGGGCGGATCATCCGCGGATTTCGCTGCGGCTCGACTTCGAACATCCGCTCCGCGCCAGCCATCACCAGAAGATCGTCGTCATCGACGACAGGACGGCCTTTCTGGGTGGCATCGATTTGACCGCCCGTCGCTGGGACGACCGGCGGCATGCGGCTGTCAACCCGACGCGGGTTTCTCCGGACGGGACGCCTTACGGACCAGTTCACGACATGCAGACGATCGTCGCCGGCGACACCGCCCGCCTGATCGGCGATCTCGCGCGGCGGCGCTGGAAGAAGGCGACCGGCGAGGAACTTGCGCCCGTTACCTCCCGCGATCCCGCTCCATGGCCGAAGGACCTGCCGGCGGCCCTGCGCGACTGCCCCACCGGCCTCGCCCTGACCGAACCGTGGAAATGGAAAGGCCGCCGGGGCCATCGCGAGGCCATCCGGCTGACCCACGACGCGGTCAAGTCGGCAGAACGGCATCTCTACATAGAAACGCAATATCTCGCTTCGTTCGGCGTCGCGCGCACCCTGGCGAAACGACTGCGCCGGCAGCACGGACCCGAGATCATCGTTCTCGTAACCCGCGAATCCCACGGTCTTCTCGAGAAGCTGATGATGGGAAACAATCGCACGCGGCTGATCCGTCGCCTGAAACGGGCCGACCGCTACGACCGGCTTCGCGTCTTTTACGCCGTGACGCCTGCGGAAGGCGGCGGCGAACAGGAGATCATCGTCCACTCCAAGCTGATCATCGCCGACGACAGTTTCGTCCGTGTCGGCTCCTCCAATCTCAACTACCGGTCGGAAGGCCTCGACACCGAATGCGATCTCGCCATGGAGGCCGACGACGCAGCCGGCCGCGAGGCGATATCGGAATTGCGCATCGATCTTCTCGCCGAGCATCTTGCCGCCGATCCGGCACTGGTTCGCCGGAGCCTCGCCGAAACCGGATCGCTGATCCGTACGATCGACATGCTCAATACAAACGGTCGCCATCTGAAGCCGTTCGACGTCGATCTGGAAAAGGGCGAGACGGAATCCGTCGTCGGAACGGCGATCATCGACCCGAAACAGCCCTTCTGGCCGGTACCGCAGATCCAGGCCGGATTGCGCCGCCTCCTGTCCCGCCTGTCGCGCCACCGCATGCTCTGAACCCGCCGTGCAGAGCGGCACGGCACACCGCAGATGGTCAGCGTTTGGTCTCGGCATAACCGATCGTGCGGAAGTCGCAATCCGTTCCCGCGCCACGGCCATAGGGATAACGGCGGAAATAGGCCTCGCTGGCGAGGAAGGTGGGCAGGCCGATGAGCAGTGGCAGGAAGAAATAGAGGACACGGAATGCTACCAGCGCTCCGATCAGCCGGGTTCCCGGAAGGATGCCGAGCATCGTCGCCTCCAGGACGCCGAGCCCGCCGGGGACATGGCTGATCAGCGAAGCGATATTGGCCGTCACATAGGCCCCCGCCACCTCGAAATAGGTCGTGCTGCCGAAGACCGTCACGAGCTGGTGAATGCAGGCCGCAACGCAGGCGAAATTCAGGGTCCCGACACCGACCTGCAACAGGGCGAGCCGGACCGGCGGCGGGTCCAGCCGCCAGGACCGCAGCCTGATCGGCCTCTTCAGTAGGATGCAGAGCAGGAGATAGGACGCGGGGACGAGCAGGCAGGCAAGGCCTGCCCCCATGCGCGTTTCCGCTCCGAGGCCGAAGAGTTCCGTATCGGGACCGAGATCCAGAAGCAGGACCACGGCCGCAAGCGTCGCGAGCCCGAGGCCGACCGTCACGCCGCAGAAGCCGATGACCTTCGCCACCTCCCCGTTGCCGAGACCCCAGCGCGAATAGAACCGGTAGCGCACCGCTCCGCTGCTGAGGGCGGCCATGCCGACATTGTGCCCGATCGAAAGCGCGGTGAAGGAGGCGAGCGCGGTCTGCCTATAGGCAAGCGGCTTGCCGACATATCGAACCGCCAGCGTGTCGAAACCGGTGAGGCACAGATAGGATGCCGCGACGAATGCCAGGGCCGAAGCGAGCCGCACCGCCGGAATGGCCGAGGCAGCCTCTTCGATTTCGTCCAGGGTATAACGCCCGAAGCTGCGATAGACGAGATAGGCTGCGATGCAGACCGCGATGCAGATCGCCAGCTTTATCACATATTTTCTGCCGCTCATCACGCCTCCCGCATACTCGCAGTTGGGGAACGAATTCTGCGATCAGGTGTTCCCTGCCCTATGCAACCAGCGCCCGCCATGACGTCCCCGCCCGCCCGTCGCCTGAAGCTCCTGACGTATAACGTCCACAGCTGTATCGGTACCGACCGGCGGCTGGCGCCTGAACGCATCGCCGAGGTCGTCGCCGTCCTCAAACCCGATATCATCGGCCTGCAGGAGCTTGACGTCGGCCGTCGACGCACCGGCGGCATCGACCAGGCGCATGCGATCGCCGAGATTCTCGAGATGCGGCATCATTTCCACGCTGCCCTCAATGTCGAGGAGGAGCGATACGGGGACGCGATCCTTACGGCCCTGCCTGCCGAGATGGTCAAGGCCGGTCCGCTGCCTTCCGTCGGCGAACAGCGGGGCGCCCTGTGGATCGAGGTCGAGTTCAACGGTCGCCCCCTGCAGGTCTTCAACACCCATCTCGGCCTGCGGCGCATCGACCGGCTGCGGCAGGCGGATGTGCTTCTCGGCCCGGAATGGCTGGGGAACAGCCGCTGTGCCGATCGGCCCGTGGTTCTGCTGGGCGACTTCAACTCGGTACCGTCCAGCCCGCCCTACAGACGCATTGCCGGCGCGCTGACGGACGTGCGCACTCATGCGGCCGGAGCGCTTCGGCCGACCTTCCCGTCGCGCTTCCCGCTCCTGAAGCTCGATCATATCTTTCATTCGAAGGATATCCGCGTGATCGAGGCATCGGTCGTCGCGACGCCGCTGACGCGGCTCGCCTCCGATCATCTTCCGCTCCTGGCGACCATCGAGATCTGAGCATTGCCGGGGATGCGAAACCCTAGTGCAGGAGCCTGTGGATCCGCCGTGCTTCCTTGAGGAGCTGCGCTACCGCCCGCTCGTCTATCCTCCGGCCGTCGCCCGGTCGCGCAGCCACGATGCGGACGGACACGGCGCCGGCGCCACTCAGGGCCCGCAATATCTGCTGCAGGATGGCGGGTTCGACGCCGTCATCGATGAGGACGACGTCCTTGCCCGCATGGTGGTGCCGGGCGCCGTCGTCGTCGCCGAGATACATGAAATGCAGGCGCTCCAGTTCCGCAAGCTGACGGTGACGCTCGGTATCCAGATAGCCCGGCGGCACATGGCATTCACGCGCGAGCTTCTCGTCGACGGTCATCTGCGGTACATCCAGATCAAGGACCGACCCGATCGTCCGCTCCGGATGACCGGGAGCGGAAATCCTGCCGATGAGCAGCAGATCGAGTTCCCAGCCGAGCCGCCGGGCTGCATCGAAGGCGGTGGCGACGCATTGCGGCGAAAGCGCCACGATGACCGCTTCGCTTACGGGAAGTGCCGACAACTCCTCAGCCAGCACTCCTCCCGCGGCGGCGGACCGAACTGTTCCATGCTGCATGACGTCTCCTCCTCCCGCGCCCCGTCTCGGGGACGCTCGATCCGTACTTAGCGGACCGTTCAGGAACCGGCGCCAGGGGGCCGGTCTCCGGTGCTCGTCATCCGGGAACGTGATCAGGACTTCCTGCTCGTTCCGGCAGTCGTTCCGCGCATGATAGCAGGATCGTCGTGAAGCGAAACCTCGGCGACGCGCATGTCGAGATCGTCGCCGCGTCTGAAGGCGTCCTTTGCGGCTTCGCTGCGGTTCAGATCGGAGCGGATATCGAGGTCGCGATCTCCGTTGGCGGTGTTCTCGCGGCCTTCGATGATATTTCTCTGCTGCTGATGGGTCTTGTTGCCTTGCATGACGGGCTCCCTGTTTTCGATGTCTCCTACAGGCTTCCAACCAGAGCTGGACAAGATGGTTCCCGGTCCTCCCGTCATGAGGGGTCAGCGTCGGCTCAGCACGATCAGGTATCTGGCCGGCACGGAACCGGGATTGAAGAACAGGCAATCGCTCGGGCCACCGAGCATGAGACAGTCGCCTGCCTTCAGCCGGTGCACCACCTCGCCTTCGGCAAAGTCTAGCTGGCCCTGCAGCATCCATATCTGCTGCTGCTGGAATGCGAAGGCGGCGGCAGGATATGGCACGCTCACGCCGGCAGGCAGCTGGACCTCGATCAGTTCCACCGGCGCGCCTGCCGGCGAAACCGCCCGACGTACATATCCGGTATCGGGATCGGTCCAGACCGGCTGCCGTTCCGAAACGCTCAGTCTTTCCGTCGCCTTCTCCGCCGAAGCGACAAGAACCGAGAGCGGCACGCCGAAGGCACCGGAGAGACGGCCGAGCACCGTTGCCGTCGGGCTCGCCTCCCGGCGCTCGATCTTGCTGATCATGGCCTTGGAGACGCCCGAGCGGTCGGCAAGCTCGGCGAGCGACCATTTTCGCGCTTCCCGCTCCCGCTTGAGCGTCGCGGCGATTGCATCCGCGGAATCCTGCTCCGAGCCGCTCGATGCTTGCATGAGGTCCATCTCCTATAGTAGACATACACATCATATAGGAGACGAGAATTCTTCGCAACGAAAGGGCGATTTCATGGCTGGCGAAATCCGCTTCAATGCTTTCGACATGAACTGCGTGGGCCATATCCAGCAGGGGCTGTGGACCCACCCGCGGGACCAGTCGCATCGTTATTCAGAGCTGAACTACTGGATGGATTACGCCCGCCGGCTCGAGGCCGGGCTGTTCGACGGGATCTTTCTCGCCGATGTGGTCGGCGTCAACGACGTCTATGGCGGCAACGGAGATGCGGCGTTGCGAGGCGCCGTCCAGGTCCCGGTCAACGATCCGATGATGCTGGTTCCGGCCATGGCCGCGGTGACGAGACATCTGTCCTTCGGCGTCACCGCCAACCTCACCTACGAACCGCCATTCCTGTTTGCCCGTCGCATGTCGACGCTCGATCACCTGACCGGCGGGCGGATCGGCTGGAATATCGTCACCGGCTATCTCGACAGCGCGGCGCGGGCAGTGGGGCTTACCGGCCAGGCTGCCCATGACGACCGTTACGACCTGGCCGACGAATACATGGAGATCATGTACGGCCTCTGGGAAGCCAGCTGGGACGACGACGCGGTCGTCCTCGACCGCCGCAATCGTATCTACGCCGATCCCGCCAGGGTGCGCAAAATCCGCCACGACGGCAAGCAGTACAGCATCGAGGCGATGCATCTCTGCGAGCCCTCGCCGCAGCGCACGCCCGTCCTCTATCAGGCCGGTTCCTCAACCCGCGGCCGCGAATTTGCCGCCACCCATGCCGAATGCGTCTTCGTCAACGGACAGAAGATGGAAGGCGTCCGTGCCATCGTCGATGACATAGGCACGCGGGCAGTGGCCGCCGGGCGTTTCCCGGACGATATCAAGATCTTCATGGGCGCGACGATCGTCACCGGCCGAACGGAGAAGGAAGCCCGAGAGAAATTCGAGGATTATCGGAGCCATGCCAGTTCGGAAGGCGCGCTCGTGCATGCCGCGGCTTCCCTCGGTATCGATTTCGCCCGATACGATCTCGACGAACCGATCCGCACGACGCAGACCGCTGCGATCACCTCCAATGTCGAAGCGATGACCCGCAGCGCCGGGCCGCAGTGGACGAAGCGCAAGCTTCTCGAACAGATGGCGCTCGGCAGCCGCCAGCCGCCGATGGTGGGCTCGGCCGAGCAGATCGCCGATACGCTGATCGAATGGGCCGACAATGCCGGCATCGACGGCTTCAACCTGTCGCGTACGGTCGTGCCGGAATGTTTCGACGACGTCATCGGACTGGTCATCCCGATCCTGCAGGAGCGCGGCCGCTACAAGACCTCCTATCAGGACGGGACGTTGCGGGACAAGCTGTTCGGAAGCGCCCGCCTGCCCGCCCGGCATGCCGGAGCGCGGGCGGGACGCATGCCCCGCTGAAGGCGCCGGTCAGCGCTGCGGAATACGCCGCTCCAGGTAGCGGAAGCCCGCCACCAGTATGCCGGTGAGGCAAAGGTAGATCAGCGCGAGGAGCAACAGCGGTTCATAGGTCAGGAACGTATCCTGCCGGACGCGCGAGATGATCGCATAGACGTCGATCACTGTGATCGTCGCCACCAGCGGCGTCGATTTGAGCTGCAGCACGGTCTCGCCGGTCAGCGTCGGCAGCGCCCGCTGGACCGCCCGGGGCAGCCAGATGCGGCGGAACATCGTCCAGCGGCCCATGCCGTAGGCGCGCGCCGCCTCCAGTTCCCCGCGCGGCACGCCGGCAAAGGCGCCCCGCATCACCTCCGCCTCGTAGGCGGCAAAGGAGATCATCAGCGCGGTAAAGCCGTAGGGCCATGCCTGCCTCAGATAGGGCCAGAAGATGGACGAGCGGATTTCCGGAAACTGCGCGAAGATCGAACCCAGCCCGTAATAGAGCATCCAGAGCTGCAGGAGCAGCGGCGTACCGCGGATGATCGTGCAGAAGCCTTTCGCCAGCAAGGCGAGCGGCCATGGTCCGGTGACCTGTACGAGGCCGATCGGCAGCGCCAGCAGGAAGCCGATGGTCGCCGTCCAGAACAGCAGCACGATCGTCTGCCACACGCCATAGGCGAGCCGCGGCCCGTAGGTCGGCAGCCAGTCCCAGCGCATGAAGACGGCCGCGCAGATGACGAGGCCGGCAAAGACCGCCATCAGGAAAAGCCGGTGCGGTTCCAGCAGGCTCCTCGCCTTGGGCGGCACATAGGCGGGGCTGTCGGCAGGCGTCTCGCTCATGCGCTGATCCCTCCGGCCATTCTCACCATGCCGCGTCGGGCGCGCCGTTCGATCAGGCCGATGACGACATTGGAGACGAGCGTCACCCCGAGATAGAGAGCTCCGGCCGCGAGATAGAACGTCATATAGGCCTTTGTCGATCCCGCCGCCTGCCGCGTGGACAGCGTGAGCTCGCTGAAGCCGACGACCGCGAGAAGCGCGGTATCCTTGGTGGCGATCAGCCAGAGATTGGCGAGCCCCGGTATCGCGAAGGGCAGCATGGCCGGCAGCGTCACCCGGCGCAGCGTCAGAAGCGGGGACATGCCGTAGGCCCGCGCCGCCTCGATCTCTCCCGGAGGTACAGCCCGGATCGCACCACGCAGCACCTCGGTTGAATAGGCGCCCTGCACCACGCCGATGACGAAGATGCCGGCGGCGAGCCCGCTGATATCCGCCGCCGGAAGACCGAGCAGCGCCATCGCCTGGTTCATCAGGTCGGCGCCGGCGTAATAGAGGATGAGGATCAGCACCAGTTCGGGCACGGCCCTGACGACGGTCGTGTAGATTTCCAGCAGATCGCGCGGGACGGGGCCGCCATAGAGCTTGCCGAAGGCGCCGCCGATGCCGATCAGGAGCCCCAGCACATACCCGCCGACCGCCAGCTGCAGCGAGGCGACGAGCCCTTGAAGCAGCACGCTGCCCCAGCCTGGAGGCGCGAGTGCCAGAAGTTGGAGCGTGGCCGGCCAGCCGTCCATGGTGAAAATCCGGTTGGAAGATCAGGCGAGGAACCCGCCGCCGGGAAGGCGGCGGGCAGATCGAGCCGACCGTCAGCCGCCGTAGATGTCGAAGTCGAAATATTTCTTCGAGAAGGTGTCGTAACTGCCGTCGGCGCGGACCGCCTTGATGGCGGCATTGACCTTGTCCTTCAGCGCCGTTTCGCCCTTGCGCAGCCCGACGCCGACCCCGGCGCCGAGAATGGCGACATCGTCCTTCACGTTGCCCTTCGATTCGCAGCAGGCGCCGGCATCGGACTTGAGGAAGGCGTCGAGCGCGATCGCATCGGCCTGGATGGCATCGATACGGCCGGCGACGAGATCCTGGTTCGCCTCGTCCTGGGTCTGGTATTCCTTGATCTCGGCCGCCTCGGTGAAATATTTGGTGGCATAGGTCTGGTGGACGGTCGAAACCTGCACTCCGACGATCTTGCCCTTCAGACCTTCCGGCGTTGCGTCGAATTTTTCCGATTTCGGCCCGACGATACCGGTCGGCGTGTTGTAGTACTTGTCGGAGAAGTCGATCGTCTTCAGTCGCTCTTCTGTGATCGACATCGAGCCGATGATCATGTCGATCTTCTTGGCCGTCAGGGCCGGAATGATGCCGTCCCAGGCAACCGGCGTGACGATGCAGTTGAGCTTGGCTTCGGCGCAGATCGCCTCCATGAAATCGACCTCCCAGCCGACCCACTTGCCGCTTGCATCAGGTGAGGTGAAGGGCGGATAGGGCTCCGCCGCAAAGCCCACCTTGACGTCTTCGGCGCTTGCCGCGCCCAGCGCCGATACACTCATGGCGATCGCCAGCGCCGCGGTTTTCAGAATGCTTTTCATCATTTCCCCTTTCGCTTGCTTGTTGTTTGGCTGTTGAGCGGTTGTCAGTGGATGGAACGGATGAACTGCTTCAGCCGCTCGGATTTCGGATCGCCGAAGAGCTGCTCGGGCGGCCCCTGTTCCTCGATCATCCCGCCATGCAGGAAGACGACGTGATTGGAGACCTTGCGGGCGAACTTCATTTCGTGGGTGACGAGGATCATCGTCCGCTTCTCGCGCGCCAGATCGCCGATCACCGACAGCACCTCCCCGACCAGTTCCGGATCGAGCGCCGAGGTCGGCTCGTCGAACAGCATGACCAGCGGCTGGATCGCGAGCGCCCTGGCGATCGCCGCACGCTGCTGCTGACCGCCGGAGAGAAAGGCCGGATAGGCATCGCGCTTTTCATGGAGCCCGACACGTTTCAGCAGCGCCTCGGCGATCTCGATCGCCTTGTCCTTGGGCATCTTCAACACATGGACGGGCACTTCGATGACGTTTTGCAACACCGTCATGTGCTGCCACAGATTGAAGCTCTGGAAGACCATGCCGAGCTGGGAACGGATACGCTGTACCTGTCGCCGGTCGGAGGGCATCAGGCCACCGTGGCCGTCCTTCTTCATGACGATCGTCTCGCCATGGACGGCGATGCTGCCGGCGCTCGGAAGTTCCAGCATGTTGATACAGCGCAGGAAGGTCGATTTTCCCGAACCGCTGCCGCCGATAATGGCGATCACGTCGCCCTGCCGCGCCGTGAGCGAGACGCCCTTCAGGACTTCCAGCGGCCCGAAACGTTTGTGGAGATTGGAGACTTCGATGGCTTTCGCCGGTTCCACCATGCACACCGTCGCTGCCGGCTTCGAAAGGCCGGTCTGCTGATTTCGCTGTTCCCCCAGCTTATCTTTCTGCGGCTCGTGGCGCTGGAACACGGCCTGTTTGAAGGAAGTCTTGCACTTGTGCGGCAATTATTCAAGCGTATAATAACAAACTGTCGGGATACGGATTTCAGCAACGATCGCGGGGGAAATATCATGACGCCACGCTACGGCGCCCAGACCATGGCGACGCCGCTTCGGCGGGTACTGATGCGCAGGCCGGGGGATAGCCTGCGCGCCGCCGGGGCCGCGGAATGGCACTACGGCCCCGCTTTCGATGCCGAAAGGGCAATCGTCCAGCATGGGGAATTCTCCCGCCTGGTGGAGAAATCCGGCACTGAAATCCTGTGGCTGGAAGACAGGGGCGACGGCCTGGCCGATGCCATGTTCACCCACGATCCTTCCTTGATGACCGATCACGGCGCCATTCTCCTGCGCATGGGCAAGACGCTGCGTGCCGCCGAGCCGGATCTGCATGGCGAGATCTATACGGCAGCCGGCATTCCTATTCTCGGACGCATCTTGGCGCCCGGCACCGTCGAAGGCGGCGACTGCGTCTGGATCGACGAGAAGACGCTCGCCGTCGGCCGTGGCGTGAGAACCAATCAGGCGGGCATCGACCAGCTTTCCGCGATCCTCGAGCCGATCGGCGCAAGAGTGCTCGGTTTCGATCTGCCGCTGTGGCAAGGGGTGGAGGCCTGCCTGCACCTGATGTCGGTCATCAGCCCGCTTGCCGAAAAGCTGGCGCTCGTCCATGCGCCGCTGATGCCGGCCGCGCTCTATCTGCTGCTCGGGGAGATGGGATATACGCTGGTGCATGCGCCGGAGCGGGAATTCGCCGAAAGCAACGGCCTCAACCTCAACGTCCTGCCGACACGTCCCGGGCATGTCATCATGGTGGACGGCTTCCCCCTGACGAAGGCGGCGATGGAGGCCCATGGCTGCGTCGTGGAGACCTTCGAGGCCGATGCGCTCTGCATTGCCTGCGAGGGCGGCCCGACCTGCCTGACCCGACCCTTTTTGCGGCAGTGACCCGGAGATGACCGCCGGTCGTCGCACCTATACCCGCGCCAGTGAGGCCGAACGCCGCGAGGACCTGATCTTGGCGACGCTCGACTGCATTGCCGAATTCGGCATCCAGGGAGCGACGGTACGCCAGATCGCCACCCGAGCCGGCGTGACCGGCGGCCTCATCCGGCATTATTTCACCGGCAAGGACCAGATGCTGCAGGCCGCCTATCGCAAGGTGATGATGGGCATGACGGAAATGGCGATCGCAGCCGCGATCGACGGCGAGACCGCCCGCGCGCGCCTGCGCCGCTTCATCGTCGCCAACGTCACGCCGCCGGTGACCGACAGCCGTACCCTATCGCTCTGGGCGGCCTTCATCAGCCATATCCAGATCGACCAGACTTTCGCCGCGATCCACCGGGAAAACTATCTCGCCTTCCTGGAGGCGCTGGAAACGCTTCTGACCGCCTTTTTCGCGGAACGGGGAACAGCACTGACGCCGCGGCAATGCCGCAGCTTCGCCATTTCGCTGAACGCGCTGATCGACGGATTGTGGCTCGAAGGAACATTGACCGCAGATCTGTTTGCCGAGAACGAACTGGCCGACAGCGCGCTCGCCTCCGTCGAGGCACTCTTGAGACTGGAGCCGGGTGAACTGGCTGCCGAACGATAACAGGGAAATACGCATGCGTTATGCTTCGATCACCGACCGTCTCGCCCATCTCGGTTCCGGCCGCTGGGCTCTTCACCTCACCGCCCGGCGGATGAAGGCCGAGGGCGAGGAGATCATCGAACTGACGATCGGCGAGCCGGATGTGGCGCCCGACAAGGCGCTTCTCGATGAGGCTGCGCGCGCCATGCATGCCGGCCGCACCCGCTACTCCAACGGCCGCGGCGAACCACCCGTCCTGAAGGCGCTGGTCGAAAAATATTCGAAGCGCCGCCCCGGCGTCACCGAAAAGAACTTCCTCTGCTTCCCCGGCACCCAGACGGCGCTCTACGGCGTCATGACCGGTCTCGTCGAGGCCGGCGACGGCGTGCTGGTCGGTGATCCGCTTTATGCCACCTACGAAGGCGTCATCGCCTC
>JBQGDG010000204.1:0-6144 GCA_052038935.1 Neorhizobium sp. | reverse complement strand
TATGTCTTCCTCGACATGACCCGCGCCGGTTTCGATCTTTCCGACCGCGGCGTGACCGGACGGCCGGCGCCGGGGGCGATCGATCTCCTCTCCTGGACCGAGCGCGGCATCTACCGGCCGGGCGAAACCGTGCATGCCAGCGCGCTTGCCCGCAATGTCGATGCGACCGCGATCGAGAACCTGCCGCTTACCTTCGTCTTCCTGCGCCCCGACGGCGTAGAGGATCGGCGGATGGTGAAGAACGGCGCGCTCGGCGGTTACACGCTCGATCTGCCGCTGCAGGACACGTCGATGCGCGGCACCTGGACGATGCAGGTGTTTACCGATCCCAAGGGGACTGCGATCGGCGAGAAGACGTTCCTGGTCGATGACTTCGTGCCCGACCGCATCGAGTTCGACATGACGAGCGAGGCGAAGGAGATCACCGTCGGTGAACCGGCATCGGTCGCGATCGACGGTCGCTATCTCTACGGCGCTCCGGCCGCAGGCCTCGGCCTCGAAGGCGAGATCGCCCTGAAGCCGACCCGCGAGAATGCCGCTTTCCCCGGCTACCAGTTCGGCCTTGCCGACGAGGAGGAGACCGAAACGGTCCGTATTCCGCTCGATGCTCTGGGCGAAACGGATGAGGATGGCAAGGCGGTATTCGATGCGGATGTCGCCGAACTGCCGTCGACCACGAAGCTGATCAATGCCGATATCGTGGTGCGCATGCAGGAGGCGGGCGGCCGCGCGATCGAGCGCAGCCTGTCTCTGCCGGTGAAGGCTGATGATACGCGGATCGGCATAAAGCCGGAGTTTTCCGGTGATCTGCCGGAAGGCGCCAGCGGAAATTTCAACGTCATTCTTGTCGATGAGGCCGGCGCCAAACAGGCCGCGCAGGATCTGCCATGGAAACTCGTCAAGGTCGAACAGGACTATCAGTGGTATCGGGACGGCAATTCGTGGCGCTATGAGCCGATTACCCGGACGAAGCAGGTCGCAAACGGCAGCGTCGACGTCACGACGGATGGCGGGCGCGTGTCGGTTCCGGTCGAGTGGGGCCGCTATCGTCTCGAGGTCGAGACGGCCGATATCGGAGGCCCGGCCTCCAGCGTCGAGTTCGATGCCGGCTGGTTCGTCACCGCCACGTCGACCGAAACGCCCGACGCTCTGGAAATCGCGCTGGACAAGCCGAGCTACAAGATCGGCGAGACGGCGAAGCTCAAGGTTTCGTCGCGTTATGCCGGCGAGCTGATGGTGATGGCCGGCTCCGAGGAGCTGATCACCGTCAAGACTGCCGGTATCTCCGAGAAGGGCGGCGAGGTGGAAATTCCCGTCACCGCCGACTGGGGTGCCGGGTCATACGTCACCGCGACGCTCTATCGTCCCGGCGAGGCACGCGAAAGCCGCATGCCGATGCGGGCGATCGGCATCACCTGGCTGAAGGTCGACCCGGAAGCGCGCGATCTTTCTGTCGCCATCGACGCACCGGAAAAGACGCTGCCGCGCCAGCCGCTCGATATTTCGCTGCAGGTGGCGGGAGCCGGTGCCAACGAGGATGCCTATGTCACGGTCGCGGCCGTCGATGTCGGTATCTTGAACCTTACCCGATACGAGCCGCCGGCACCCGACGACTGGTATTTCGGCCAGCGTCGCCTCGGGCTGGAAATCCGCGACATCTATGGCCGGCTTATCGACGGATCGCTGGGTGCCACCGGACGTCTTCGGACCGGCGGCGATGGCGGCAGCATGGCGCTGCAGGCGAGCCCGCCGAAGGAAAAGCTGGTCGCCTTCTTCTCCGGCCCGGTCAAGCTGGACGGCGAGGGCAAGGCAAACGTCTCCTTCGATATTCCGCAGTTCAACGGCACCGCGAGGGTCATGGCCGTCGCCTGGTCGAAATCCGGCGTCGGTCACGGCGTCAGGGATGTCATCATCCGCGATCCGGTCGTCATCACCTCCAGCCTGCCGCGTTTCTTGGCACCCGGCGACGACAGCAATCTGAGGCTCGATATCGCCAATACCGATGGTCCGGCCGGCACTTACGATCTCACCGTCGAAACCAGCGATGCGGTCGCCGTCGGCCAGACTGCGATCAAGCCGGTGGAACTGGCCGCAGGTGGGAAAACGAGCGTCACCCTGCCGCTGGTCGGCATCGAACCGGGTGACGGCACGGTTTCTATCCGGCTTGCCAATGCTTCCGGCCTCTCGGTCGATCAGGTTCTGCACCTCCCGGTCCGTCCGGCGGCGATGCCGGTCACCGAACGGCGGCTGGTCGAGCTCCGCCCGGGCGCCAGCCTCGTGGTGGACAGCAATCTCCTTGCCGACAGCGTGCTGCAGGGGGCCTCGGTCAGCGTCAATGTCAGCCGTTCCAACGCCTTCGATATCCCGGCTCTGCTGATGAGCCTCAGCCGTTACCCTTATGGCTGCGCCGAACAGACGACGAGCCGGGCGCTGCCGCTGCTCTACTTGAGCGAAATGGCGGTGCAGAACGGGCTTGCCGACGATGCCGAGGTGAAGAAGCGCGTACAGGATGCGATCTACCGCGTGCTGTCCTTCCAGGCTTCCGCCGGCAGTTTCGGCCTCTGGGGGCCTGATGGTGCAGGCAGCGACCTGTGGCTCGATGCCTATGTGACGGATTTCCTGTCGCGGGCACGCGAGCAGGGTTACGACGTGCCGGAAAAGCCGCTCGTGCAGGCGCTGGAAAACCTTCAGAACACGCTTTCTTACACGACCAACGTGCGCGATCAGGGCAACCAGATCGCCTACGCTCTCTATGTACTCTCCCGTAACCGCAAGGCCGCGATCAGCGACCTGCGTTATTACGCCGATACGATGCTCGGGGATTTCCCGACACCACTCGCCAAGGCGCATATCGCAGCAGCGCTTTCGCTCTATGGCGACGGCCAGCGGTCGCGGACGATCTTCAACGCGGCGCTGAGCATGTCGGAGGAAGCGCAGGTCCGTCGTGTCAGCCTCGCGCGTTCGGACTATGGATCGTCGCTGCGGGACGGGGCCGCCGTGCTGGCGCTGGCTGCCGAAAGCCGGCCGGTGCCGCCGATCGTGCCGGCGCTGGCGGACGTGGTCGCCAAGGAATGGGGGCAGAAGAAATATACCAGCACGCAAGAGCAGACCTGGATGCTGCTCGCCGCCCGCGCGCTGCAGAACGGCGATGAAAGCCTGAAGCTCAACGTCAATGGTGCCGCTCATACCGGTACGCTGATGTCACAGATGGCGGGCGACGTGCTGCTCGATCATCCCGTCACGGTGCGCAACGACAGCGGTGATGCGTTGTCGGCCGCGATCACCACGGTTGCCGCACCCGCGACACCGCTGCCGGCCGGCGGCGACGGTTTCCAGATCGGCCGCACCTACTACACGATGGATGGCGAGGAGGCGAATGTCAGCGAGATCAGGCAGAACGAACGGTATGTCGTGGTGCTGAACATCACCGAGACCAACGACTGGCCGTCGCGCATCGTCGTCACCGACCTTCTGCCGGCCGGTTTCGAGATCGACAATCCGAGCATCGTCAACAGCGCCAGCCTCACGAATTTCGACTGGATCGAGGAAGTGCAGGCGGCGCATACGGAATTCCGCAACGACCGCTTCGTCGCGGCATTCAACCGGGCCCAGGGCGATAACCGCCAGATCACGCTCGCCTATGTCGTCCGCGCCGTGACGCCGGGCACTTACGACCATCCGGCCGCACAGGTGGAGGACATGTACCGCCCGCAGTTTTCGGGCAGGACGGCGATGGGCAAGATGGAGGTGATCGCGGCGCAGTGACGGTGATTGGTGGAGTGGGCTGCCTTGGTCCTCCAAGCATATGGCCCGCACTCTCTGCGTTCGTGGTGGGCTGCCCTCACCCTAGCCCTCTCCCCGTAAACGGGGAGAGGGGACTTGCCCCGCTCGACGCTTGAGAGGGACGGAGACGTCGCAACACGGGCCCTTCGCCCCGCTTGCGGGGAGAAGGTGGCGGCAGCCGGATGAGGGGCGGACGTTGCCGAGGATGCTGGCGGAGATAGGTAGTCGCTGTTTGTGACGGCCTCGAAGACAAGCAGACAGTGGACAAGAAGAACCCGCATGAAGCGCAGGTGGAAATTCTCGATCGGTGTCGGCACCTGCCTCGTTCTAGCGGGGATGGTCTGGCTCGGCCTCGAATGGGCCGATCGGGCCTATCCGCCGCCGCTCGAGAATGCCACGACCGTCTCCCGCGAAGTGCTCGATGCCGATGGCGAGCTGCTGCGCGCCTTCGCCACGCCGCAAGGCCGCTGGCGGCTGAAGACCGATGTCGAGGATGTCGATCCGCGCTTTCTCGCCATGCTGATCGCCTATGAGGATCGCCGCTTCTACGAGCATGGCGGCATCGATCCGCTGGCGATCGGCAGGGCAGCTTTCCAGCTTCTCACCGCTGGCCGGATCGTCTCCGGCGCCTCGACGCTCTCCATGCAGGTGGCGCGGCTGATCGAGCCACGGGAAACGCGGTCCTTGTCGGCCAAGCTGCTGCAGCTCGCCCGCGCCGTCCAGATCGAGCGGCGGCTCGGCAAGCGGGAGATCCTCCAGCTCTATCTCACCCATGCCCCCTATGGCGGCAATATCGAAGGTATCCGGGCAGCCAGCCTCGCATGGTTCGGCAAGGAGCCGAAGCGGCTGACGGTGGCGGAGTCGGCACTTCTCGTCGCCCTGCCGCAATCGCCGGAATCGCGTCGGCCAGACCGCCATCCGAAAAACGCACTCGCAGCCCGTGAGCGGGTGCTCGACCGTCCCGCCGTCGCCGCGGTGACGGGCGAGGGGGAGGCCGAGCGCGCCTCCCATGACCTCGTACCGAAAGCGAGGCTGCAGTTGCCGGCCTATGCCGCGCATCTCGCCGAAGCCGCCATCCGCAAGGATCCGCAAGCCGGAGAATATCGCAGCACGCTGAAGCGGAGCATCCAGCGGAAGCTGGAGGAAGTGGCGCGCGAGGCCTCGGCCAGGCTGGCGCCGAAAGTCTCTGTCGCCATGGTCATGGCGGATGCGTCGACGGGCGAGATCGTCGGCGAAGTGGGCTCGGCGGATTATTTCGATGCCGGGCGCTCCGGCTGGATCGACATGACGCGCCGGCTGCGTTCGCCCGGCTCGACGCTGAAACCCTTCATCTACGGCCTTGCCTTCGAACAGGGCCTCGTCTCCCAGGAAACGATGATCGAGGATCGTCCGGCGGATTTCTTCGGCTATCGGCCGAAGAATTTCGACATGAGCTATCAGGGGGACGTGACGGTACGCCAGGCGCTGCAACTGTCGCTCAACGTGCCGGCTGTCAGGCTGCTCGACGCTGTCGGTGCATCGCGGCTGATGATCCGGTTTCGTCGCGCCGATGTCCGGCCGGTCCTGCCGGCGGGCGAGGCGCCGGGGCTTGCGATCGGTCTCGGCGGTGTCGGCATCACGCTCAAGGATCTCGTGCAGGCCTACGCGGCGCTCGCCAATGGCGGGCAGCCGGTCCGGATCGGCAACGGCATCGACGAACAGCCGGCCATGCTCGACAACGAGCCGCTTCTCGAACGTCAGGCGATCTGGAACGTCACCGATGTGCTGTCCGACGTCCTGCCGCCCACCGGCAGCCGCAGGCTCGGCATCGCCTACAAGACGGGAACGAGTTACGGCTATCGCGATGCATGGTCCGTCGGTTACGACGGGCGTCATGTGCTCGGTGTCTGGGTCGGCCGGCCGGACAATGGCGCCGTGCCGGATATTGCGGGCTACCAGACGGCGGCGCCGATCCTGTTCGATGCCTTTTCGCGCTCCGGTGTGCCGATCACGCCGCATCCGGCGGCACCCGCAGGTGCGGTTCGGCTGGCGCAATCCGACCTTCCGATTGCCCAGCGGCGGTTCGCGGTCACGGCCGGCGGGTTGATCCGCTCATCCGCGCAGGAGAGCGCACCGCAGATCGTCTATCCGCCGGAGGGGGCGAAGGTCGATCTCGGGGTGCTGGCGGGAGAGATTTCGCCGCTGGTGCTGAAACTCCAGGGCGGCCGTCCGCCGTTCCGTTGGCTGGCCAACGGCAGGCCGCTTGCCGATTTCTCCCGTCGCCGCACCAATCAATGGCTGCCGGAAGGCGCGGGGTTCTCGACGCTGACGGTGATCGATAGCGCGGGAAGGGCCGCGACGGTCAGGGTGTTCGTGGAGTAG
>JBQGDG010000203.1:0-86797 GCA_052038935.1 Neorhizobium sp. | reverse complement strand
CACGCCGGCCTGTGACAGGCGGCTGCGGCGTGGGTGCGCGCACCTGAGAGCTATTGTATGCTGAAGGGGAAATACTTGGCGTTGATCATGTCGTAGGTGCCGTCGGCCTTGATCGTGTCCAACGCGGCATTGAGCTTTCTCAGCAGTGCGTCGTCTTCCGGCCTGACGGCGATGCCGGCGCCTTCGCCGAAATAGGTGATATCCTTGATGTCCTGGCCGCGGAATTCGCAGCAGGTCCCGGCTCTGGTATTCGCCAGCCAGTCGTAGATGGCGAGCTTGTCTTCCAGGATGATATCGACTTCACCCGCGGCCAAGGCCTTGTAGAGGTCCGGCGACGAAGGATAGATGATCCTCTGGCTGCGGGGATAGAAGTGATCCGCGTAACTCGCCTGGGACGTGGACAGGGTGACCCCGAGTTTCCGGCCCGCAAGGCTGCCGGGGTCGGTCTGGCGGATTTCGGACTGCTTGCGAACGATGAAGACCGACGGACTGTCGTAGTAGCGCTCGGTGAACGCCACCTTTTCCTTCCGTTCGGCACTCATCGACATCGACGAGATGATCGTATCGTATTTGCGCGCGAGGAGATTGGGGATCATGCCGTCCCATTCCTGCATCACGAACTCGCAGCGAAGGCTTGCGGCATCGCAGAGCGCCCGGGCGATATCGACGTCGAACCCCTGCAACTGCTTGTTGGAATCGAGGTAGTTGAAGGGTGGAAAGATCCCTTCCACGGCGACCTTCGTCACCGCATCCTCGCCGCGTGCCGCCAATGGCAGCACGGCCATTGCGGAGCAGGCCAGAAACGCCGCTGCGAGCGGCGCCTTAAGTTTCCGAAAGAAATCAAACATGGGCTAATCCGGGCGAAGCGTGGATGAGGGGCGCAAGGGCATTGGCGTCCGCGGTCGGGTCGGATCAAACCGCATATCGATTAAATATTCCTCATTACTCCATAAGCAATTTGTAATCTTTTTGCGAAAATCTAAGCCGGCTTCAGGGGGTAGGATTGCTCACACGTTTCTCCGGCTTTTCATTCAGCAGGCGGTTGGTTCGGAGAAACTCCAAATCCATCCTGGTACTCATAGCGGCAAGCGGATCGGCCGCGATCTTCCTCGTCGCCATGGCGGCGATATGGGCCGGCGGAGAGAGCGATATCGCAGCCCTCGAGCGGCAGAAGCAACTCGTCAGCAGCAGACTGAACGATCAGGTTTCGAGCGTAGCCAACGATATGCGTCTGCTGGCCGCAGCCTACACGTCGCTCCTGCGGGAGGGACACGAAATCCGGGCCGCCGGGCTGGCGCGGTCCGATCCGATGCTGACTTTCGGCGAGGTCGCGACGCCGGCCTTCGGATACGAGAAGCTGTTCCTGATCGATGCCGGCGCCAACCTGGCGATGACCGACGATCAGGCGACGCTTCGCCGGTTCCGCTGGGTCCGGCCGCTGCTTTTGGACATGCTGGAGCGGCTGAAGACACGGCAGCTGGCGAGCGATGCCGAGGGCCCGCGGGACGACCCGGCGCAGGCGGAACTCATGCGTCTCGAAGGCCGCCCATCGATCGTGGGAGCGGTGCCGATCTCCGGCTATCCCGAAGATACCGGCAGCACAGCGCAGGAGGGCGATAAAGGCCAGCTCTATCTCGTCGCCTTCCGGTTTCTCGACGGCGCCGCGCTTGACGCGCTGAGCCGCGAGCAGGGGCTGAACGGTGCGCGTTATTCCCGCACCGTCGATGCCGAGGATGCGGAAGTCGCCTTCGAAATCGAGGCGACATCCGCCCGGGAGCCCATCGGCTTCATCATCTGGACGCCGGATCTGCCGGGTTCCCGGGTGATCGAACGCCTCACCCCCGCCCTGTCCATCGGCGCGGCCGTCCTCGCCGCGCTGTTTTTCGCACTCATCTTCCGCCTCAGCCGAAGCTGGACCGCGCTGAAACAGAGCGAACAGAACGCAAGACACCTGTCACTGCACGACGCGCTAACGACCCTGCCGAACCGGGCGATGTTCGGGACCTGCCTGGACGAGGCCCATCGGGCGCTGGTCGATAGCGGCACTATCACGGTCGTCGCGTTCATCGATCTCGACAGGTTCAAGGCCGTAAACGATTCCTTCGGCCATGCCGTCGGCGACGAACTGATCCTCAGGGCATCCGAGAGAATGCATAACGTCGTCGGGCCGGACGGAATGCTCGCCCGTCTGGGCGGCGACGAGTTTGCCCTCCTCCTGCCCGGGGCGGAGGACGACCTGTCACTGCATATCGGATTGTGCGACACGATCGTGCACGAACTGCAGCGGCCATTCGATCTGAGGAGCGGCGACGTGACGGCCCAGATCGGCTGCTCCATCGGCGTCGCCACGGTATCCGACCGATCGCAGACGCCGCGGGAAACCCTGCGCCAGGCCGATGTCGCGCTCTACCACGCAAAGGCTTCGGGCCGCGGATGCTGCGTCGTCTACGATGCCGCGATCGAGGCGGAAAGACTGGCTCGCGACCGCCTCACCGACGAGCTGCGCGCCGAGCTTGCGCGAATTTCATATGCCAGAAACGGCGCAGGCGGTCTCTCCGACGCAAGGACCGCGTTCACTTCCCAGCTGGAGGTCTTCTATCAGACGGTTCACCGGGCCGCGGGACGCTACGAGGTTTCCGGTGCCGAAGCTCTCGTCCGCTGGAGACATCCCGAACATGGGCTTCTCACGCCGGACCGGTTCGTGCCGCTGGCCGAAGAAAGCGGACTGATCGACCAGTTGGGCCGGTTCGTCCTGGAAGAGGCCTGCACCGTCGGCCGGACGTGTTTTGCGCGCGGAGTGATGGCCGTCAACGTCTCGCCGAAACAGTTGAGGCGTCCCGGCTTTGCCGATGAAATCCTGTCGGTTCTCAAACTGACGGGACTGGCGCCTGCGCAGCTGGAACTGGAACTGACGGAAACGGCGCTCCTGGAAAACGCTGCGGAGGCGCGGGCGAGCCTTTCCCGGCTCAGGAACGAAGGGATCAAGATAGCGCTAGACGATTTCGGCACCGGATATTCGTCGCTCAGCCATCTTATCCAGTTCGGCATAGACCGCATCAAGATCGATCGCTCCTTCGTCCGGCTTCTGGATACCGAAAGCAACGGCGCGGCGATCGCGGCCGCGATAACAGCCCTCGGCCGCAATCTCGGCATTGCCACGACCGCAGAGGGCGTCGAGACCGAGGCGCAAAGGGATTTTCTCACGGCGATCGGATGCAGCGACCTGCAGGGTTATCTCTTCTCCCGGCCGGTCCCGGCCACAGACATCGCCTCGCACCGCCTGGCCGTACAATCGAGCTGATGGCCAGATCCTGGCCGGCAGACAAGCGGCGTTAAAAAAATCGTTATTATGCAGACGCTTGACGAAAGCCTGCCGCCGACCCACATCGCTGCCGGAATGAGGGTAGGCATACAAGAATGAAAAGATTTCTGGAGACGACTTTCGGGCCGACCGAACTCGGCATCGTCGAGTCGGTATTCACCGAATGGGTTGCGACGACGAGGATCGACAAGAGCGGACCGGATGCAGAACTGGCCGCGGCGATCATCATCAACCTGTTCCGCGAAGGAAACATTACGGTGCCGCAGCTGCAGAGCGCGGTCGCCGGGCATCGCGGCCTGGCGGATCTCGGTCACGAGCATATGCCGGGACGCCTGCAATGACCGGCCTCCGGCGAGCATCGATGGCCGGCGCCGGCCGGATGCGCGTCATGCCGGTCGCGGCCGGACGTATTGCCCGATGCCGCAGACGAGTGCCCTGCGGCGATTTCCCAGCTGCGGCATCGGCTCTCGATCCCTACCGGCTCTGACATGGACGCATCGAATACCAGGATCGCCCTGATCGTCGAGGACGAACTCTTCATCGTACTCGAACTCGAGGAGCTCGCCCGGCAGCACGGTTTCGACGACGTTGCCGCTTTCTCCGCCATCTCGTCGGCGCTCGAATGGCTGCAGAGCAACCGTCCGCATGCGGCGATCATCGACTATCGCCTGCGGGATGCGACATGCGAGGCCCTCGCCGCAAGATTGATCGCGGAGGGAATTCCGACCGTCATCTATTCGGGCAACGAATATTCTCCCGATATCGACGATCCGGCTCTCGGAAAGCTCGAATGGGTAGCAAAGCCTGCCCCCTCCGCCCTGCTTCGGGCGGCGCTGGACCGCGCACTTTCGTCTTCGTGAGAAGATCGAGCCCGCGGAGTGGAACAACTTTGGTTTTTCCCGGTTCATTCACCAGAATATCCTGCAGACGGTGAAGGCATGCCTAAGTATTTCTTTCATTTGCGAAATGGCGGAATTCTCGAAGAGGATCCCGAGGGATCGGAGTTCGAGAACGACCTACTGGCGAAAGAAGAGGCGATACGCGCGGCACGGGAAATTCTCGCGGAGAAGGTGCAGTCGGGCGACATCATCGACGGCCAGCAATTCGAGCTCGTCGCAGACGATGGCCGCCTCGTGGCGATCGTGCCTTTGAGGTCGGCACTGCGTCTCGACTGACCGCGAAAGAAAAGAGCGCCGATCCTCATCTTCGATGAAGGCGCGGGCGAGCCTGGTGGCGATCGACCCGATATCTTTCCCGAAATCCCGGCCCTTCCGGCGACAATTCAGCCTGGTGTCAGAAAAATGGACGACTACGCACCGAGATACGGTGCGGAGTGTCACGATGAATCGCCGAAAAGCTGTCGATGAAATTTTCCAGGCCGTCGACAGGGGCGATATCGAAAACGCCAACCGACTGTTCAGACAGGCCGTCGAGGATGCGCAGACTGAGCCGCCCAAGTCGGAACTGGAACCGCTCATTCCGGCCATCGTCCTGATAGCGATGGTAATCGTCGTGATGCTGTTTATGATGTGACGACCCTTGTCCGAGATTGCCGGCTTGCGTCCGACGATCGCCCACAGCCGATGTTCCTCCCATGCATCAAGACAACGCTGCCTCGCCGGCAGAAAACTTCGGGCGCCTCGACGTCGATTTCCCACGCAGTGCCGGGGCCGAGGCCGTGCGGTTTTCGCTTGAAGCCGGTCAAGGCCTCGCCATTATGGGGCCATCAGGGATCGGCAAGACGACATTGCTGCGAAAGATCGCCGATCTCGATCCGCATGAAGGACATGCTGCCATAGGCAATCGGTCGCGCACCAGCATGGCGGCCCCGGTCTGGCGACAGAAGGTCATGTTCGTTTCCTCCCAGGCCGGATGGTGGGCGCCGACGGTGCGCGGGCATTTCGGCGCAATCGACGACGATCTTCGACTGGTCATGGAGCAGACAGGCCTGCCCCATGACAAACTGGACATGCCGCCGCACCTGCTCTCATCCGGAGAGGCCCAGAGGCTGGTGCTGATCCGGGCCCTGATGCGGCGCCCGCAATTCCTGCTGCTCGACGAACCGACCTCGGCGCTCGACGCCGATACCGCATTTCTGATCGAGGCCGTCCTGAGTGCGAGGATGGCGGCCGGCACGGGGATCGTGCTCGTGACCCACGACCGCGCCCAGGCCGACCGGCTGGCGAACGACACGCTGATCCTGAAGGCCGCCGACCGATGATCGCACTGACCGCAGTCGAGCTTTCGCTGGCCGTCCTCCTGGCGCTGGTCGGCGCCAGCCTCTCGATCCTGCTGTCCCTCGGGTTTCACCGCTCGCTGGCATGGTCCATCGCGCGGATGGTGTTGCAACTGCTCCTTGTCGGCCATCTGCTCAGGATCGTCTTCTCGCAGAACTCGGCGATCCTGACGCTGACGATCTTCCTGGCGATGCTGACGGCGGCGAGCTACGAGGTGGGCGCCAGGCAACCGAGCCGCCTCGGTGGCTCCTGGCAGTTGCTGGTCGGCGGTGTCGCCGTGTCTTTCTCCACCAGTGTCGTCTCGGCATTCGCGCTTCTGACCGTCCGGGGGCCGGATCATTGGCTCGAGGCAGCCCATGCGATCCCGATCGCCGGCATCATTCTCGGTACCGCGATGAACTCCGCCAGCATCGCGCTCAACGCCCTGCTTTCCACGATAGCGACGGAGAGAAATGCCATAGAGGCGCAGCTCGCGCTCGGAATGGATCGCTGGCGGGCGCTAGGCCCTTTCCTGCGCAGATCGGTCAATGCCGGGCTCCTGCCCGTGGTCAACCAGATGGTCGGCGCGGGGATCATCACCATGCCCGGCATCATGAGCGGCCAGATCCTCGCCGGCCAGGATCCGCTGGAGGCGGCGAAGTACCAGATATTCCTGATGCTGCTGCTCTGTGCCGGCGGCATCGGGAGCGTCGTGGCGGCCGTCTACCTGACGGCATGGCGACTGACGGACGAGCGTCACCGGTTGCGCCTCGACCGGCTTGCCGGCTCCCGAAGGCGGGACTAGCCGGAAGTCTGCAACGGAAGCTCGATGCGCGCCTCGAAACCGTCGGCCCATCCGTCGACGGGGGACATCAGGACCAGCCGGCCGTTCATCTGCCCGAGCAGGCGCTCGACGATGGAGAGACCGAGGCCCGACCCCGAGGCCTCGGTACGGCCGCGACTGAACCGCTTGCGGACAGATGCCAGTTCGTCCGGCGTCATCATGGCGGCACCGTTGACGATGCGCAGCGAGCCGCCGGCGTCGAGGAAGATCTCGACCGGCCGGCCGGGATCGCCATGCACGATGGCATTTTCCACAAGGTTGCGCAGAACGATGGCAAAGGCATCCTCGCTGAACGGGCCGACGAGTGCCGCGCCCGGCGCGCGATGCAGGAGAAGCCGTTGCGGATCGTCCATGCCCCGGCGGAAATCCGTCACGACCATGTCCAGGACGCGGCCGAGATCGACCTGGCGGTCGGTCAGGCCGATCCCCGCCTCGGCACGGGACAATTGCAGCAGCTTTTCGGCCAGATGGCTGAGGCGCACCAGAGACGCCTCGATCTGGCCGGCACGATGACGGTTCGCTCCATCCTTCAATTCTGCGATCAGCATCTGGGTCTGGGCGAGCGCGCCTGCGATCGGCGTGCGTAGTTCGTGAGCGCTATTGGAGGTGAATTCCCGTTCCGCGTCGAGTGCTGTCCGCAGTCTCGACATCAGCAGGTTCACCGAGACGGCGATCGGCTGCAGTTCCCCGGGCAAGCCGGTCGCATCGATCGGCTGCATGTTGCCGCCGTCCTTGCTTTCGATCTCCTCCCGCAGCTCACCGACCGGCCGGATCATCCGGCGTACCACGAACCAGATCGCCATGCCACAGACGGGGATCAGCAGGACGAGCGGCAGGAAAAGGGCCATCGCTCCTTCCCGCAAGGCTTCCTCACGGTTCTCGAACGCGTCGGCGACCTGCACGAAGACGCCGCTGTCGGTACTGGTCGCCGTATAGAAACGATGCGTCGCATCCTGCCAGAAGCCGGCTTTCAGCGGGGTCTCGAAGGGGACATCCGGAGCGTCGTGCGAGCGGATCAGAACCCGGCCGGAACGATCGCGCACCTGGTAGATCAGATACTCGCGCTCGCCGCTGGAATTTCCCGTCTGCAACTGCTGCGGGGATGCCGCCTGAGCGCCGCGATGTTCAAGATCGTCGACGGCAAGCGGCACAAGCCGCTCCGCCGTATCCTGAAGCGTGCCGTCGAAAATCTCGGCGAGTTCCTCCTCCATCACCACCAAGCCGAGCCCGACCGCCAGCAGCCAGAGAAAGGACATGACCAGGGTCAGCCAGAGGATGAGCCTACGGGTCATGGACGGACCGGACGTTTGGCGAAACATGCTCATTGCTCGCGTCCCAGCCTGTAGCCGACGCCACGCAAGGTGGTGATGTGCTCGCGGCCGAGCTTCTTGCGCAGCCGGCTGACATAGACCTCGACCGTATTGCTTTCGATCTCGGAGCCGAAGGCATAGAGGGCTTCCTCTATCTGCGACTTGGAGACGACGGCACCGGGTCGCGAGGCAAGCGTATCGAGCACCGCCCATTCGCGGCTCGACAGCACGATCGGTTCTCCGCCCATGGTCACCTTCCGGTCTGACGCGTCGATCTCGATGTCGCCGATGCGGAAGAGCGAGACCGGGCGGCCGCTGTAGCGGCGGCTGACCGCGAGCATGCGTGCCGTCAGTTCACCCAGGTTGAACGGTTTGACCAGATAGTCGTCGGCACCGCTGTTCAGCCCCTCGATGCGATCGGAAATCTGGTCATGGGCCGTCAGGATGATGACCGGCGTATTGATGCCGCGGGCACGAATATCCTTGAGCAGCGCGATGCCGCTCCCGTCCGGCAGGCGAAGGTCGAGCAGGACGAGACCGTAGCTCGTGGTCGCGAGCGCGCTGGCGGCGGTATCGATCGTCTTCATCCAGTCGACGGCATGATCGCCGCTTGCAACATGATCACGCACCGCTTCGCCCAGTGTCGCATCGTCCTCGACCAGAAGAATTCTCAATTCATTCTCTCCGCACCGCCCGACCGTACCCTAGCCGATTTCTATCGCGGCTGGCGGAAAAGCGGGAAGGATTTTTTGGACGAAGATGCTGGCGAAGGAAAACGGGCTCCGGCATCGTCGCCGTTCGGCCCGGGGTGGAGAACAGTCACGAATCCGCCCCATGGACCGCCTTGCGGCAGCCGCCGAGCACGTCGAGCTCCGGCCGGTAAACGGAGGTCTTCACCGCCATGATGCCGAGGGTGGTGTGAAACAGATTGTCATGTGAAGCGGGCTCGCCGGCGCGCGTGGACAGGCAGGTGGCATCGACATCCGCCTTCATCTCGGTTCCCTGCCAGAGAACGAAAGGGACCTGCGTCTGCTGCGCCGGAGCGACGACATAAGGCGCTCCGTGAAGATAGAGGCCATGTTCGCCGAGCGACTCGCCGTGGTCCGACATGTAGATCATCGCCGGCACGACGGAACCCTGATGGGCCTTCAGCACATCGATCACCGCAGCGAGAACGTGATCCGTGTAGAGGATCGTGTTGTCGTAGGCATTGATGATTTCCTCGCGGCTGCAACCGCCGAGTTCGGCGCTATCGCATTCGGGCTGGAAGCGGGCGAATGCCGGTGGGCGGCGCAGATAATAGGCCGGACCGTGACTGCCGAGCTGATGCAGGACAAGGACGCTGTCCCGCGTGACGCCGGAAAGCCAGCCGTCGAGTTCGGCGACCATTGCTTCGTCCTGACATTCGTTGTTCACGCAATAGCGGGGATCGTTCGCATCGGAAAACGACCGATAGACGCTGCGGTTGGCCACTCCCTTGCTACCCGTATTGTTGTCCCACCATTCCGTTCTGACCCCTGCGTGACCGAGAACGTCGAGCAGGTTCTCGTTGGCGAGACCGGCACGATGGGAATAACCGCTGCGCGTGAGGTTGGAAAACATGCAGGGCACGGATACCGCCGTCGCGGTGCCGCAGCTCGACGTATCCGGAAAATAGGCGATGTCGCGTGCTGCCAGTTTTGGATTGGTCTCGCGCGCGTAACCACCGAGCGAGAAGTTCTCGGCGCGCGCCGTCTCGCCGGCGACGATGATCAATACGCGCGGCCTGCCGGAGACGGTGGGGGTCACGACGCTCGCATCGGTGCCCAGCGGCTGGGCGACGATATCCCTGTCCGCCTCGCTGGCGGAAATGAAACGAACCGCACTGCCGATCGGGACGAAGGGATTGAGCGTCATCATCAGGTCCCGATGCAACCGGGTCACCGAAGCTATGCTGCGGGCACTGCTTACCCCGCATGCGAGCGCAACGAGCACCAGCGGGATGATCGCCGCGAGGTTCCATTTCACCTTGGCGAAGAAGGTACGGTGCTCGACACGCACCCAGCAGACGAACAGCACCGGCACGACGGCGAAGACGACCATATGCAGAAGGAAGGCGGGCGTGATCAGATGCCCCGCCTCCGAAGGCGTTGTCTGCACCGCGTTGCGGATCATGTCGATATCGATCACCGTTCCGTACCCGTCCATGAACCACGACGCCGCCGCGGCGATGACGACGAGCACGACGAGAAGCGGTTTCAGCACGTATTTGACGGAAAAGGTGATGATCAGGGCCGAGAACAGGCAGGCGAGACCGAGCGCGAAAGCCGCGAGCGCCAGATGGTTGTCGAAATAGGCGTAGGCACGACCGAAGAACGTGTGGTTGGTGAAGACGATCAGATAGAGCGCCCCGACTACGGCTAGGGTGACGCTGCCCATTCTGGGCCGCGCCAGACGGCGCGCGGGCCGCGAAAGGCTGAAGTTCGACAACGAGAAAGCTCCCGGCAATACGGATCTGCCGGCGATTTCGCATCGGTTCCTGACTGTCACCTGAACGTCACAAAAGCATCGCCGTTCAGGCCCGTGTCAGCTTCGGCGGCTAACGATCCCAGGCATGCAGGCAGGAGCAGGATACGTGAACAGGTTTCATTCTCGACCCGGGATCATCTTCATCGGCACGTTCGTGCTGGTCGTCTGCCTTATCCCCTTGCTGGGCTACGCAAGGCATTCTCATGACCGGCAGGACTGGCGCGACGGAACGCTTTGGCAGCAACGCGTGCCGATCGGCTGAGTTCGCAGCCATCGCAGCCCCCGCTCAGGTCGGGCTGGCGCCGGGAACCGTCGAGACTTCACCGACGCTTCGGTCGAGGCTGTCTTCGAGCTTCTCCCAGCTCATATCCATGGCCCATGCCCTCGACAGGTAGGGGATGCCGACATGGCCGAAATAGAAGGACAGCTGGTTTTCCGCCGCATGCTCCGTCCAGCCGGCAAGCCGGTAGCTGTAGATCGCCGAAACAAGGCCGGTCCGGTCGGCGCCCGCCTGGCAATGAATGAGAATGGGTTTCGGGGCCGCGGCCATGATCGCCGTGATTTCATCGGCACGCTCGGGCGTGAAATCCTCTGCCGCCGACATCTTGAAATCGATGTGCCCGACTCCCAGCGCCTTAGCCGTCGCGACCTCGTCACGGTACCAGTCGTTCCGGCTGTTTTCACCCCTCAGATTGATAACCGTCCTTATGCCGTGCTCACGCACATAAGCTTCCAGCTGCGCCGGCGTCGGCTGAGCGGATCGGTAGACCTCGCCTTCTATGACGGTATGGAAGTTGCCGTATATCTGGAGATAGCCGGCATAGGCCCCGAGGCCGGCGGCAATGACAAGGGCGGCCGCAAGGCTCGACTTCAACACGGAATAGAACACGGCAAACCTCGACGGATGTCTTAATCTGCCGGGGAAATGCCTGTCGAAACTGACAGGGGCCTGAACGGATCCAAAAGGATTAGGCGGCGGGTGCCGGCCCTATTGCGGCGCGCCCTGCCGGATGCCCTGCTCGCGCAGATGCGCGATCACCCGGGTTTCGATCTCGATCGCCGCACGTTCGCGATCACGCAGATCGGCGGCATAACGTTGCCGCAGCGAATACCAGAACGTCCTGAGATCATCGGCGGACAGCCTGGAACGGCCCGGAACGAACTGGTCTGCGAAATCGCCGCGCTTGCGGCAGACGAAGCAGCCCGCCATGTAGTCGGCACGGCCGAAGACATAGACCGGCTTTTCGTGAAGCAGGGCCTCGGCGCCGACGCCCGAATTGACGACGCAGACGGCATCAGCCTTGGGAATGATCGCGTGGATGCTCGAAAACACCTGCCGGATGGCGCCCCGGGAGGCGAGTTCGGCGAGGTATTGCGACACTTCCGGCGAGGTGCACAGGGGATGCCGCTTGACCACTACCGACAGGCCGTGAACCGCGGCGGTCTCCACGACCTCGTCCACCATCTCGAACAGGTTGAGATAGGCCAGTTGGCTGACGGCATCGCCGATCAGCTGCAGCGCGACGAAAATGAACCTGTCCGGAAGTTCTTCCGCATCGGTAACGTCCGCCTGCCTGTATTTCGACAGGTTGCCACCGATGACCCGCTGTTTTTCCAGTTCGAAAAATCTGTCGGCATCGTCGAGCGGTATCTGCTGCGCTTCCAGTCTGGCGAGCGCCGTTTCGGAAAACTCCGACCAGCCGGCATAACCGCGGCGATCGAAACTGAACAGCGACGGCCTGTCGGTCTCCTTGAAATGCAGGGACATGTCGGAGTTCGAGATCGTATGGTAGGAAAAGGAAGGCGACGGTAGATCGATCACGCCGTGGGTTCTCAGCCTGCTCCTCACCACGAAGGGGACACGGTGGGTTTCCAGAGCCTTGACGATTGCCGCGACAACGAAGCGGATATCGGCACGAAAGCCGGGATAATCGATCTTGTTCCTGCGGAAAGCCGCAGCCGGCACGAGGATGACGGGCAGCTCGCCGATCGGCTTCCGCCTGTCTTCGGCGCGTGCCAGCATGTCCTCGTGCGCCTGATGGAGCACATGGCGGTAAGCGTCGGTCTCGTCGGCTATCGATCGGAGCTCCGCCGCAAGTTTTGCGGCCTTCGGCATGCCTGCGACGAACCGGTTCGCCAGGAAGCGCTGCGCACCCTCGACATCGTAGAGGGTCAGCTTCGCGGTCACCATGTCGGCGACATGTGCGCGCGAGAGATCCCTGTCGCTCTCGATCCTGTCGATCATGGCCACCAGGATCGAGACGGCGGCGGAGAAGAGATCCTCGCGGTCGCAGGCTTCCGCCGAAAGCGCCGTCGAGATGACGAGGGTTAGATCGACATGGTCCGGCTCGGCCCGGAGGAATGCCAGACCGTCTTCCGCGAGCCGCAGGTGATCGCCCGGACCGGGCGGCGCCGCGCCGTCGCGCACCTGCGCCCGCCCTTGCTTCCGCCGCTCGGCCGCCGCCTGCAGCAGGGCGGCGGCTCCCGGGGACAGGTCCGGGCTCTGCAGCAGGTCGTCGAGCCGTCGGGCGCGACCGGTCTCTACGACGCGGGCAACATAGGTGGAGACGGCCCAGAATGTCAGGGTCTTCTTGCGCATGGAGCCGAAGAGCAGGTTTTCGGCGGCGCCGGGTCGATCGGCATGATATTCGATCAGCAGCCGTCCTTCGAAAACGAGGATCGAAAGCTTTCTGAATGCGGCGCCGGACGGCAACAAAGCCGCCGCGATCGCCAGAAGGACGCGCATGGCCCCGAGGTTCCGGCCGGCCCGCACCCTTCGCTCTATCTCTGCTATCATCGCTTGCCCAGGTTCACCCAACTCGTAGACGCCGAGCTATAGTCTCAAACGGGACGGGATCGCGAGCTTTTTTCGGAATCGAGCGCCGGGCAGGGCGGCCCCATCTCAGCGTGAGGCGGATGCAGAACTGAGTTCGCTGCTCTCGGTGCCGATCGTCATCGTGTTGCCGCGCCAGTCGAAGGAACCGCTCAGCCAGCTGCGGATCCAGATGGCCGGCGATACGATGTCGCGCACCAGGATGGCCGGCAGGGTCCACCACGAGACCTGCCAGCCCTTGAGGACGATCAGCGCCATTTCCGGCAGGTAGATGCCGGTGAGAACCAGCGTCGCGACCAGCGCAAGGGGCACCTCTCCCGTGGCCAGCATTGCGGCGGACAGGGCTAAAAGCAGCGGCGGAAGGCTGCCAAGCAGGATTTCAGGGGTGAAGAAGAGCGGGAAGGTAACCCGGCGAAGTCTTGCCCAGCGGGCCTGCCGCGACCAGATCTGGCCGAGGGTGCGCCGGCCGAGAGGCTGTTCGAAGGGCGAGGCGACGAGATGGACCTGAAGGCCCAGCCGGCGCACGAGTTTGGTCGACGCCGCATCTTCGGCGATTTCCGCGCCCAGCGCTGCTATCCCACCCTCGCCGTCGAGCATCGGCTTGTGCCACAGCATGCTCTTGCCCTGGGCGAAACCGAGGCCGAAGGCTTCGCCGACATATTGCCAGCGCGCCTGCTGCGCGTTCAGGAAGGCGCATTCCACCTCGGCCCAGAACCCGTCCGGCCGCGAGCCCAGCGGGGTGGAGCAGACGAGACCGGTGTTCCCGCGCCAGGCGCCCATGAGATGGCTGAGATAATCAGGCGGCATGAGGACGTTGGAATCGGCCAGCACGACCCACTCGTGACGCGCCGCCCGCCAGCCCTTGACGCAGTTGTTGAGCTTGGGATTGGCGCTGATCCGGTCGTCTCCGACCAGCAGGCTGGCCGGGACGAGAGGATACCGCGCCATCGTCTCGCGGATCGCCGTCACGACCGGATCCCTGCCGTCCGCCACGCAGAAGATCAGTTCGTAATCCGGCCAGTCGAGGGAGAAGGCACGTTCGAGCGTCAGGGGCGTGAAGGTCTCGATGCCGCAGGCGGGTATGACGACGGAGACCGGCGGCCTTTCCGCCAGGAGACGCGCCGGTTCGCCGTTTTTCGACAGGCGCCACAGTGCGACGGCGATGCTTATGCCGTTGACCAGAATCAGCGCGCAGGCGGCAAGCGCAAGAAAGAATGTCATCGGCAGGCTCCCTCGGGGCTCAGGCCAGCGATCCGTCCAGTCAACAGCGGCGACAGATCGCGTCTGGCGGCGGAGGACAGCACGGCGACGTGTCAGTCGGATGACAAAAGCATGAAGGGTGAGCGGGCGCGAGGGCGGCAGCCGATCAGGAGCCGGGCTCCAGCAATCGCCAGACTTCGTCGGCGATGGCGAGAGATGACGTGAGCCCCGGAGATTCAATGCCATAGAGCGCGACGAAACCGGGAATGCCGGTCACCTCCGGCCCCTGGATGACGAAATCGCCGCCGCCACCACCATTCGCCCCCACCGTCTTCGGTCGCACGCCCGCATAGGCCGGCTGCAGGCTGCCATCGGCCAGATGGGGCCAGTAGCGCCGAATCGCGGCGTAGAAGCGCTGCGCACGGTGTGGATCGACATCGTAACCCGGCGCATCGACCCATTCGACATCGGGGCCGAACCTCGCCTGGCCGGCGAGATCGAGGGTCAGGTGCACGCCGAGCCCGCCGGGTTCGGGAACCGGATAGATCAGCCGGGTTGCGGGCGCCCTGCCCGACAGGGCGAAATAACTGCCCTTGGCGTAGTGGCACGGGGGGATGGTGCCCCGGTCGAGCCCGTCGATCGCTTCGGATACCGACCAGGCGCCGAGCCCGGCAGAATTGACGACGAGCCGGCACATCGCCCGGAACGGGTCCTTTCCGCCGACGGAAAGGCATATGCCGGCCGGCGTCACCTCGCCGGAGACGACCGGTGAATTGCTCGCGACCGTTCCTCCATATCCTTCGATATCGGTGATGAACGCTTCCATCAGAGCGTGGCTGTCGATTATGCCGGTGGATGGGGACAGGAGGGCGGCGTGGCCTTCGATCATGGGCTCAAGCCGATGCAATCGCGATCGGTCGATGAGACTGCAATCGTCGACGCCGTTCGCAGCAGCCTGCGTCAGCAGCTTCTCGAGGTAGGCGACCTCGCCAGCATTCGACGCGACGACCAGTTTTCCGCATTGCCTGTACGGAATGCTCCGCTCCCGGCAATAGGCGTAGAGCGCAAGCCTGCCCTGGACGCAAAGCTCTGCCTTGCGGCTCGCGGTCGGATAATAGAGGCCGGCATGGATGACCTCGCTGTTGCGCGACGAGGTGCCGCTGCCGGTGATCGGTTCGCTTTCCAGGAGAAACACCTCGCGACCGGCCATGGCCAGCCGGCGGGCGATGGCCAGACCGACGACACCGCCGCCGACCACGACGCAATCGAGTTCCATCATCTCATCCATGCAAATCTCCGGCTTGAAGGCTTTCGGGCCGCGATCGGTTTGATGTAGGAATGCCTTCCTCAGACAGCGGCGCGGCGAATGCAAGCCGGCGCAGACTTCGGGAGGTGGAATGCTGCAGGTTGTTTTTCTCGATCGTGACACGATCGGCCCGTCCGTGACCATAGAGCGCCCCGGCTTTGCGCATGAATGGGTGGAATATGGCAAGACGCCGGAAGACAAGGTGGCCGAACGCATTCGCCATGCCGATATCGTCATCACCAACAAGGCACCGGTACGTGAGGCGGCGATAGCGGGCGCCGAACGCCTGAAGATGATTGCGGTCGCGGCGACCGGCTACGACGTCATCGATCTTGCCTTCGCCAAGCAAAAGGGGATCATCGTCTCCAATGTCCGTGGCTATGCCGTCAGCACCGTGCCGGAACATACTTTCGCGCTGATCTTCGCCCTGCGTCGTTCCATCGTCGGTTTCCGCGAGGATGTGATCAAGGGCGAATGGCAGCGGGCGAACCAGTTCTGTTTCTTCAACCACCCCATACGCGACCTGGCGGGTTCGACGATCGGCATTTTCGGCCGCGGCACGCTCGGAAAGTCCGTCGCGCGGATCGCCGAGGCGCTCGGCATGCGGGTACTTTTTGCCGGCCGCAAGGGCAGCGCGGATGTCGCCGAGGGCTACACGCCGTTCGACAGCGTTCTCGAACAGGCTGACATCATCACACTGCACATGCCGCTCTCGCCCCAGACCCGCGATCTCATCAGCATTACGGAATTCCGCCGGATGAAGAACCATCCCCTGATCATCAATACCGCCCGCGGAGGGCTGGTGAACGAAGCCGATCTCGTCACCGCGCTCAACGAGGGTCTGATCGCCGGCGCGGGTTTCGACGTCCTCACGCGGGAACCACCGGCGCCCGACAACCCGCTGCTCGGCGTCATGGATCGGCCGAACGTCATCCTTACGCCGCATGTGGCCTGGGCAAGCGACGAGGCGATGCAGAGCCTCTGGTCGCAGGTCATCGACCATGTCGAGAATTTCCAGGCGGGAAGGCCGTCCAACGCCCTCTGAGCAACTTCCATCGCCCGGTATTTGTCCGGTCTCGGGATCAATCCGCGCCGACCGCGTGAATACATTTGGGAATGCATCAAAAGCAAAACGAAGGTTTAGCAAAACATTCAGTTCTTTGCTGCAAGTTCTCGCCATGGACGATGGCGGTCCGCTTCTTGAGCGCTCTCGAGGTGCCGCTTATACGGGGAAGGCTTGTTCGATGACTGAACGTTTCAATGCAACGGTTCGTGAATTCATTGCGGAAAATTTTCTTTTCCGTGCGGATGCGGAAATCGATAACGACCAATCTCTGCTGGAGAGCGGCGTGATCGATTCAACCGGTGTTCTTGAAGTCATCGCGTTTCTCGAGACGACCTTCGGCATCGTCGTCGCCGATGAGGAAATAGTTCCCGAAAACCTCGACAGCATCAGCAGCATGACGCGCTACCTGGCGTCGAAACTGCCGGCTGCGGCTGCCTGACCCGACCGGACGGCGGGCCATGCGCATAGAGGATCATCTGCGCGCAAGCGCCGCGCGCGCAGGGGCCAAGATCGCCCTCATCGCCGGCGAGACTCAATTGACCTATGGCGAACTCGACGGGCTCTCCGATCGCTTCGCGGCTGGCCTTTCTGAGCTTGGCGTAAGGCATGGCGACCGCATCGTCATCGTCGCGGAGAATTGCGCCGAGGCCGTGGTCGGCCTGTTTGGCGCATGGAAAGCGGGCGCCGTCCCCTGCCCGATCCATGCATCCATCAAGTCCGGCAAGCTTCGCTCGATCCTCGCCAGCACACGTCCTGCGGCTATCCTGGCCCAGGCGCGTTTCATGCCGGTGGTCGATCTGGCACTGACCGGCATGGAAGACCGGCCGGCGACGATTTCGTTCGGAGCGGCTCCCGGCCAGCCGGGCCTCGGATGGCTCGGCTACGAGGAGATCCTCTCCGTCACCGACAGCGCGATATCGTCGTTTCCGAACGGGCCGGAGGGCGAGACGCTCGGGTTGCTGATCCATACTTCCGGCTCGACGGGAACGCCGAAGGGCGTAATGCACAGCCACGAGAGCTTTCTCGCTGCCTGCGGCGCGATCATCGGCTATCTCGAGAACACATCCGAGGACGTCGTCCTGAGCGTCCTACCGATCTCGTTCGGATACGGGCTCACCCAGATCGTCACTATGGCGATGGTCGGCGGCACGCTGGTGTTGGACAAGAGCTTCGCCTTTCCCCGCAAGACACTGGCGCGGATGGCCGAGATGAAGGTTACAGGCTTTCCCGTCGCGCCTGCCATGGCGGTATTGATCGCCGGCATGCGGGACCTGCAGACGGGCTTCCTGCCGGAGCTTCGCTACATCACCAATGCCGCGGCAGCCATGCCGCAATCCGCCTGCGAACGGCTACGCGAACTCCTGCCAGCTAGCGGCCTGTTCCTGATGTATGGCCAGACGGAATGCATCAGGGCAACCTATCTGCCGGCCGCGGAAGCCGGGCGCCGTCCGCTTTCCGTCGGTGGCACCATCCCCGGCGGCGATGCCTTTGTCATCGACGAGGCGGGGAACCGGGCACCTGCCGGCGTCGTCGGCGAACTGGTGGTGGAAGGCCCTCACGTGATGCTGGGCTACTGGCAAGACGAGGCGGCGACCGCCGAGAAAATCGCCCCGGTCGCGTCCGGTCGCCGGCTCCATACCGGCGACCTGTTCAAGAGCGACGAAGAGGGTTTCCTCTATTTCGTCAGCCGCCGCGACGACATCATCAAGACGCGGGGCGAAAAGGTGAGCCCCCAGGAAGTCGAACAGGTTCTCTATGCGCTGCCAGGCATTCGCGAGGCGGCGGTGGTGGGTATCGACGATCCGGTGTTCGGCCAGTTGATCCGCGCCTATATCGCCACGGAACCCGGCGTGCAGCTCACCGAAAAGGATATCCTGAGGCACTGCGCCCAGAACCTGGAAGACTATATGGTGCCGAAAAGCGTCGAATTTCGCGATGCCCTGCCCCGGACAAGCACCGGCAAGATCAGAATGACCGCCGAACCATCCGCACTAGAACTCGAGGAAAATGTCGCATGACCAACCCTTCCGCCGCCACGAAACGGATCGCGCCGTTTTCCGCCCGAACGCTGGTCCTCGACGCCGAGGCGGAGATCGAGCGCATCTGCGAATGGCTCCGCACCACGGTGGCAAAGGACCTTCGCAAGCGCGGCGCCGTGCTCGGCATTTCGGGCGGCATTGATTCGAGCGTCACGGCGGGCCTGTGCGCGAGAGCCTTCGGCGGCGGCAAAGTCACCGGGATATTCATGCCGGAATATGACAGCGACCCCGAGAGCCTCCGGCTCGGACAGGAACTCGCGGCGGCCGTGGGTATCGAAACCGTGCTCGAAGACATAGGTCCCGCGCTCGCCGCTGCCGGCTGCTATACCCGCCGCGACGGTTTCATCCGCCAGGTCGTGCCGGAATTCGGCGAGGGCTGGGGCTGCAAGGTCGTGCTGGAAGACGCGCTCTCGAACCGGGGCTACAATATTTCCTGGCTCGTCGTTGCCGATCCGGACGGGAAACAGAGCCGCCACCGCATGCCGCTCGAAGTCTATCTCGGCATGATCGCCGCCGCCAACATGAAGCAGCGGACGCGCAAGCAGATCGAATATTATCATGCGGACCGCCTGAACTTCGCGGTTGCAGGAACACCGAACAGGCTGGAATACGACCAGGGCTTCTTCGTCAAGAACGGCGACGGCGCGGCCGATTTCAAGCCGATCGCCCATCTCTACAAGACCCAGGTCTATCAGCTTGCCGAAGCCCTCGGCGTGCCGGCCGACATCCGCAAACGTCCGCCGACGACCGATACATGGTCGTTGCCGCAGGGTCAGGACGAGTATTACTTCTCCCTGCCCTACGATCGGATGGACCTCTGCCTCTACGCGCTGGACAACGGCATTTCGCGCGAAGAGACCGCCGATGCCGTCGATCTGACACCCGAACAGGTGGATGCGGTCTGGCGCAACATCGCCTCGAAGAGAAAGGTCGCGGAATATCTGCACGCCCAGCCTTCGACCATGGTCGGCTGAGCGCGGAGGCGACCGGAAAACCAACCGTCAGGGGTTGGCGGCACAGGCCGCCGCCTCAGTCGAACTCGTCGCCGATCAGGCGGGTCCAGTTCTCGCCGGCCAGTCCGCTGATAAGTCCCTGGCCGGCCTTGATCGGCTCGAGCAGGCTCTTGTCCTTTGCATGGGCGACGAAGAAGGCGCGACCGTAAAATAGCGTCTTGCGACTGATGAGTTCCGGCGTCAGCCATGGATGGCCGGCGCCCCTGATCGCCACGCAGCCCGAAGCATCGGCGTGAGCGAAGAGATCGTCGACCAGCTCCCCGGCAGCGCTCGGCGCGCAAAGGGCCTGCAGCAACCAGCCGATACCGCCGGGCCGCCCGTAATAGGCGTAGCACCCGACCAACTGACCGCTGCGGGATTCGGCAATACGCCAGACGGGCGCGCCGAATTGACGCTTCGTCTGGGCATGGTCCATGAACCACCGGAGCGACGCATCATCCCACTGCGGCCGGAGGGGAAAGGCCTCTCCGAGCTTGAGGACCGCTTCGGAGAACTCCTCGCGGGATGCGTCCCAGAAATTGACCCGGCCGGTGCCGACGAGAGGCGGAGCACGAAAGCCGCCTAGACCAGTCCTGTCGGCAATGCCGTCGGCCAGCGATCCGACGGGCCGGAGCAGGCGCATCGCCTTCAGCTTGCGCTCGGCGACCTGGATAGCCGCTCCTGCAGGGCGGAATACCCGCAGCCAGTTGAGACTGTAGGCGATATCGAGCGGCAGGGCGAGTTTCTGCCACATGCCGAGCGCCAGCGCGTTGGCCGTCTCCGTCAGGGAAATGTCTTGCGGACCGGACAGGAACGCCCGCAGCAGCCGCGCGCCCGCCAGCGGATTCTCCTCGTGCCTGTCGACCATCATCGAGCCTGCGAAGGCTGCCCGGACCGGCCGGCCGTCAAGCTGCAGGCGTGATGGAAACACACCGACGAAACCTTCGACATCGCCGCCTGCGCCGACAAAGACCTTTGAGCGGATGTCCTCGTCACACCAGGGATGTTCGAAGAATATCTGGCGAAGGTAGGAAATCATGGTCGGGCGGATCGGTTCGGAAGAACGGAACGTCTTCTGGAACAACCCCGCGACCGAAGGCAGGTCTTCCTGCTCCAGATCGCGTACGCCCCCGGATTTCTGCACCATGATTCCCGATCCCCGCGGCAGCCGTTCGCGCCGTCGATGGACCGTGCCAGAAGAGATTTAACCAAACGAAAAGAGGCCCGCCCGGGCCTCTTCCGCAATCGCGTCGTGTGATCCTACATCCAGTAGGGCGGCACGCCGTAATAATCGTAGACCGTCCGGTCCTTCGAGCGATACCAGCTGTCGTCGTCGAGATCGTGGTAGCGCGGCGCACCGGTGATCTGATCCTTGGTCAGGTCGATGCGATAGCCGTCCAGCTGTTCGTCGTAGCGCAGCTTTTCCCAGGGCAACGGGTAATAGTCGTCGCCAATGCCGAGAAAGCCGCCGAAGCTGAGAACTGCGAAGGCTACGCGACCGCCGCGCTTTTCCAGAAGGATGCGTTCGACGGAGCCGATACGCTTGCCATCTGCGCCATAAACCGCGGTGCCTTCCACCTTGTCGCTGGCGATCAGCGACGGCGTGTCCTTAACATAGGGATCCTGCCCTGCTTTGGGTTCCTGATGCAACATCACGCTTCTCCTCGGGTTCGTCGTTTCTGTCACGATGTCAGAACGTCCGGGCAGTCCGAACGTTCCAGCCAATCCGATTTGACGTTTACGTCAAAGTTATATTAGTCTTCCGACAGGGTGGCTTTTCGGCGCCCTGTGGATGACCTACAATGCGGATGGCAAAGGGGAGGACTTTGCCGCTGCACTAAGGTAGGCGCGTGTGAGCAAGGGAGGAAAACGCTCTCATGAACGAAACGGCGGCGAGAACCCGAAACAATTCGGGCAAGATCTGGCTTGATTCCTACCCACCGGGCGTTCCCGAAACCATCCCGCCGCTCGCCCACCGGTCGCTCGGTCAGCTGTTCGAGGAAAGCTGCAGCCGTTACGCGGATCGGCCGGCCTTCACCAGCATGGGCAAGTCGATGACGTTTCGGCAGCTCGAAGCCGAGAGTCTAAAGATCGCAGCGTGGCTGCAGACGATCGGGCTCTCGAAGGGCGATCGGGTGGCTGTCATGCTGCCGAACATCCTGCAAAATCCGGTCGTGGTCTACGGCATCCTCCGCGCAGGCTTCGTGGTCGTCAATGTCAACCCTTTGTATACGCCTCGCGAGCTTGAATACCAGTTGAAGGATTCCGGCGCCAAGGTGCTCTTCGTGCTGGAAAACTTTGCCCGGACCGCCCAACAGGCACTTCCCGCAACGGCTGTGGAACATGTCGTCGTCGCGACGCTCGGCGACATGCTCGGACTGAAGGGCCATATCGTCAATCTCGTCATCCGCAAGATCAAGAAGCTGGTGCCGCAATGGGCACTGCCGGGGTCGAGAAGCTTCCGCGACGTTCTGGGCGAAGGTTCGCGGCAGACGATGAAGACCACGCCGGCGGCAGATGTCCGCCCCGAGGACGTCGCCTTCCTGCAATATACCGGCGGCACGACAGGCGTCTCGAAGGGCGCCGTCCTGACGCATGCCAATCTTCTGGCCAACAAGGAGCAGATGGGCACCTGGCTGGAAACGGCCTTCCTGAGCAAGGCGCGGCCGGAACAGCTGCAGTTCCTGTGCGCCCTGCCGCTCTACCATATCTTCGCTCTGACGGTGAATTCGCTGATGGGAGTGGCGACCGGCAGCCACAACATCCTGATCCCCAATCCGCGCGACATTCCCGCTTTCGTCAAGGAGCTGCAGCGACACAAGGTCCACATCTTCCCCGGCCTCAACACGCTGTTCAACGCCCTGATGAACAATGCCGCCTTCCAGAAGCTCGACCATTCCTCGCTGCTGCTCGTCTTCGGTGGCGGCATGTCGGTGCAGCGCCCGGTGGCCGAGCGCTGGCTGCAGATGACCGGCTGCCCGATCACGGAGGGCTACGGTCTGTCGGAAACCTCGCCCGTCGCAACCGCCAACCGTCTCGATACGACGGAATTTTCCGGTATGATCGGATTGCCGATCTCCTCGACCGAAGTGTCGATCCGGGGCGAGGACGACAAGGAGGTCGAACTCGGCGCAGTCGGCGAAATCTGCATCCGCGGGCCGCAGGTCATGGCGGGCTACTGGAACCGGCCGGACGAAACCGCCAAGGTGATGACGGACGACGGCTTCTTCCGCACCGGTGACATGGGCTACATGGATCGGCAGGGCTATACGAAGATCGTCGACCGCAAGAAGGACATGATCCTGGTCTCCGGCTTCAACGTCTATCCCAACGAGGTCGAGGAAGTGGCGGCGATGCATCCCGGCGTTCTGGAATGCGCGGCGATCGGCGTTCCCGATCCTCATTCCGGCGAGGCGGTGAAGCTGTTCGTCGTCAAGAAGGACCCCGGCCTGACCGAGGCTGATCTGAAGGCGCATTGCGCGGCAAACCTGACGAACTACAAGCGACCACGCCTTATCGAATTCAGAGAGCAGCTGCCGAAATCGAATGTCGGCAAGATCCTGAGACGGGAGCTGCGGTAGCGGCTCGCCTCTCCAGCCGCGCTCCCGCCCCCTCTGCGACGAATGCGGGTCCCAAAGCGGCCGCCGACAGCAATGAGCGCCTTCCACCGGCGCGAGACCGTTGCGGAACGGCGACAGCGGCCGGCACTTAGGGTCTCGAACGGCCGTGATATTGCGGTTCCCGGTGGACGCTATGGCGATCCTTGATTAGCGCTTGTCGATGAAGCCGGGGAAAGCTGTTGGAGTTCGCTTGCAAGACCGTGCCGGATTGATGTTTCGCCTGATTGCCGTCGTCGCCGTTCTGGCTGCCGTTTCGAGTTGCGCCGGACGACCTGAAGGCGTGCTTATCCCGACGGCGACTCAGACGGAAGGCGCATCCAAGGTCGATGTCCTCGTCGCAACCACGCGCAAGACGACCGAGGTGCCTGGCGTGCTGTTTTCCGGCGAACGCGGAAAGGAGCCGGCAGTCACGGAAATCGCCGTCTCAATTCCGCCCGACAGCGCCCGGGCGGTCGGCCAGGTGCAGTGGCCGAAGAAACTTCCAGCCGATCCGGCAAAGGAATTCGCCACGATTTCGGTCACGCCGATGACGCCCCAGAGTTCGCAGGCATGGCTTCGGGGACATCTGCCGAAGAGCCGGCGCGTGATGGTTTTCGTACACGGCTTCAACAACCGATACGAGGACGCGATCTATCGCTTCGCGCAGATCGTCCACGATTCGAAGGCGGATGTCGCACCGGTGCTGTTCACCTGGCCGTCCCGAGGCAGCATCTTCGCCTACAATTACGACAAGGAAAGCACCAACTATTCCCGCGACGCGCTGGAAACCATGCTGCACCGGCTGGCCAAGGAGCCCAATGTCGGCGAAGTGACGATCATGGCGCATTCTATGGGCTCCTGGCTGACGGTCGAGGCTCTGCGCCAGATGGCCATCCGCGACGGACGCGTGGCGCCGAAGATCAAGAATGTCATACTCGCCTCGCCGGATCTCGACGTCGATGTCTTCGGCCGGCAACTGGCCGAGATCGGCGAGAACCGGCCCCGCTTCACCCTGTTCGTCTCGCAGGACGACCGCGCTCTCAGCCTGTCGCGCCGCATCTCGGGCAATATCGACCGTCTCGGCCAGGTCGATCCGACGGTCGAACCCTACAGTTCCGAATTCGAGAAGGCGGGCATCGTCGTGCTCGACCTGACCAAACTCAAGGGCGGCGACGGGCTGAACCACGGCAAGTTCGCCGAAAGTCCGGAAGTGGTGAAGCTGATCGGCAACCGGCTAATCGCCGGCCAGACGGTAACCGACAGTGACGTCGGCCTGGGCGAAAGGCTCGGCGCAGTGGCACTCGGCACCGCACAGACCGTCGGCGGAGCGGCGAGTGTCGCGGTCAGCACGCCGATCGCGATCTTCGATCCGACGACCCGGCGCAACTACAACGACCAAGTCGGCCGCTTCGGACAGGCTCTCGGCAACACGGTCGAAACCGCCGTCGGCCAATAAACGAAAGCCGCGTCGTCCAGCGCTTGATTTGGACAAGAAAGCGAATAGGTTCCCGTGCATCCTTCCCAAGAATGCGAGGAAACCATGCAGACCATCGTCCAAGAGCTCAAAGCCGCCGCAGACGCAACCAGAGCGACGGACATCCGCGCCGCCTTCGCCAGCGACAACGGCCGCTTCGACACGTTCAGCGCCCGCTTCGACGACCTGCTGATGGATTACTCCAAGACGGCGGTGAATGCCGAAATCCTCTCGCTGCTGGAAAAGCTCGCCAATGCCGGCGGAGTGGCCAAAAAGCGCGACGAGATGTTTTCCGGCGTAGCAATCAACTTCACCGAAAACCGCGCCGTGCTGCACACTGCATTGCGCAACCGCGCCAACACGCCCGTTCTGGTCGATGGCAAGGACGTGATGCCCGATGTCAACGGGGTGCTGGCCGCCATGGGCAAGTTCGCCGACGGCATCCGGTCGGGCGACCTCAAGGGCGCCACGGGCAAGGCGATCACCGACGTCGTCAATATCGGCATCGGCGGATCGGACCTCGGCCCGGTCATGGCGACACTGGCGCTCGCACCCTTCCATGACGGCCCCCGCGCGCATTTCGTCTCCAATGTCGACGGCGCCCATATCGCCGATACGCTAAAGCTTCTCGACGCGGAAACAACGCTCTTCATCATCGCCTCGAAGACGTTCACCACGATCGAGACGATGACGAATGCGGCATCGGCGCGCAAATTCATCGCCGACAAGCTCGGCGACGCGGCGGTAAAGCACCATTTTGCCGCCGTTTCCACGGCGCTCGACAAGGTCGCCGCCTTCGGTATCGATGCCGAACGCGTCTTCGGCTTCTGGGACTGGGTCGGCGGCCGTTATTCGATCTGGTCGGCCATCGGCCTGCCGCTGATGATCGCCATCGGCCCGGAAAATTTCGGCCATTTCCTCGATGGCGCCCATTCGATGGACAACCACTTCCGCACGGCGGCAGTGCGTGAAAACCTGCCGATGCTGCTCGGCCTGATCGGCTTCTACCACCGCAACGTGCTCGGCTACGCGACCCGTGCCATCCTGCCCTACGACCAGCGCCTGCTGCGCTTCCCCGCCTATCTGCAGCAGCTCGACATGGAATCGAACGGCAAGGGCGTCACGATCGACGGTACGGCGGTCGAAGGCAATTCCGGTCCGGTCGTCTGGGGCGAGCCCGGAACCAATGGCCAGCACGCCTTCTATCAGCTGATCCACCAGGGCACGAGCATCATTCCTGCCGAGTTCATGATCGCGGCAAACGGTTTCGAACCGGAACTGCGTCATCAGCACGAGCTCCTGATCGCCAACGTTCTGGCTCAGTCGGAGGCACTGATGAAGGGCCGCAGCTTTGAGGAAGCCAAGAAGCAGCTGACCGACAAGGGCATGGAGGACAAGAAGGCAGACTTCATCGCGCCGCATCGCGTATTCACCGGCAACCGTCCGTCGATCACCTTCGTCTACGACAAGCTGACGCCGTTCGCGCTCGGCAGGCTGATCGCGCTGTACGAGCACCGCGTCTTCGTCGAAGGCGTGCTGTTCAAGATCAACTCCTTCGATCAGTGGGGCGTGGAGCTCGGCAAGGAACTGGCAACCGGCCTGCTTCCGGTCGTCGAAGGCAAGGAGAGCGCGGCGGGTCATGACGCATCGACCCAGGGGCTGGTCAGGGTTCTGGCAGAACTCAAGAGATAGCGACGGCTGCTGTATTCGGCGGCGCGTAACCGCGCCGCCGAATGACAATCCGAAATCTCGGAGCGGCAGAGCTTACCTTCGGTTCGACAGACAGGTCCGGCACACAGGCCCGATCAGGAACCCCAAGCAGAAATAGGATGGCGGACCAAGACGGCGCGTGAACAGCACGTCACGATCGATAAGCCGAGGCGCGAGAACGGCGACCAGGCTCGCCAATGCCTTCGGTGAGCCCGCGAACCCGCGGGCTTACTGCTGTCCGGCTGCAGGCCGGCAGATCAAAGGCCGATTTCGTGGGCGAAGGGCGGGTTGGCTCCTGCCCGCGAGACCGTGACGGCGGCAGCCTTGGCGCCCAGGGTCAAGGCGCTCGCGATCTGGCTTTCAGTCAGGCTTGCCACCTGGGCCTTCGTCAAGAGGTTCTGCATCTTCAGCGAGGCAAGGATACCCGCGTCGAACGTATCACCGGCACCGACCGTGTCGACCACCGCCACTCTCTCGCTCGGCACGGCGACCTTGAGGCTCGCCGTATAACCGACCGCGCCTTCCGCGCCACGGGTGACGACCACAAGCTTGGCACCGTGATGCAGCCAATGGCGAGCGAGCGTGTCCTCGTCTCCTTCCAGGCCGAACCAGGCCAGGTCCTCGTCGGAAAACTTGACGATGTCCGACATAGCGGCCATGCGGCGGATACGGGCGAGATGGGCTGCCTTGTCCCTGATGAATCCCGGACGGATATTCGGGTCGAGCGAGATCACGCGTTTTTCGTGCTCCCGTTTCATCAGCGCCTCGTAGGTGGAGCCGCAGGGCTCCGGGATGAGGCTGATCGCGCCGAAATGCAGGGCTTCGCACTCGTCTCCCAGAGCCGGCAGGTCGGTTTCCGTGATCATCCGTCCCGCCGTACCTTCATCGTAGAAGGCATAGGTCGCGTGACCATCGACCAGCTTGACGAAGGCGATCGTCGAGGGCCGCGGCGTGATGGCGCAATAGCTGAAATCGACATTGCTCCGGCGCAACGTGTCGCGGAGGATGTCGCCCATCATATCGTCGGCGAGGCCCGTGAAGAAGCCGGTGTCGATACCGAGCCGACCGAGCGCAATTGCAGTATTGAAGACGGCGCCGCCGGCATAGGGCGCAAAGCCGGTTTCACCGAGCGTCGTTTCGCGCGGAAGCATGTCGATGAGGGCTTCGCCGCAGCACAGGATCATGGATTTCCTCCCAGGGAATTGCCTGTTTCCGACAGGAATAGGCGAGCTTTTGCCCGTTGACCAGAGCAAAAGCCCGGCAGGTGGTTCGAGACAAACTTAGCGCGGCAGTTCGCCGATACCACCGTTGCGGCTCGACCAAGCGAGCGGCGCATCGAGAAACGCCTCTACCTCGGACAAGGTCTTCTCATCGAACAATTTCTGGTCCCGTGCGACGGCCAGCACGTTGCGCCATGTGGCGATGTGGTGGAACTGCACCTTGCCATCGGCAAAACGCAACGCGCCTTCGTCGAAGATGCCGTAATAGAACAATGCCATGCCGTGATCGACGATGCCGCCAGCGGCACGGATGGCGTCGATGAACTTGAACATCGAGCCGCCCGCCGTCGTCAGGTCCTCGATGACCAGGACGCGCGAACCTTCCGGCATGTTGCCTTCGATCTGTGCGTTGCGGCCATGTCCTTTCGGCTGTTTGCGGACGTAGATCATCGGCAAAGCCAAACGGTCCGCCAGGAGCGCGGCGAAAGGAATGCCTGCGGTCTCGCCGCCGGCCACACAGTCGAATTTTTCAAAACCGGCATCCCGCAACAGGGTCGAGACGGCGAAATCCATGATGGCGGAGCGCACGCGCGGATAGGACAGGAGCTTACGGCAATCGATATAAACGGGGCTCATCATGCCGGAGGCGAATTTGTAGTGCTTTTCGGCATTGAAATGGACGGCGCCGATTTCCCAGAGCATCTTCGCCATCAGCTCTGCCATTACACCGCGATCTGGAAATGTGGTCTGGATCATGCGCCGCTCCTTGTTCGCTGCATTTCTTGACGCAAGGCCGGGCGCAAAACCAGTGCGCGCTTTTGTCGGTCATTGCTCAAAACCACGCGCCGCAATAGCAGCAAGGGGCGCGACGCGCCAGCGGAGGAGCGCGGAAATGCGCAATTCAGGCAGAGGTGCGGCTATCCGGCACCGGAGGAATGGATCTCAGATAGGAGGCGAGCTCGACGCGATCGCGCCCGGCCCTCTTCGCTTCGTAAAGCGCGCCATCTGCCAGGCTGAGGACCGTTTCGAACAGCTGCCCTTCCGGCAAGCCCACCGATACTCCGGCACTGACGGTGCAGCGGAGAACGGAACCACTTATTCGGATATCGCGGGCGGCGAAGCGCTTTCTCACCTCGTTGGCAATCCGCTCCGCCCTGCCCGGCATGACCTCGCTGACAATCATGGCGAATTCCTCGCCGCCGAGGCGCGCGGCACAGGCGACCGGCGTCTTTTCCGCAAGCATGTCCTGCGCGAAGATCCTCAGAACGTCATCGCCGGCCGAATGGCCGAACTGATCGTTGATCGTCTTGAACCGGTCGATATCGAAAACGATCACCGCCGTGGAAGCGCCCAACCGTCGCCCGCCATACTGGTCGAACAGGGCCCGGCGATTGAGCAGGCCGGTAAGCGAATCGGTCATGGCCTCATGGCGGTGGAGCGCCGCCATGCGCCACTGGTGCAGCGCCAGGGACAATGCGCCGATACCCGTCATGCCGGCAATGCAGACGCCGATGTTGAGCTGCTCGGCCCAGTTCTTCGGTGGATACCCGATCGTCATGCGGCCATCGACCATCAGAACCACAGCGCATATCGCAAAGGAGAGGCCGCTGATCGCATAAAGAAGCGCCATGCCGCCGAGCGGGCCCGGCGCCTCGGCGCGGGCGATCCAATACTGGCAGGCAGTCCCGACGAGAAGCAACGTGGTCGCGATATTCATCATCACCAATCCGAGCCCGTCGAGGCCGGAGAGGATGAGCGGCAGGCCGAGCGCAAGAGTGACGACGGAGAGGATACCGGCCAGGCGCCAGGGGTTCTCACCCGTCCTGAACTGGACGGCGGCGGCGTAGATGGTGGAAAAGCCGCACATCAGGAACGCATAGGCGACTGCCGCCGGCCCGACGCCGGACTGCGCCGTATAGAAACTATAGGAGAAAATCCCCGCCACGACCAGACAAAGCGCAACGACAAGCGTGAGCAGGAAAGAATCCGCACGACGCGAGAACCACGTGCCGAAAAGCGTTACCATCAGACATGCTGCAGAAACGCCAAGGGCAAGCAGAAGAGACTGGTAATCGAGCATCATGCCGGAAATTCTCTTCGGAGATTTCTTTATAATATGCCTACGAGGCTAAAGCCGGAATCTCTCCAAAGAGTTACCGATCTTCAGACAATGCCCATACAAATACTCTTCGGCCGTAAAACAGCCGCTAATCCGCCACGGCCCAGTAAATCGGGAAGCCCGGATCGAATACCGTGACAAGGCCGGCTCCGGTCTCCCGCTTGGTGGCGAATTCCACGCGGCGATCCTGCTTCTCAAGGCTGATCGTCTCGTCATTCGGCATCAGGCCATACCAGGCCGGGCCGTTCAAGGAGACGAATGCCTCAAGCTTGTCGAGCGCGGCCTCATCCTCGAACACATGAGCGAGGCAGCTCATCGTATTGACGGATGTGTAGATGCCCGCACAGCCGCAGGCACATTCCTTCAGCGGATCGACATGCGGCGCGGAATCGGTGCCGAGGAAAAAGCGGCTGTCGCCGGACGTGGCCGCGGCCCGCAGTGCCAGACGATGGCTTTCACGCTTGGCGACCGGCAGGCAATAGTAGTGAGGCCTGATGCCGCCGACGAGAATATCATTGCGGTTGATGATCAGGTGGTGGGTGGTAATCGTGCCGGCGAGATTGGCGGGCGCCGACTTGATGTAGTCGATGCCGTCCGACGTCGTCACATGCTCCATCGTGACCTTCAGCTCGGGCAGCCGCCTGCGCAGCGGATCGAGCACGGTTTCGATGAACACCGCTTCCCTGTCGAAGATATCCACGTCCGGCGTCGTGACCTCGCCATGGACACAGAGCGGCAGGCCGATCTCGGCCATGCGCTCCAGAACCGGCATGACCTTTTCTATGTCGCGCACACCGCCGTGGGAATTCGTCGTCGCTCCCGCAGGATAGAGCTTCACGGCGGTGATCAGGCCGTCATGCTTGCCCCGCGCCACGTCATCCGGGCTGGTATGTTCGGTGAGATAGAGGGTCATCAGCGGCTCGAACCTATGTCCGGCCGGCAGGGCTGCCATGATACGCTGTCTATATGCCGCGGCATCGGCGGTGGTCACGACCGGCGGCACCAGGTTCGGCATGATGATGGCCCGTGCGAAATGACGGCTCGTATCCGCGATCACTCCCTCCAGGACAGCACCGTCGCGCAGGTGCAGGTGCCAATCGTCCGGGCGGCGAATAGTGAGCGTTTTCATGCAGCTGTTCCGTTTGAAAATAGGCCCTTCGCTTATCATCAAAGCGCGCGCGCTGACAATCGCGGGCATCGTGGAAACGTTCAAGCCACACGCCGGAGTCCGGACTAAGGTTCACGAAATCGTGCTGGACACGACGCCGCCAGACGGCACTCTACCGCAAAAAGTGCGGAACAAGCTGCGCGGTGCGGCGTTCGTTAAGCAATCTGAAAGAGATTTGAGTCGGAGCACACAATGAAATCCCGGGCAGTTAAAGTCAACAGGGGTTTTGCGATTGCCACAGGCGCCACCGTCGCGCTTCTTGCGCTGACAGTTGCCCCCGGTGCCGAGGAACGCACGAACCTTACCCTAGCTTCCGCCATGCAGACCGAATGCGACCGGCTCGCCGGCAGCCCCTACGATCAGCAGCGCAACGGAGAATTCGCTCCGGTGAACATCGGCGAAATCGGCAACCAGGCAGTCGAGGCCTGCCGCATGGCTTTCCAGGCAACTGGAAATCCGCGTTTCGCCTATCAGCTCGGTCGCGCTCTCAACGGCGCCGACGAGCCCGACCAGGCAATGGGCGCTTACGACGTGGCGGTTAAGGACGGCTACCCGGCGGCCATGGTGAATTACGGCATGCTGATGGGCCGCCTGGGCGATGAGAACGCCGAATTCAGGCTCTACCAGCAGGCGGCCGACAACGGCAACGTCCTTGCCGCCTACAATCTCGGCGTTGCCTATCGCGACGGGCTCGGCACGCAGCCGGACGCAAACAAGGCTCTGCAGTGGTTCGAAAAGGCTGCCGCGGAAGGCGACGATACCGCAGCCTTCAACATCGGTGCGATCTACGACGAAGGCACTCTCGTCCCGGCAGACGACCAGACGGCGATCGCCTGGTACGATCTGGCCGCCCAGCGCGGAAACACGGATGCCATGATCAATCTCGGCATCATGTACGAGACGGGCGAAGGCATCGAGGCGAATGCGCAGAAGGCGGCCGAGATGTATCGTCAGGCTGCTGAAAAGGGCGACCTTTTCGGCGCCCAGAAATACATGCAGTTCCAGGAACTCGGCGTCGTTCCCGCTCCTGCCCCGGACGGGACGACCGAGGGCGTGAATACGCTGGTTCTGAAACAGGGCGATATGGAAACGCCGGCGCGTACGGACAGCGAAATCTGACAGGATGCCGCTGACGGGCTTGCCGAGGCTTCAGATTTCTCCCGCCGACGGGCCCCAGACATCCGTCATCGCGAAGCCTTCGGCCAACGGGTCGAAAGGATCCAGCGCAACCTGATGCAGGCCGAAAGTGAAGCCGCGGCCGACGATCGTCGGAACGATTGCCGGTTTTCCTGCGACCTGGGTTTCGGCAGCGAGGCCAACTTCGAACTCGGTACCTATGATGGAACGCGAGCGGAAGACGTCCCCGACCTTTACCTTACCCCTGGCATGAAGCGCAGCAAGATTGGCGGAATTTCCCGTACCACAGGGCGAACGATCCGCCCTGCCCGGCCACATGGTCGTGCAGGTCCTGACCGTGCCGTCTGCCTCGGTGTCGCGGAACATCACATAGGCGACACCCGAAATCGCCGGAATTTCCGGATGCGCGACCGGGATCTGCCGGTTGACCAGATCCTTGAGGACCATGCCGGCCCTGACAAGAGCGGCAGCGTTGCCCTTGTCGATCTTCAGACCGATCTGGCCGACATCGACCAGGGCGTAGAAGATGCCTCCATAGCAGATATCGAGTGTGATCTCCCCCCATTCCGGGGTCTGCAGCGCGACATCCAGCTGATGGACGAAGGATGGGACCATGGTGAGCTTCACCTTCTCGCAGCGCCCGTCTCGGCAGGTCGCCACGGCCCTGACAAGCCCGGCGGCCGTCTCCAGCGTCACCACCGTCTCCGGCTCCTTCATCTCGACGATACCGGCTTCGAGAAGCGCCGTGGTGGCGCAGATCGAGTTCGATCCCGAGCTGGCATGCGCCTGATCGGGCTGCAGGATGACGAATGCGGCGTCCGCATCCGGATGCTTCGGCGGCAGGAGAAGATTGACCGACCCGATCGGTGCGCCGCGCGGCTCGAGGCAGAGAAAGCGACGGAGCTCCTGTCCCTTCGGATCACTATTCAGCCAGGCGAGCTGTTCGGCCACGGTATTGCCCGGGATCTTCGGAACGCCGCCGATCGCGACCCGGCCGATTTCTCCTTCCGCGTGGACGTCCAGCAGCTGGATCGTGCGCTTCCATCTCATAGTCCGAACTCCGCATGTTTGGCGGCGCCGGTATTGCCGACCGGTCGCCTTAAGATTTCCCATCCATATGCTGGATATCGCAAGCCGTCCGGCCTGCCTATCGGCGCAGGCGCAGAAAGCTCATCGAATAGTGCTTCTTCCCGCCGCTGAAAAGATAGGGCAAGGTCACCCGTTCCGGCAGCGAGCCCGCCTCGCCCTGAGCCTGCAGGACCGCGTCCAGTTCGGCAGGGGCCGCAGCACCCTCGTCATCGCCCGCACCCCAGACCAGAAGCATGGGGCCTGTCGGGGAAGAGGACAGGACGTCCTGCCAGTCCTCCAGCCTTTCCACCCTCGCGTCGGGAAACTGGAGACGCATATTGCCGGCAAGATGCTGGCTGTCGGAGAGGATCAGAACTGGCTCTCCGCCCGGGCGAATGACGTCGGCGATATCCGCAATCGGCTGGTTGATGCGCGAGTAGGATCCGGTGACGGAGGCAAGAAGCGTCCGGCCCGGCACGATGAGGAGAGTGACCGCCATGATGGTGGCAAAAACCGGAAAAAGCCGCGGCAGGGCTCCGACCGTGTCCACTCCGGCCCGCTCGAATTTCAACAGAAGATAGAGCGGCAGGACCAGAAGATAGGGATCGAGCCAGCGTTCGGTGATCTTTGCCGTGCCCGTCGCAACGATGACGACGACCACGCCCGCCAGGCAGAAGAGCATCGTGCGGCCGAGAAGACGCGTCCATTCGTCCCCGGCCCGCAGCGCGGGCTTGAGATTTCCGCGATAGGCGACGGAAAAAACGACTGCCGCCAGGCCGCCGAAGGCCAGGCAGGCCGTGGCCAGGGACAGGATCGCCTTCGCCATCCGTCCGACGTTACCGGGACCGCCGGTGGCGGACATCTTGCTGAGCGTGCCCGTCGAGGCGAGCTCGACGTTGCCGACAAGCCAGAGCGAATGCGGCAGGACGATAAGCGCGGCGACGCCGATGGAGATCAGGATACGGACATCCAGAAGCCGGTGACGCCAGCGGCCGTCGCAGACGAGCGCTAGGAGAGCGGCGGCCGGCAACAGCAAGAAATTGTATTTTGAAATGCAGCCGATCCCGACGGCCACGCCGATGGCCAGAAACGACTGCCAGTCGGACCGTGCCAGCGCGCGGAAGAGGCCGTAGAGGAACAGGGACGTCGCCATCAGCACCGCAACCGTGTGGGTGAGGTCCTGTTGAGGCATGTAGGAAAGCTGAGGCAGGGTCAGCAGGGCGAGCATGGCCAGCGAGGCAAATCCCGACCTCGCGTCGATCTCGCGCGCCGCCAGACCATAAAAGGCGTAACAGGCGAGCAGCATCAGGAACTTCGGCAATGCCAGCGTCGTAAGGGAAATGCCGCCGACCCATACGACGGCGCTCTGCAGCCAGTTGTAAAAGGGCGGCTGAGGCCCGTATCCCAGGCGCCAGAACTGGGAGAACAGCGACTGTTCGGCCTCGTCTAGAGTGAGCGAATCGGGCAGCGATATCCGGACCAGCGCGCTGAGCAGGAAATAGCCTGCCAACAGAAGGACGGCCGGCCGGAAGCCTCCCGTCAGCGCCTCAACCAATCGCCCACCTTTTCGCTGCGCGGCGTCCGGCGTCGTCAAATCCATGGCAAATCCCTGAACGAACTGAAAGAGGGAGTTCGCACGTTGTCGGACAGGGATCAAGCACGTTCGATCACGTGATCACCCTAGGCAGAAATGCAGATTCGGAACGGAGAGGAAAATGGCGCACCCGAAGAGATTCGAACTCCTGACCCCCAGATTCGTAGTCTGGTGCTCTATCCAGCTGAGCTACGGGTGCGTTGGCAAACAGTGCTGAACTGCTTGCGTGGCGATCCTCTAAAGGGTGGCGCGGATGAATGCAAGCGGTTTTGCCGTGCAGAATGTCATTTTGCTGTAACGATCAACATAACCATTTGTTTTTTAAACTATATTCTTCATGCTCTGGCGCGATAGTCCTCGATCGACACCGGCCGGTCGGGGATTTCGATGCGGAACTGGGTACCCGGACCGGGCTTTTCCACCAGAGCGATCGTGCCGCCATGGGCCAGAACAAGCTCGCGGGCGATGACGAGCCCGAGACCCGTACCACCTGACCGCGCCGAGCCCCGGAAGGCGGAAAAGAGATTTTCCCTCGCCTTGCGCGGCATTCCCGGCCCGGTATCGTCAATCGTGATGCTGACGACGCTACCGAGCCTGTGGGCGGAGACGGTGATCCTGCGCACGGCCTGCGTATCGGCGGGATCATGCGCCAGCAGCGCCTGCACGGCGTTGCGGCAGATGTTGTGAATGACGCGGAAGATCTGCTCGCCGTCGCAGTCGATCTCCAGTTCCGTCGCGATCTGGTCGGAAAACTCTATGCCCGTCTCTGGATCGATCGCCAGCATGTCGCGCACTTCCTGGCACAGTTCGGCGAGATTTATCCGGCGGCGACGCGGCGCGGCCTCGGAGGCCTGCCCATAGGAGAGGACCTCGCTCGTGTAGCCGACGGCACGGTCGATGGTGCGCAGCAGCTTGGGTGCGAAACTGCGTACCATCGGATCCTCGACATCCGTCAGGCGGTCGGACATAAGCTGCGCGGAAGCGAGAATATTGCGCATGTCGTGGTTGATCTTGGAGACGGCGAGACCGAGATCGGCGAGGTTCTTCTGCTGCTTGAGCGTCCTCTGCAGCTCGACCTGCATGGAGGCGAGGTGGCGACCTGCCACGGCGAGTTCGCCGCGGGAGCGATCGGCCGAAAAGACCCGCGACGGATCCTCCGGCTGCTCGGAGAAGAACTGCATGCCATGCGTCAGCCGGCGTATCGGCAGGATCATCATGCGGTTGATGGCAACAAAGATCAGCACCGCGGTGATCAGCGAAATCAAGAGCGAGATGAGGAACATCATCTTCGAATATTTCAGCATGTCCTTGCGGAGCGCATTGTCGGTCATGACCAGTTCGATGATCATGTCGCTCTCGCCGACCGGCCCGAAGACACGCATCACCCGGTCGCCGCCAAGGATCAGTACATCCAGCGCATCGCGCATGGAAGTGATCAGCGACGTATCGGAAAGATCGTATTGGGCGTCGATCTCGGGAGGCACCTCGGTCGCCGCCAGGAGCCGGGAGGTTCCGTCCTTGCGGAGCGCGATGACCTTCGTGCCCGTTGCCAGCAAGGTGTCGTCCTGCACCGCCCGAGGCAGCTCGGCGGGCTGAAGGCCGTCGATGACGATGCCCGCCGCCGCCGCGGTATCGAGGCGATCCCGCAGCCAGTTCATCCGCATCCCGGCGATCGACGGCATGAAGATCAGGATTTCCGCCAGCATGACGAAAATGACCGTCAGCCAGAGCAGCCTGCCCGACAGGCCGCGAAAAAGCGTCGGCATCGGCTCCGGGCCAGCGCCGTCCGGCCAAATTCCCTGACGGTCCGAGGTATGAACCTCGCTATCCATTCGGATCTCCACTTTCAGGCGGAAGCCTGGAGACGTCCACCTGCCGGTATTCTATCGCTTCACCATTGTTTGAACAGTCCCAAACATAAAGCAAAGGCGGAGGCAATGCCGCCTCCGCCTTACATTTCGGTAATGTTTGCGCCTTGGATCAGAATTCTTCCCAATCGGCGGCATTGGCGGCGACGGCCGCACCAGCTCCACCGCCGAATGCGCGGGTCAGGCTGCCGGTCAGAGCCCTGACCGGCGACTGGCGCGGACGATGGCCCGCATCGGCGACAACCGGTCGAGCAGCGCGCTCGTCGCCGGCGGAGCCGATCTTGAAGTGCGACACCAGCCGGAAGAGATTGTCGGCTTCCGATGACAGCTTGCTGGTGGCAGCCGATGTTTCCTCGACCATGGCGGCGTTCTGCTGGGTCACCTGATCCATCTGGTTTACCGCGGTATTGACCTCGGCGAGACCCGTCGCCTGTTCGCGGGAGGCGACCGCGATCGAATGGATGTGGTCGTTGATGCGGATGACGCGGGCCTCGATCTCCGACAGCGCCTCGCCGGTCTTCTGCACGAGGCGGACGCCGCCCGCGACTTCCTCGCCGGACTTGCTGATCAGCAACTTGATATCCTTGGCGGCGCTGGCCGAGCGCTGGGCGAGTTCACGCACTTCCTGGGCGACGACGGCAAATCCCTTGCCGGCCTCCCCTGCCCGCGCCGCCTCCACGCCGGCGTTGAGGGCGAGAAGGTTCGTCTGGAAGGCGATTTCGTCGATGACGTTGGTGATCTGGGCAATTTCCCTGGATGCCTGCTCGATGCGACCCATGGCATCGACGGCGTCCCGCACGACCGCACCCGACTGGACGGCTCCTTCCTTCGCCTCGCCGACCATCACGGTCGCCTCGTTGGCGCGTTCGGTCGACGTCTTGACCACCGACGTGATCTCGTCGAGGGCGGCGGAGGTCTCCTCCAGCGCCGCGGCCTGCTGTTCGGTGCGCTTCGACAGGTCGTTGGCGGCGCTGCTCAACTCGGCGGAACCGTCGTTCATGGCGCTCGTGGCGCTGCGAACCTGGCTCATCGTCGTCCGCAGCGTTTCCATCGTGCCGTTGACGTTCTGCTGCAGTTCGGCAAACGTGCCCTTGAACTCGCCGCGCATGCTGTCGGTGAGATCGCCATCCGCCAGGCTCCTGACGACACGGCGGGTTTCGGATATGCCGGCATCGACGCTGGCCACAAGCGCATCGACGTTGCGGGCAACGCTGTCGAGGCTTTCGACACCCCACTGCTTGTCTATGCGCCGGGTGAAATCACCCTCGGCAGCCGCGGAAACGACGGCGCCCATGCGTGCCTGCAGGTCGTCGTTCTTCGCCTTCATGCCCGCTTCGACACCGGTCATGCGCGCGACCTCGAGGCCGTTGGTCTTGAACACCTCGACGGCTGCGGCCATGTCGCCGATCTCGTCCTTGCGTCCGGTGAACGGTACATCGGTCTCGTATTCGCCATGGGCAAGCCGACGCATCGAGGACGTGAGCCGCAGGATCGGCCTGCAGATCTGGCTGCGGCCGAGATAGAGGCCGAAGGCGAGCCCGCCGCCTATGCCGAGGATGGCTGTGAGAATCGTGGAATAGAAGATCAGGTTGCCGAAAGACGCCATGTCGGCGCTGAGCGTTTCGAGATCGGCACGATCGGATGCGACAACCGTGTCGATATCGGCCTGATAGGCCTTACGATTGGCACGGTTGGCGTCGTTATTGCCCTGTACGTTCGCAGCCTGCGGACCCTCGGCATCGCTCAGCCGAACCGTTTCCGTGCGGAACGTCTTGAAATCCCTGAAGCCCGTCGTCAGCTTGTCGAAGACTGCCTTCTGTGCCGCAGGGACGACGAGCGCCCAGTCGGCGACCAGTCTCTCCATCTCAGCCAGGTTCTTGACCACGCCCTCGCCGAACGGCCTGGCGGTAGCGCTATCCTTGGCAGCATAGATACCGCGCGCATCCATGACGACGGCAGTAACGAGACGGTTGAGGCGCTCGCCCTTGTAGACACGATCGGCGATATTCGCGTAAGCGATCTGCTTTTCATGGTATTCGGTCACGGCGAAGATCGACAATCCCGCTATAACGCATGCCACAGAAATCATCATCCCGACGAGCAGGTTGATCTTTGCTCCAATATTCACGACTTCCCCTCTCCGAAAACCTCAATCCCGAATACCGGGACCTCCCGTTATTCTTCAGTAATGTGAAAATTAGCACTCAGCCGTTAACAATTACTGAGTGTAAAACAGCAAGCCCGACAGCGATGACGGGAGAAAAACTTGCTTCCCGCCTGCGGTTTCGGAAAACGGGTTGCTCACTTGGCCGGCGCCAAGGGTTTGAAAATAGGAATATCGCCCCGCCTCACCAAACCCAAAGGTGTAAACGAGAACGATAAAATATTAATAATTGAATTCGAACATTCTTATATAAAATCGCGAGGCGACCTGCCCCGGATCGGCGTACGCGGATTGACTTTGGGGGCGAACCTGAACTATATGCCCGCGCGCTCAATCCGTGGCCTGTCCAGGCGTAACCGGATGTTGCGCATTTTCCGAAACGCTTTTGCTTCGCAAGAAGCAATATCCAAGAAGGGCCGCACACCGCGGTATTAAATAAATGAAGCGTACCTACCAACCGTCCAAGCTTGTCCGCAAGCGTCGTCACGGTTTCCGCGCCCGCATGGCTACCAAGGGTGGCCAGAAGGTTCTCTCTGCTCGTCGCGCACGCGGCCGCAAGCGTCTGTCGGCCTAAGGGCCGACCTGCCCGGGCAGGGCGATGACGAAGACTGAAGACAAGAAAAACACTGTCGGGCGGCTCAAGAGCCGGCCGCAGTTTCTTGCTGTTCGCAACGGCGAGGCTCGCCGCGGGAGAACTTTCCTTCTCGAAGTTCTCGACCGAAAGCAGCCGGATGAACCGCCACGCGTCGGTTTTACGGTGACCAAGAAACATGGCAACGCCGTCGAACGCAACCGAATGCGCCGCCGTCTGCGCGAAGCGGTGCGCAACTCCGCCGGGTTTGCAATGCAGGGCGGACACGACTATGTGATTGTCGCGCGCCGGGAGGTTCTGAGCATTTCCTTCGCGGAACTCAAAGAACAGCTTGCCGCTCGCATCGAGGGCAGGCAAAAACCGAAGCCGGCCGCAGGGATCTCTTCCAGGAAAGCATGATGCAAAACAACCGCAACTATTTCATCGCGATCGCCCTTTCGGTGCTGATCGTCCTTGCCTGGCAGTTCCTGTACATGAACCCGCGCATCGAAGCGCAGCAGCGGGCGGAAGAAGCCCGTCAGGCGCTTCAGCAGCAGCAACAGCAAGAACAGACATTCACGCCGGAAAGCCCCGGCGCCGCGACGACGACCGGCAACCTGCCGGGCGCAAACCAGGCGCAGGCCACGGCGACCCGCGAACAGGCTTTGGCGAAATCCCAGCGGGTCGAGATCGACACTCCGGCGATTTCCGGCTCGATCAACCTGACGGGCGCCCGCTTCGATGACCTTAAGCTGCGCGAATATCACGAGACGGTCGACGACACGAGCCCGATCATCACGCTCTTTTCGCCTTCCGACACGAAGGACGGATATTTCACGGAGATCGGCTATATCGGCAGCGAGACGAGCGGCCAGACGCCCGGCCCGAGCACGCAGTGGACGCTTGCGGGCGGCGACAAGCTGACCGTCCAGACGCCGGTGACGCTCTCCTTCACCAACGACAGGGGCGTCGTCTTCAACCGCACGATCTCCATCGACGATCACTACATGATCACGATGACCGACAAGATCGAGAACCCGGGCTCCGCATCGGTCGCTCTCTCTTCCTACGGTCGCATCACGCGTAACAACAAGCCGGCCACGCCTTCCGTCTGGGTCATTCACGAGGGCTTCCTCGGCGTGCTCGGCAAGGATGGCAGCCTGAGCGAACACACCTATTCCAATATCGAGGAAGAGGCCGTCTCCAACACCAAGGCGACCGGCGGCTGGCTCGGCATCACCGACAAATACTGGGCCGCTGCGATCGTCCCGCCGCAGTCGACGCCGTTCGAATCCCGCTTCACGCATTTCACCGACGGCCAGCCGCGCTACCAGGCGGACTACAAGGGCGACACCCTGACGATCCAGCCGGGCCAGTCCACCGAACTGAAGAGCATGATCTTCGCCGGTGCGAAGGAAGTGCCGCTCGTCGATCGTTATGCGGAAGAATACGCCATCCCGCATTTCGACCTTCTGATCGACTGGGGCTGGTTCTACTTCATCACCAAGCCGATGTTCCAGCTGATGGACTTCTTCTTCCGTCATGTCGGCAATTTCGGCGTCGCCATCCTGCTGACGACCGTCGTCGTCAAGCTGATCTTCTTCCCGCTGGCCAGCAAGCAGTATGCCTCCATGGCCAACATGAAGCGCATGCAGCCGAAGATGGAAGAGTTGAAGGCCAAGCATGGCGACGACCGCATGGCCATGCAGCAGGCAATGATGGCGCTCTACAAGGAAGAAAAGATCAATCCGATCGCCGGCTGCTGGCCCGTCCTGCTGCAGATCCCGGTCTTCTTCGCGCTCTACAAGGTCATCTACGTCACGATCGAAATGCGCCATGCGCCGTTCTTCGGCTGGATTCAGGACCTTTCCGCACCCGATCCGACATCGCTGTTCAACCTGTTCGGCCTGCTGCCCTACGACGTGCCGCATTTCCTGCTGATCGGCGTATGGCCGCTCGTCATGGGCATCACGATGTTCCTGCAGATGCGCATGAACCCGACCCCGCCGGACCCGACCCAGGCGATGATCTTCAACTGGATGCCGCTCGTCTTCACCTTCATGCTGGCAAGCTTCCCCTCCGGTCTGGTCATCTACTGGGCTTGGAACAACACCCTCTCGGTCAGCCAGCAGGCGGTCATCATGAAACGCCACGGGGCCAAGATCGAGCTCTTCGACAATCTGAAGGGCCTGTTCAAGCGAAAATCCGCCGAGAGCAAATAACGCCAGTTCCGCCCCGGACGTCATCCCGACTTCCGGGGCTTTTTCATGGTTCCGCAAACAGGACAGGCCGAGGCGCGGCCATGGCAGGGCAGCTCAAGCGGATAGGCTAGAACATGCCCGACAATCGGAACGTTCCATGACCATCCCGAGCATCGCCCCAGGCCTGCCCCGCGACCCGACCGCCGACACCACGCTCGGATCCATGCTGGTTTTCGGATCCGCATTCTTCTGGAGCTTCGGCGGTGCGATCGCCCGTTTCCTCGATATCGAAGACGCCTGGACGATCGTCTTCTGGCGCTGTCTCTTCTCAGGGCTCTTCCTGCTCGTCTTCATGCTGCTGCGCGACGGACCGCGCGGGACCGCCGCTCTCTTCCGGGGCATGGGCTGGCCCGGCGCCGCCGTCGGCCTGTGCTTCATGATCGCGTCCACCTGTTTCATCATCGCCATCCAGCACACGACGGTCGCCAATGTCGTGCTGCTCGGCGCCGGCGTCCCGCTGTTCGCAGCGCTGATGGCCTGGGTCGCCTTCGGCGAACGCGTCACATTCGTCACCTGGCTGGCGATCGTCGCCGTCATCATCGGCGTCGGCATCATGGTGTCGGGCTCGTTTACCGGCGAGGTTTCGCTGCTCGGCGACGGACTGGCGCTGATCATCCCCCTGGTCTTCGCCCTCGCCACCGTGATCACGCGCCGCTATCCGCATGTGCGGATGACCCCGGCGACCTGCTTCGGCTGCCTTGCCGCCAGCGCGATCGCCCTCGCCATGGCCTCAGGCATCGCCGTCGATCCCCAGGACCTCGGCATCCTGTTCGTTTTCGGAGCGTTCAATCTGGGCCTCGGCATGGCGCTCTTCGTAACCGGGGCCAGGCTCATTCCATCGGCGCTCGCGGCGCTTCTCGGCACGGCGGAAACCATGCTCGGGCCGATCTGGGTTGCCGTGATTCATGGAGAGATACCTTCCGGCCGAACCGTGATCGGCGGATTGCTGATCCTCGCCGCCTTGCTCGTGCATCTCTTCATGGAGTTCCGACGGCAGCGACGAACGGCCCGCGAGACGCTCAGAGCTTGACATCCGGTGCCAAAACCCGGATGCCCGTGCCTTTACAGGCACGGAAGACTGCGACGCGGATGAGCACCAAAGACAAGCCCCTGTTCGGCCAGCCCTGGATCTTCATCCGCGGCGTGCCCTCGATGAAGTTCCTGCCGCCGGAAGGCCCGCTGGAAGTTGCCTTTGCCGGACGCTCGAATGTCGGCAAATCTTCGCTGATCAACGCCCTTGTCGGGCAGAAGGGCCTGGCGCGTACGTCCAACACGCCGGGACGGACCCAGGAACTCAACTATTTCGTCCCGGACGGTTATTCCGGCGAGGAGGGCGACCTGCCGCCGATGGCGCTGGTCGACATGCCCGGTTACGGTTATGCCCAGGCTCCCAAGGACCATGTCGACGCCTGGACCAAGCTCGTCTTCGACTACCTGCGCGGCCGCGCCACCCTGAAACGCGTCTACGTGCTGATCGACAGCCGCCACGGGTTGAAGAAGAACGACGACGAAGTGCTGGATCTGCTCGACAAGGCAGCCGTTTCCTACCAGATCGTACTGACCAAGACGGACAAGATCAAGGAACCGGCCGTCCCGAAGCTGATCGCCGAAACGCTGGACAAGATCCGCAAGCGGCCCGCCGCCTTCCCGGAAGTCCTCTCCACCTCATCGGAGAAAGGCAGGGGCGTGGACGAACTGCGGGCGGCGATCGCAACGGCAGTCGAGCAGGCTCCGAACTAGGGCGCAAGCCAGCCGGAATGGATGGCAGCGTAGGTGATGATGCCCGATGCCAGAACGAAGGACAGGGCGCGCCAAAAGAACAGCGAATTCCACCAGTGCCCCGCAGCCTCCAGCTCGCGGCTGAAGCTTCTCTTCGGGAACCCGATCGGGAAGTGAGACCGGATGCGGCGGCGGGTTGCCTCATTCCGATCGTAGAGATCGTTCCCCGCCGCAAGGTTGGCCTTCCATCGCAGCACCATCGCGGCAAACACCTTGTCGCGCGCCATCCGCTCTTCGATCCGCTGCTGCATTTCGGGCGCAAGGACACCCAGCACGTATTCGCCCGCGAGAAGCTGATCTCGTGAACGGTCTCCCTCGCTCTGGTCAGGCCTCGTCATCCTTCAGAACAATCTTCCCGTCGTGACGTCAGGGGAAGCCTGCAAGCTGGCTCCCTCGCAAAGAGAGAAGGTCGGACTCTTGGCGCTGTCTGTCAACGCCAAGCCGGTCGATAAATCGTCACAGCCGATCCACCGGCATGCCGTTCCGTCCGATGCCGCATCGAAAACTTCGCGGCCATTATTCCTTCCGTCAATAACATGGGTTAAAAGGCCCCACCTTTGAAACAGGGGATTTTCATGACGACGTCCGACAGCGAACTTCAGGCCAAGCTTCTCGCCCAGGCTCTGCCCTATATGCAGCGCTATGAAAACAAGACGATCGTCGTGAAATATGGCGGCCATGCCATGGGCGATACCGAGCTCGGCAAGGCCTTCGCCGCCGATATCGCGCTGCTCAAACAGTCCGGCGTCAATCCGATCGTCGTCCATGGCGGCGGCCCGCAGATCGGCGCGATGCTGAACAAGATGGGTATCGAATCGAAATTCGAAGGCGGCCTGCGCGTGACCGACCAGAAGACGGTCGAGATCGTCGAGATGGTGCTCGCGGGCTCGATCAACAAGGAAATCGTCGCCCTGATCAACCAGACCGGCGAATGGGCGATCGGCCTCTGCGGCAAGGACGGCAACATGGTCTTCGCCGAAAAGGCGAAGAAGACCGTCGTCGATCCGGACAGCAATATCGAGCGCGTGCTCGATCTCGGTTTCGTCGGCGAAGTGGTCGAAGTCGATCGTACGCTGCTCGACCTGCTCGCGAAGTCCGAGATGATCCCCGTCATCGCCCCGGTCGCCCCGGGCCGCGACGGCGCCACCTACAATATCAACGCCGATACATTTGCCGGCGCGATCGCAGGCGCCCTGCATGCGACCCGCCTGCTGTTCCTCACCGACGTCCCGGGCGTGCTCGACAAGGACAAGAACCTGATCAAGGAACTGACGGTCGCGCAGGCCCAGGCGCTGATCAAGGACGGAACGATTTCCGGCGGCATGATCCCTAAGGTCGAGACCTGCATCGACGCGATCCGCGCCGGCGTCCAGGGCGTCGTCATCCTTAACGGCAAGACGGCCCATTCCGTCCTGCTCGAAATCTTCACCGAGCGCGGCGCGGGCACGCTGATCGTGCCCTGAGCCTTTTGCCTGGAAGGGACGGTCAGGCCTGCGCGTAGACCGCAGATGCCTGGCCCTGCAGCCATTCCATCATCGCACGATAGGGGAACGGGCCGTAGCTGATGCGGCCGGCACCCGCCTTGGCGATCGTGCCGATATCGGCCATGCCGGGTTTCATCAGAACATTCACCGGCAGATCGACCGCCTCGCATATCTTCGCGATCAGCGCCGGATCCGAAAGACCGGGGATGAAAAAGCCGCTCGCGCCTTGCGCGGCATAGGCCTTGCCGCGGGCGATGGCTTCCTCGATCAGGCCGGCATGTCTTGTCGCATCGCTCTCCTTGATGAAGAGATCCGTGCGCGCGTTGATGAACAACGGCACGTCCCGGCCGCTGGCCATGTCTCTTACGGCGCGGATGCGTGCCGCCTGGTTCTCCAGAGAATGGAGGCCTACGCCGCCGACCATCTGATCTTCGAAGTTGATGCCCACGGCGCCGATATCGATGAGCCTTGCGACATTGTCGGCCCCTTCCTGCGGGTCGGCGGAATAGGCTCCCTCGAAATCGACGGAAACCGGCAGATCGGTCGCGGCAACGATGGTCCGCGCCGTCTCAACCACCTTGTCCAGCGGGATCTGCTGCCCGTCACCGTAACCCTGGGCCGCGGCGAGCGGCCAGCTGCCCGTCGCCAGGGCCTTCGCGCCTGAGCGGGCGACGGTTGCGGCACTGCCCGCATCCCAGATGTTGTAGAGGATGACGGGGCTGCCCTTCCGATGCAGAGCCGCAAAGGCTGCGGCCTTTTCCCTGATGCTCATGGAATTCTCCTTTCGTCGGCGTCGACCCGGGTTGGGAATATGACGCATGCCCGAGGATGTGCCAGCCACACTATGATATGGATAGCGCCATGATGCCGCAGATGATCAGCAGGCAGCCGGCAATTTCCATCCTGTTGATCCGCTCGTGAAACAGGAAATAGGAAGCGATGAAGGTGAAGACCAGTTCGATCTGGCCCAGCGCCCGCACATAGGCCACTTGCTGCAAGGTCATCGCCGTGAACCAGCACGCCGAACCGCAGACGCTTGCCAGGCCGACCAGCGAAGAGGAGCGCCAGGTCCTCACCACCTGGACGATTTCGCCTGTATCCTTGCAGGCCATCCATGCCAGCATGAAAGCGGTCTGGAACGTCGTGACGCAAGCGAGCGTCGTCGCCGCCTGCATGATCGAATTCGGCCCATCGAGCGAAAGCGAGGCGCTTCTGTAGGCGACGGCCGAAATGCCGAATACGGCCCCCGATGCAATGCCGACCAGCGCGGTCCTGCTCGTCAGCGCGGCGATGGTGTTGCGCCACGACAGCGGCATGTGCGCGATCGAGATCATCATCACGCCGACGACGCCCGTGACGATCGCGCCGGCCGCGCCGAGGGTCAGTTTCTCGCCGAGCAGGACGAAGCCGAAGATGGCCGCCTGGACGGGTTCCGTCTTCGAATAGGCCGTACCGACGGCGAAGTTCCGCAGCGAAAACAGGTGTACCAGCATTATGGTGGCGAAAATCTGCGCCAGACCGCCGATGACGGCCCAGAACGCGAAGCGGAAATTGAGCTGCGGGAAGGCGAACCCGGCGATCTCGTGCAGCAGGACGACGTAGAGGATCGCCACCGGAAAGCCGTAACCGAAACGCACGAAGCTCGCGCCGCGGGTCCCGAGCGAGCCCTGCAGATGCTTCTGCAGCGCCGAACGCAGGTTCTGCAGGAAGGCGGCAGCAATAGTGATCGGGATCCAGAGTTCCATGTCACCGGCGGTACCATGTCGCCGGACCGCTCGCCAAGGCGGCCCGGGCGCCAAGCCGTCGCCTTTTCGATTTTCATCACGCCGCGGACAGTGCATAAGCGCTGAATGGATACAAAACCGAAAACCGCCCCCGATGCTACCGATTTCGCCCATGTCCGCGACTGGGTCTTCGATCTCGACAACACGCTCTACCCGCATCACGTCAATCTCTTCGCGCAGATCGACGTCAACATGACCGCCTATGTGCAGGAGCTGCTGCAGCTGGAGAGAGACGAGGCGCGAGCGTTGCAGAAGCGCTATTATCATGAACACGGAACGACGCTTCAGGGCCTTATGCTCAACCACGGCATCGATCCGGACGGTTTTCTGGAACGCGCCCATGCGATCGATTATTCGGCGCTCCTGCCCGACCCCGACCTCGGGGACGCGATCAAGGCACTGCCCGGGCGCAAGTTCATCTTCACCAACGGCAGCGTACCGCATGCGGAAGCAGCGGCAAGGGCACTCGGCATTCTCGACAATTTCGACGACATTTTCGATATCGTTGCCGCCGGATACGTGCCGAAACCCGCAGGCGAAACCTATGACAAGTTTGCCAGCCTGCACCGGGTCGAGACCGGCAAGGCGGCGATGTTCGAAGACCTGCCCCGCAACCTGCGGGTTCCCAAGGCACTGGGCATGCGCACCATCCTGCTGGTGCCGCGCAATCTCGACGAGGTCCTGATCGAGCGCTGGGAGCGGTTTTCCGACGAGGACGATCATATCGACTACGTCACGGACGACCTTGCCGGCTTTCTCAAGGGCCTGCCGGCCCTCTGAGGGCCGGCACACGGCGCATTACCAAGAATTCATCCACATTACGGGAGTTTAAGTGGTCGCTGGCAGCCGGCGGCCATACGTTGATGTCATCGCAACAACCGGAAGGAACCCGTCGATGACCGCAAAGAAGATCGTTTTGGCGACCCTTGGAGCTGTACTGGTCGCAGGAGCCGCAATCCCGGCTTTCGCCGCACCCGAACGGCCCGACCGTGGCCCGGGTCCACGCGGCATGATGCGTGGCGCGGTGATGCAGGACGTGACCTTCGTCCGCCTGCTGAAGACCGCCGATACCAACAAGGACGGCCGGATTTCCAAGGAAGAGATGACTGCGCGTCAGGATGCGCTGTTCACCGAGATCGACGCGAACAAGGACGGCAACGTCACCCGAGGCGAGCTCCTCGACTACCGGATCGCAAAGCGAGAGGAATTCCGCAAGAACAATCCTCGCCCTGAAATGGCCGAGGACGGCGAGGAGCGCCCGGACGGGCCGCGCGCCGAACGGGACGGTCGCGACGGACCGCGCCATGAGCGGGCCGACAGGGAGCACCGCCGCCACGAGGCCAGCCGATATCAGGCCCGCTTCGAGCGTCACGGCGACGGACCGCGCATGGGCGGCCGCTTCTTCCGGATGATCGACGAAGACCGCGACGGCAAGATTACCAAGGCGGAAGCTTCCGCCGCCGGCGACATGCTGTTTGCCCGTATGGACACCAACAAGGACAACGTGATTTCGATCGACGACCTGCCGGACCGCCCCCTCTAGTTCCCCGCCCCCTTTCAGGAACTAGCCCGGCAGTCGTCTGAAAAGGGCTCGTCTCTCTCCCCGAGAGGCGGGCCCTTTATCTTTTCGGCATTTCATTTCTCGTAGAAATTCTGGATCACCTTCCAGGCGTCGTCGGCCGTTTCGGCGAAGCTGATGAGTTCGAGATCTTCCGGCGCGATCGTGCCGAAATCCGCCAGGGCCTCGAAATTGATGATGCTGCGCCAGAACTTTTCCGCAAACAGGATGAGCGGGATGCGCTCCATCCGCTTGGTCTGGATCAGCGTCAGCGCCTCGAACATCTCGTCCAGCGTGCCGAACCCGCCCGGGAAAACGGCGACTGCCTTCGCCCGCATCATGAAATGCATCTTGCGGATGGCAAAGTAGTGGAAGTTGAAGCTGAGTTCCGGCGTGACGAACGGGTTCGGCGCCTGCTCGTGCGGCAGCATGATATTGAGGCCGATCGTCGGTGCGCCGGCCTCGGTCGCGCCGCGATTGCCGGCTTCCATCACGCCCGGCCCGCCGCCCGTCACCACGACATATTCCTTGTGTTCGAACTTCGCCGAATAGGCACCGCACAGTTCGGCGAACTTGCGCGCCTCCTCGTAATAGACGGACGCTGCCTGAAGATTGTTGCGCTGGGTCTCGTTATGGGCGGCCCAGGGCGCCTGTCCCGGCGCCGGGATGCGCGCGCCGCCAAACAGGACCACGGTCGAATTGATGCCGCGCTCGGCCAGGATCATCTCGGCCTTCAGCAATTCCAGCTGCAGCCGAAGCGGGCGCAGCTCCTTGCTACAGAGAAAGTCCTCGTCGGCGAAGGCAAGGCGGTAGGATGGCGATTCCGTCTGCGGAGTCTTCGGCTGGGCGGCCGCCGCATGCTTGTCGGCGGTGCTGTCCTTCAGTGGATCCCATGTATTCTCCGGCAACGCCTGCCCCGTTACATCCCTCTTGGCCATGAACTCGTTCCTTCCCGCGCCGACCTGCGTCGGCGCCAATCGACATTGACGCTTGAGTGGCGGTCGCTTAGAGCAAATAGGACAAAATGGCCACCTTCCGAGCCATCACGATACCGCGTGACGTTTAAGGATCTTCCATGAGCAGCTTCGACCTCGCCGCCCTCGAAAAGACAATCGAGACCGCTTTCGACAATCGCGACAGCGTCAATGTCTCGACCAGGGGCGAGGTGCGCGATGCCGTCGAGGAAGCTCTGAACCTGCTCGACGGCGGCAAGGCCCGCGTCGCGGTTCGTGGCGACGACGGCACATGGACCGTCAACCAGTGGCTCAAGAAAGCCGTTCTTCTCTCCTTCCGCCTCAACGACATGGACGTGGTGAAGGGCGGTCCCGGCAATTCCACCTGGTGGGACAAGGTGCCGTCGAAATTCGAAGGCTGGGGCGAAAGCGAATTTCGCTCCGCCGGCTTTCGTGCCGTGCCGAACGCCGTCGTGCGCCGTTCGGCCTATGTCGCCAGGAACGTCATTCTGATGCCGTCCTTCGTAAATCTCGGCGCCTATGTCGACGAAGGCACGATGGTCGATACCTGGGCAACCGTCGGATCCTGCGCGCAGATCGGCAAGCATGTGCATCTGTCGGGCGGTGTGGGCATCGGCGGGGTTCTGGAGCCGATGCAGGCCGGGCCGACGATCATCGAGGACAATTGCTTCATCGGCGCCCGGTCGGAAGTCGTAGAAGGCTGCATCGTCCGCGAGGGATCCGTCCTCGGCATGGGCGTGTTCATCGGCAAGTCGACCAAGATCGTCAATCGCGCCACCGGCGAGATCAGCTATGGCGAGGTGCCGCCCTATTCCGTCGTCGTCGCCGGCACCCTGCCGGGCAAGCCGTTCCCGAACGGCGAGCCGGGTCCGGGCCTCTACTGCGCCGTGATCGTCAAGACCGTCGACGAGAAGACCCGCTCCAAGACGGGTATCAACGAACTGCTGCGCGACTAAGCTCAACCAAGCCGGGGCCATACCATGTCCGTTGCAGATCCGATTGCAAACCTGCAAGCGCTGATCCGTTGCCCGTCGGTTACCCCGGCGGAGGGCGGCGCACTGACCGTTCTCGAAGCGATGCTTGCGCCGCTCGGATTCAAGGTCGAGCGCATGGTCGCGAGAGAACCGGGCCTCGCCGATGTCGAGAACCTCTATGCCCGGCTCGGTACCGGTGGTCCGCATCTCATGTTCGCCGGTCATACGGATGTGGTTCCCCCCGGCGACGAAGGCGCGTGGAGCCATCCACCGTTCGCCGCCGAGATCGCCGGCGGTGAGATGTTCGGCCGAGGCGCCGTCGACATGAAGGGCGGCATCGCCTGTTTCGTCGCGGCCGTCGCACGCCATATCGAGACGCATGGCGCACCGAACGGATCAATCTCGTTCCTGATCACCGGTGACGAGGAAGGCCCTTCCGTCAACGGCACGGAAAAGCTCCTGAAGTGGGCCGCCGAAAAGGGCGAGCGTTGGGATGCCTGCCTCGTCGGCGAGCCCACCAATCCCGACGTGATCGGCGACATGATCAAGATCGGTCGCCGCGGTTCTGTTTCCGGCAAGGTTACGGTCTTCGGCGTGCAGGGCCATGCGGCCTATCCGCATCTCGCCGACAACCCGGTGCGCGGCCTGCTTCCGCTCGCCTCGGCGCTCATGGACCCGCCCTTCGACGGCGGCACGCCGGAATTTCCCGCATCCAACCTGGAAGTGACGTCGATCGACGTCGGCAATCCGGCGACCAACGTCATTCCGGCCAAGGCGACATTCGCCTTCAACATCCGCTTCAACGACACCTGGACGGCCGAAACGCTGCAGGCGGAGATCGTTCGCCGGCTCGAGGCGGCTTCCGTCGACCAGGCCCTGCGCCCCGACCGCGCGCCGATTCGCTACGAGATCGCCTGGGCGGAGCGGCCGAGCCATGTCTTCCTTACCCGCAACAACGCCCTGATCAGTTCGCTTTCCGGCGCGGTCGAGGCTGCGACCGGCAAGGTGCCACAGTTGTCCACCACCGGCGGCACGTCGGATGCGCGCTTCATCAAGGACTACTGCCCAGTGGTGGAATTCGGTCTGGTCGGCCAGACCATGCATATGGTCGATGAACGCGTAGCCCTTGCCGACCTCGAGACCCTGACCCAGATCTACGGAACCTTCCTTTCCCGCTGGTTCGGCGATGCCATCCTTCCATGAGGTCAGACACTATCTCGGCGGCATCTGGCTGCTCGTCAAAGGCGACGCACGCGGCCTGAGCACTCTCGACATTTCCGACCGCGGCGTGCTCCGTTCCTTCTGGGCATTCGCCTGGTGCCTGCCGGCCTATATCGTCCTGTGGTTCGACATGCGGAGAGAGCACCTGGCCGCCTTTCCGGACACGCAGGAAACGACCACGACCTTTTTCGCCAAGTCCGCCCTGGTGGCGGTGGCCGACTGGCTGCTGCCCGTCGTCGCGATCTTCGCCGCCCTGACACTCCTGAAGCAACGCGCGCTGTTCCGGTCGCTGGTGGTCATCTGGAACTGGGGCTCGGTAGCGGTCGTCAATAGCGGTATCCTGGTTCTGCTGACCGTCATCTTCGCGCCGGAACCGGCCGACGACCGGTTATGGATGGTCAGCACATACGGCCTTTACGCCCTGATCGCCGCATATTTCGGGTTCCTGCTCGTCTCGATCTGGCGAATTCTGCGCACCGTCGTCGGCGGCGGCGTCTTCCAGCGACTGACGATCCTCGTCATCATAAGCCTGTCGCTGATGCTGCTGGAGCCGCTCGAAAAACAGCTCGGCATATATGTACCCTGAACGTTTCCGAAGATCATCCTGCGAGATCCGCCTTGCCTTCATTCGCTGAGATACAGCTCTACCTTTCCGGCCTCTGGCTGCTGGCGCGCGGCGACGCACAGGGCCTGCGACGGCTGGACCTGACCGATCGCGGCATGCTGCGATCCTTCTGGGCATTCGTCTGGTGCCTTCCCGCCATGCTCATCTACTGGAACGGGATAAGGCTCGCCTTTCTTGCGGCCGCGCCGCAGGGAACCAAGGCCGGCTCGCTGTTCTTCATGCGGCTTTTCCTGATCGAGGCGATCAACTGGTTCCTGCCGCTGGTTCTCGTCGCGGTGCTGTGCCTGTTCCTCAACACCGAACGCAAGTTTCCGGCGATCGTCGTGATCACGAACTGGCTGTCGGTGCCGCTTTCCTACATCTACGCCCTGCTGACGGTGGTACTTTTCCTCATGCCGGCCAGCGCCGGCCTCATCGCATTGCTGCAACTCGTCGTCCTCGTCGCGACGGTTTTTGCAATCTCGCGGATGCTGAGGCAGATATGCGGCCCGCAGCCGCTCGTCGTATCGACCATATTGCTGGTCCTGCTCATCCCGTCGCTCGTCATTTCCGACTTGCTTCGGGCCTATCTCGACGTCTCACCCTACTGATTTCCGGCATCGCCCGGATAATCGACCTTGAGAAAATACAGCCCTTCGGGCGGCGCGACCGGTCCGCATTCCTTGCGATCGCGTGCTTCAAGCGCCGAACGCACGTCGTCCGGCGTCATCTTGCCGTCACCGGCAAGCTTCAGCGTTCCGGCAAACGAGCGGATCTGGTTGTGCAGGAAGCTCTGGGCGCTGGCGCGAATCTCGATCAGATCGCCGCTGCGCGTCACATCCAGCCGGTCCAGGGTTCTCACCGGACTTGCAGCCTGGCAATGGGCCGAACGAAAGGTGGTGAAGTCGTGGTGTCCGACCAGCGTCTGGGCGGCGGCATGCATCGCCTCGTGGTCGAGATGTTTCGGCACCCACCAGGCCCGCCCGGCCTCGACCGCGAGCGGCGACGGGCGATTGACGATCCGGTAGAGATAATGCCGCTTCACGGCCGAGAACCGTGCGTCGAAACTGTCGTCCACCTCCACGACCTCGATTACCGATACGCGCTCGCCCGCCATCATCAGATGGGCGTTGAGCGCATTGCGCAGCTTGAACGGCTTCCAGTCGCGAGAAAGGTCGGCATGAATGACCTGGCCAAGCGCATGAACGCCGCTGTCGGTACGCCCCGCGCCGCGGATAGAGACGGTCTCGCCGGTCAGCGACAGGATGCCGTTCTGCAAGGCCGCCTGTACCGAATGGCCGTTTTCCTGCATCTGCCAGCCGACATAGGACGTGCCGTCATATTCTACGATCATGCGATAGCGCGGCATCAGGCTGCCCCGGCGTCAAGCCTGGTCCCCGCGGCGAGCGGCGTGCCACGCAGGAAATCGCCGGCGTCGAGCGGCTTGCCGCCTGCCTTCTGCAGGCGAAGGAGCCGAACCGCTCCGGTACCGCAGGCAATCGTCAGGGCATCGTCGAGAACGGTTCCCGCTTCTCCCTTTCCGGCTGCCGGCGCCGTGGCCAAGACCTTTATCCGTTCGGGCCGGCCATTGATCTTTGCCTCGAACCAGGCACCCGGGAAGGGAGACAGACCACGGACGTGATTATGCACGTCCCCTGCCGATCCGGAAAAATCGATGCGGGTCTCTCCCTTGTCGATCTTGGCGGCGTAGAGCACGCCCTCCTCCGGCTGCGGCGTCAGCGGCAGGTCGTCCGCTTCGAGCTTTTCCATCGCCTCCACCATGGCACGGGCGCCGACCAGCATGAGCTTGTCGTGCAACTCGCCGGCCGTCATCGTTTCGCCGATCTCCACTTCCCGCGTCAGCGCCATCGGCCCGGTATCGAGGCCCTTTTCCATCTTCATCACGATCATGCCGGTTTTCCTGTCACCGGCCATGATCGCGCGCTGGATCGGTGCGGCGCCGCGCCAGCGCGGCAGCAGCGAAGCATGGCCGTTGTAGCAGCCGAGCCGGGTACCTTCGAGAATGGCGACCGGCAGCAGAAGACCATAGGCCACCACGACCGCGACATCGGCCTTGAACTGCCGGAACGTCTCGCGATCCTCCTCGGCCTTGAAGTTCAGCGGCGTCAGGACCGGAATACCGAGCAACTCTGCCGCCTGATGCACCGGCGACTTGGTCAGGTCGAGACCTCGCCGGCCGGCGGGACGCGGCGGCTGGGTGTAGACCGCGACGATATCGTGTCCCGCCTGCTTGAGGTTCTGCAGCGTCGGCACCGAAAATTCCGGCGTGCCCATGAAGATGATGCGAAGGGACATGGATCTTCCGCGCCCGGCAGACGCGCCTTCCAGTTTCCGGCGGACAGGGCGAGGCTTCAGACAGCCTTCGCCTTGGCGGCCTTGGTGAATTTCTTGATCACCATCTCCCGTTTCAGCCGCGAGATATGGTCGATGAAGAGCACGCCGTTCAGGTGGTCGATCTCGTGCTGGAGACAGGTCGCAAGCAGCCCGTCGGCCTCCAGCATATGCTCCTTGCCGTCCCGGCCGACATATCTGACGCCGATAACAGCCGGTCGCTCCACCTCGGCATAATATTCCGGGATCGACAGGCAGCCTTCTTCATAAACCGAGCGCTCGTCGGAGGAGCTGACGACTTCCGGGTTGATGAAGACCTGAGGCGCCTTTTCTTCGTCCTCGCGGGAAAGGTCGACGACGAGCATGCGTCGCGGAACGCCGATCTGGATCGCTGCCAGGCCGATGCCGGGCGCATCATACATCGTTTCCAACATATCGTCGGCAAGCTTGAGAAGATCGGAATCGACGGTTTCGATCGGCTTGGAAACCTGCCGAAGCAATGGATCGGGAAGGATAATGAGCGGTTTGATGGTCATGCGCCCCCATAGCGCATCTTTTCAGCCGATGGAACAGGGATGCAGCGGGCCAAACGCCGAATGTTCACGTTTTGATCTTTTCATCCCGCATTGTTCTGCTAGATTGCCGCCATGAACGCTTCCATCAACACCTTCCTCGCCCTCGGCGGCAGCCTGCAGACGCTCGTTTTCGGTGCCGTTGCGGCCGGGCTCGCAATCGTCATCGTCCTCGTTTTCGCCCGCAGCAGCGGTCGCCAGCGGGACGAGATGGCGCGCAGGACGGCGGATGCCGAGGCGCGGCTTGCCGAACTGGTGCGCCTGCAGGGCGAGATGCATGGCCGCGTCGCATCGATGGCGGAAACAATCGCCGTCCGTCAGGCCGAACTCAACCAGACGGTCAGCCAGCGGCTCGACGGCATGACGCATCGGCTCGGCGCCTCGATTTCCGAACAGACGAAATCGACGCATGACAACCTGCGCAAGCTGCAGGAGCGTCTGGCGGTCATCGATGCCGCTCAGAACAACATCCAGACCCTCGCCAAGGATGTCGTGGGACTGCAGGCGATCCTCAGCAACAAGCAGACGCGCGGCGCCTTCGGACAGGGACGCATGGAGGCTATCGTCGCCGACGGCCTGCCGAAGGGTGCCTATTCCTTCCAGACATCGCTTTCGAACGGCACCCGCCCGGACTGCCTGATCCGGGTGCCGAATGGTGCGCCACCCCTGGTGATCGATGCCAAGTTTCCGCTGGAAGCCTGGACGGTCTTCCGGGACGCCAGCGCTCCCGAGGCGCGCCGCGCCGCCGCGCAGCAGTTTCGTCGCGACCTCGAGGTCCATATCAAGGATGTCGCGGGAAAATACCTGCTCGCCGGGGAAACCCAGGATACCGTGCTGCTCTTCGTGCCTTCCGAATCGATCTTCGCGGAGATCCACGAGCATTTCGACGCCGTGGTTCAGAAAGCCCAGCGGGCACGGGTGGTGATCGTTTCGCCGTCGCTGCTTCTCCTGTCGATCCAGGTCGTCCAGGCGGTTCTGCGCGACCAGAGGATGCGGGAACAGGCGCATCTGATCCAGGGCGAAGTCAGCCAGTTGATGGACGACCTCGTCAGGCTGGACGACCGGACCCGCAAGCTGCAGGCCCATTTCCGGGCAGCGGAGAAGGATGTCGAGCAGATCGTGACCTCGACGGAAAAACTGACGCGGCGGGGCAACCGGATCACGTCACTCGAACTGGAAGCGCCTGCGGCAGGCGAACCCGCTGCCGAAATCCATCAGACCAGGTCCGTCGAAAGCCGAACTGGTCTTCTGCGGCTTCGGGTGGTTGACGAGGAGTGACCGTCTCGGGCAGTGTCGCCGCTCACGTCGCGTATGGCAGGCATTGCTCATGATCACCGTCTTCGGCTCCATCAACATGGATCTCATCGCCACCACCGCAGACCTGCCCAAGCCGGGCGAAACGGTTCCCGGCTCAAGCTTTTCCACTGCCGCCGGCGGCAAGGGGGCCAATCAGGCGCTGGCTGCCCGTCGCGGGGCAAGCGACGTCAGGATGGCCGGTGCGGTCGGCAGCGATACCTTTGCCGGGCCGGCACTGGAGCTGCTCGAGGAAGCGGGAGCCGATCTCTCGTCCGTCGCCCGGGTCGCCGAACCGACCGGGACGGCGCTCATCCTTGTGGGTGGTACGGGCGAGAACATGATCGCCGTCATTGCCGGCGCCAACGGCACGATCACCGCCGGAGATGCCGACAAGGCAATCGAGAACATGGCAGCCGGCGATATCCTCATGCTGCAGCTGGAGATTCCGGCGGATGCCGTCGAGGCGGCACTGGAGGGTGCACGCCGGAAAGGGATCACCACCATTCTCAACACGGCTCCGTTCACCGCGGACGCCCGGCGCCTGGCGGCGCTGGCAGATATCGTCGTCGCCAACGAGACCGAATTCGATCTTCTGGCCGGCGTGTCTTCGGCAAACACATCCGAGCGGGTGGATGCTCTTCAGAAGATGCATGCCGCCCACGGGCAGACCTTCGTCGTCACGCTCGGCGGAGAAGGCGTCGTCGCCGTCCGCAATGGCGAAGTTCTCACCGCCCGGGGTTTGAAGATCGAACCCGTCGATACGGTCGGTGCCGGCGACACGTTCTGCGGTTATCTCGCAGCGAGCCTCGATCAGGGGAGGCCATTTGCAGAAGCGCTACGCCGGGCCGCGGTCGCAGGCTCGCTCGCCTGCCTCACCCGCGGCGCGCAGCCCTCCATTCCGATGGCAGCAGCCGTCGATGAGCGGATCTGAAAGGGCCGACCCGCCTCGAATTCCGGCATGGTTGCAGGTCGATCGCCACTTCAATCAAAGTTAACAGATTGCCGCTAGCTTCACGCCGGCATCTTCGCGTGGGCTCTTGTCTGTCCGAAACTGGTCCATGACCGGACCCTCATCTTGCCATGTCCGCGATCCCCCACCAATCGTTCCACGAGGCAAGCCATGTTTCCGCCGAGACTGCAGTCCCTCTCTACAAAGCTTATTATCGTAACGGGCGTGGCAATCGCCGTGTTGCTCGTCATTTCAAATCTTTTCCTCATTTCCCAGACCAGCGACCGGGTCTCGGCCCTGATCATTGAGCAGGCCAATGTCGAGGCCCGTGCGATCGGCAACGAGGTCGCAGTGGAAGTCGGGCAGCTTGCCGGCGCAGCGCGTTCCATCGCCGGCGTCGTCGGCCGCGGACACGCGACCGGCTATCTTGACCGCAAGGGCGTCACCGACGCGCTGAAAGCCAATCTCGAACAGAATGCGTTTGCATATGGCAGCTGGTTTGCGGAAGCACCCGGCAGCTTCGACGGCAGGAATGCCGAGCTTGCGGGCAACAAGGAATTCGGTGCCAACAAGAAGGGCGAACTGGCTCCCTATTGGACGAAGAGCAAGAACGGCGAGATCGCCTACAGCGTCTTCGATGTCGATACGCAGGCGGAATGGTACGCGCTGGCCGCGAACTCCGGGAAGGGCGCTCTTACCCAGCCCTATATCGAGAGCACGACGGGCGACAAGACGGCCATGAGCTCCATCGCCTATCCGGTCGTGTCCGGCTCCAAGTTCATCGGCGTCGCCGGTGTCGACGTCTCTCTCGCGACCCTGTCCAAGAAGCTGCAGGCGATGCGACCGTTCGGTTCCGGCCGCGTTCTTCTCGTCTCGCAAGGCGGCAAGTGGATCGTTCCGGCCGACGCCGAGTCGATGATGAAGCCGGTCGAGGGCGAAGGCGCCCAGACGCTGCTCGCGGCGCTGAAGTCCGGTTCTCCCGCGACGATCTCCGGATTGAACGGCGGCATGGACGAACCGTTCGAACGGGTGGTCTATCCCTTCGCCGTTCCGGACGTCAATACGACCTGGGCTGTCGTCGTCGATGTGCCGATGAGCGTCATGACGGCGCCGGTCGCCGACCAGACATGGATGATGATCGTCAGCGGGATCGTGCTTCTGGGCGCCGTCATCGCGACGCTCTACGTGGCCACCGGCTCTCTGCTGCGCCAGCCGCTGAAGGGCCTGCTGCAGAGTGTGGGTCGTCTCGGAGAAGGTCACTACGAGGAGGAGGTCGAAGGGCAGGAGCGTACCGACGAGACCGGCGCGCTTGCAAAATCGCTCGAAGGCTTCCGCCATTCTCTGGCGGATGCAAAACGGCTGGAATCGGAGGCCGAAGATCAGCGCCACGCTGCCGATGACCTCCGCCACAGATCGGCGGCCGAACGCGAGGAGGCGGCGAGGCAGCAGGCGCATGTGGTCACCTCACTGGCCGCAGGTCTCGCCGAACTTTCCGGCGGCAATCTCCAGTACCGTCTGACGGCGGAATTCCCCGGCGACTACGCGGCGCTGAAGCACGATTTCAACAAGGCGGTCGACAGTCTGGAGCACACCATCCTGGCGGTCGCCTCGTCGATCGAGAGCATCGGCAACGGCACGCGCGAGATCACCAAGAGCACGGGCGATCTGTCACGCCGGACCGAACAGCAGGCATCGAGCCTGGAGGAGACCGCCGCGGCTCTGAACGAACTTACCGAACAGGTCAATGCCAGTGCGGAAAACGCGGGCACGGCGGCCTCGACCGTCAATCTCGCCTGCGAGGATGCCGAGAAGTCGGGCGAGGTCGTGCAGAAGGCCGTCGCCTCCATGCAGGCGATCGCGCATTCGTCCCAGGAGATCTCGCGCATCATCGGCGTGATCGACGAGATCGCCTTCCAGACCAACCTGCTCGCCCTCAATGCCGGTGTCGAAGCCGCACGGGCAGGCGAAGCCGGCAAGGGGTTTGCGGTCGTGGCACAGGAGGTCAGGGAACTGGCACAACGATCTGCAACCGCCGCCAAGGAGATCAAGACGCTGATCAACGCATCCGCGACGCAGGTGCATGACGGCGTCGATCTCGTCGGCAAGGCGGGCGACACGCTTCAGAAGATTGCAGTCCAGGTCATGCAGATCAACGGACTGATCCGCCAGATCTCGTCCTCTGCCGGGGAACAAGCAGTCGGGCTGAAGGAGATCAACTCCGCCGTCAACCAGATGGATCAGGTCACCCAGCAGAACGCCGCCATGGTCGAAGAGACGACCGCGGCCGGCGCAGTTCTGGACAACGAGGCCGAGACGCTGAAGGACCTCGTGCGGCGGTTCCGCACCTCTGCACCGATGGCAGACGACAATCGGCCGCTGCGCGACATGGCCCGCACCATGCGCTCCGCTCCCTCCGCCCGCGGCGAAGCTCCTTCCCGCGGCTCGGCGAAACCAGCCTACGCCACACAGGGCTCAGCTGCAGTCGCCGAAAGCTGGGAGGAATTCTAATCGCAATCGAGGGATGCCGCCTGGCGCGGCATCCTTCCTACAGCCGGCCGACCCGTTCCGTCAGCAGCGCGAAGAAGCCGTCGGCATCGACATAACGCATGAAGGTCGCGTTCGCCTTTCGGTCGGTGACGCGCCACCAATCGACGACCATCATGCCGACCGTGAGTTCGGACTGGAGTTCGATTTCCACGTTGCAATGGCGCCCGGAAAACAGTTCCGGCTTCAGCAGATAGGCAATCACGCTCGGGTCATGCAGCGGCCCGCCGTCCGAACCGTATTTCTCCACGTCGAAACGTTCGAAGAATGCCAGCCATTCGACGAGAACCTGTGCAGGACGGGTGCCAATGGCGGCGATCTTCGCTACCCTTTCCCTGGTGGTCAGAAGCTGGTGCGTGACATCGAGCGGCAGAATGACGAGCGGCACGCCTGCGCCGAAGACGATCTTTGCGGCATCGGGATCGACGTAGATGTTGAATTCGGCGGCCGGCGTGATGTTGCCGCCCTCGAAGAAGCCGCCTCCCATCATCACGACTTCCTGGATGCGGCCGGCGATATCCGGCGCCTTTTCCAATGCCAGCGCGAGATTGGTCAGCGGCCCCAGCGTGCAGATTGTCACGGTCCCGGACGGCTCGCGCCTCAGCGTCTCGATCATGAAATCGACAGCGTGTTCGGATCGGGCGGCCATGGTCGGCTCCGGCAGTTCAGCACCATCGAGACCGGTTCTGCCGTGAACGTATTCGGCGGTCACCTGCGGCCGCTTCAGTGGCTTGAGCGCCCCCTCGTAGACCGCCGCCTCCGGCTTGCCGCAGAGCTCGCATACGATCCGGAGATTCCGGCTGGTGAAGGACAGCGGAACATTGCCGGCCACTGCGCAGAGCCCGAGAATTTCCAGCTCATCCGGGCTGGCGAAGGCGAGCATCAGCGCCGCCGCATCGTCCTGGCCAGGATCGGTATCGATGATGATCTTTCTTGGCGACATTCTACCCTCCGACATGAACGGACTTGGTGAATGCCAGCTCGAGGTTTGTCAAGGCAGGCGGAGCCTGCCCCGCGCGCCGGGCTCCGATCGGCTTGCGATGGCGACGGTCAGCCCCCATATAATGGCTTCTCCCGGCGCGCCGACAGGGCGCCGGACTGGTCGCTTGATGCAAGGACTGAACGATGAGCAGAATGACGCCGTTCGCAAGCCCTCTCCTTCTGGGCTTCGACGCCATGGAGAAGACGCTCGAGCGCCTTGCCAAGGCGAACGAGGGCTACCCGCCTTACAACATTGAGCGCGTCAGGCCAGCCGCCTCCGGCGACTGCGAGAAACTGCGCATCACCCTCGCCGTTGCGGGCTTTTCCGAAGCGGAACTGGAGGTGACTACGGACGAGAATCAACTCGTTATCCGCGGACGCCAGATCGAGCAGCCGGAACGGGACTATCTCCACCGCGGTATCGCGGCGCGGCAGTTTCAGCGCATCTTCGTGCTTGCCGACGGCATGGAGGTTTCCGCGGCGGTGCTGCGGAACGGACTCCTCTCCATCGACCTCAGCCGGCCCGAGCTACAGCGCGTGGTGAGAAAAATTAACATTTCCGTCTCAGACTAGGTCATCAGCATCATTGCTGATTTGCCCTCAGTCCGGAGGCTGAAATGCTCTTGAAAGAAGCGAATACGCGTCTGACGCAGTCTGAACTTGCTCATCTCGGTACCGGTGAGGTCGGCTATATTCGCAAGATACGCTCGGAAGACGTGTCCCGCTGTTTCCCCGAAGCTCCCGATATCGATCCGGCTCTCGACCTGTGGGCGCTGTTTGGCGCCGACGGCACGCCGATCCTGCTCACGGACAACCGTTCGAGCACGTTCTTCAAGGCGGCCGAGGACGATCTGAAGACGGTCAGCCTGCACTGACCGCACCGATCCTGCGCCGGTTCAGATCTTGCTGAACGTCAGATAGGCGGATGAACGGCCCTCTCTGCGGGCCTTGTTCTCGTAGCGTGTACCCGGCCATCCGGCATAAGGCGTCAGCCAGTCGGAAGACTGCTGCGCCTGCCATTCAAAGCCGCCGTGATCGCGACAGTGGATGAGCGTCCAGTTGACGTAGGTGTCGATATCGGACGCGAAGCAGAACAACGCTCCCGGCTTCAGAACCCGATGAAAGCGTTCGAGATTGACCTGGGAAACGAAACGGCGCTTCCAGTGTTTCCGCTTCGGCCACGGGTCCGGATAGAGCAGATCGATATGATCGATGGATTGCTCGGGCAGCCAGTCGAGAACCTGCGTCGCGTCGTCGTCGTAGACGCGGATATTCCTCAATTCCTGCGCCTCGACCCGGGTGAGCAGCTTCGCCATCGAATTGACGAACGGTTCCACGCCGATAAACCCCGTGGTCTTCGTCTCTTCAGCGCGATGGACGAGATGCTCACCTCCACCGAACCCGATCTCCAGGCGTATCCGATCGACGGACACCGGGAAAAGCGCGCGAAGCTGCCCGGGCGCCGGCGCCGCGAGATCGAGTTTCAGCTCCGGCAGCAGGGTCGCCATGCCTTCGGCCTGCCGCTCGCGGAGCGGTTTTCCCTTCCGCCGGCCGTAGAACGCTTCCGTTGCCCGGCTCGGGTGCTGCTGATCGTCACTCATCGAAGTCTTCCAGAAACAAAGAAGCGGATGCCCGCAGAAGGCATCCGCTTTAGCGCGTCGTAACGGGATCGGTAAAGCCCGATCAGGCCGCCTTGAGGACGTCTTCCTTCAGAGCGTCCTTGAGGGGCTTCACGAGATCGGTCTTCTCCCAGGAGAAGGAACCGTCGCGGCCGGCCTTGCGACCGAAATGGCCATAGGCGGACGTCTTGGCATAGATCGGCTTGTTGAGATCCAGATGGCGGCGGATACCCGACGGCGAGAGGTCCATGACCTTGCGGACGGCAGCCTCGATCTGGCCTTCGGTGACGTTCTTGCCGGTGCCGTGGAGATCGACGTAGATCGACAGCGGCTGGGCGATGCCGATCGCATAGGAAATCTGGATCGTGCAGCGATCGGCGCAGCCGGCGGCAACGACGTTCTTGGCGAGATAACGGGCCGCGTAGGCCGCGGAACGGTCGACCTTGGTCGTGTCCTTGCCCGAGAAGGCGCCGCCGCCATGGGGTGCGGCACCACCATAGGTATCGACGATGATCTTGCGGCCGGTGAGACCGGCGTCGCCGTCGGGGCCGCCGATGACGAACTTGCCGGTCGGGTTGATGTACCACTTGCAGTCGGCGGCGATCGGCAGTTCGCCGAGAGCCTCGCGGATATAGGGCTCCACGACCTGACGGACCTTCCTGGAATCCCAGTTCTCGTCGAGATGCTGTGTCGACAGGACGATCGAATCGACCTCGGTCGGCTTGCCGTTCTCGTAGCGCACCGTCACCTGGCTCTTGGCATCGGGGCCGAGTCTGGCGGCATCGCCCTCGCCCTTCTTGCGGGCGGCTGCGAGCAGCTGCAGGATCTTGTGCGAATAATAGATCGGAGCCGGCATGAGGTCCGGCGTTTCCTTGCAGGCATAACCGAACATGATGCCCTGGTCGCCGGCACCTTCGTCGCCCTGCCGGTCGGCAGCACTGTCCACGCCCTGGGCAATATCGGCGGACTGGGAATGCAGCAGAACGTCGATCTTCGCCGTCTTCCAGTGGAAACCGTCCTGCTCGTACCCGATATCGCGGATCGCCTTGCGGGCGGCGGACTTAAATTTCGACGGATTAATGACGTCGTTGCCGTTCTTGTCCTTCTTCATCAGGCTCGGGGGAAGACGCACCTCACCGGCGATAACGACGCGGTTGGTCGTGGCGAGGGTCTCGCATGCGATACGAACCGTCCACGGATCGACGCCGGTCTTGCTCGCCTCTCGGTATACGAGATCGACGATCTCGTCCGAGATACGGTCGCAAACCTTGTCCGGGTGGCCTTCCGCCACGGATTCGCTGGTGAACAGATAGTTGGCGTGCATGCGGGATTCCCCTCAAAGAATAGACGTCAAATGTTTAGTGAGTTCGGCCGTCAAAGACAAGCACACAACGACATAAATATATCTTTATGCCTAAAATCGGTCCACTCCGCCAAATTGGGGATATAAAAAAAGCGGCCGTGAAAGCCGCTTCCTCCTCCCCGCCTTGCCTGACGCCTATTCTTCTGCTTCCGCAGCCAATGCCTTGACCAGATCGACCAGCCTGCGACGGACCTTGGGATCTGCGATCTTGACGAAGGCGCGGTTCAACTGAAGACCTTCCGAGGAGGACAGGAAGTCCACGACATAGTTAGAGCTCGACGCTTCGGCTACGCCGGAAGCCCCGTTGGACTGCTCGCCGGGGGCATCCTCGAAAAAGAAAGACACCGGTACATTCAAAATACTGGAAATGTTCTGAAGACGGCTCGCACCGACTCGGTTCGTACCTTTTTCGTATTTCTGGATCTGCTGGAATGTAATACCGAGGCTTTCTCCAAGTTTTTCTTGGCTCATACCGAGCATCGTACGACGCAAGCGGATCCGACTCCCGACGTGAATGTCGATCGGGTTCGGCTTCTTCTTATTTTCAATCATAATGGGGTCCTGGTGAAGTTGCTGTTAGTTTTCAACCCGGTCCGCGTATGGAGATTACGCTTCACGCACGTGGGACGACAGAACCAGCGCACGAAACATATGGCGAGACAATAGGCTTTCTCACTATGCAATTTTGGGGGTTTTTGGTCAATTCGTGTGCGATTTAAAACCTAGACGCGAAGCCCCTGCAATTAGAGACATCAGGGCGATTACCATCCAGAAGTGCCACCTTCGGCTGTTATTGTCCCATTTCGGTACATTTACACCCGCAATGGTAGCATCGATCACACCCTTTTGATTGTAGCCGAGACCATCGACGACCCGTCCGTAAGGGTCCACCACGGCGGAAATCCCGGTGTTGGCGCCGCGAATCAGGAAGAGGCCGGCTTCGACCGCACGTAGACGCGCCTGTTGGAAATGCTGGAACGGGCCCGGGGTCGCGCCGAACCAACCGTCATTGGTGACGTTGAGAAGGGCCGAGGTGCGGGCTATTTCGGGACCGATCTCCTCTGGAAAGATCGCCTCGTAGCAAATCAGCGGATAAAAAAGCGCGCCTCCGGGCAGGTTCAACAGCGAACGAGAACGTGCCGCCGTAAAGCCGCCCGGCATTGCGATGGCGTCCGTTATACCCAGGGTGGCAAGCAGATCCTCGTAAGGAACATATTCACCATAAGGGACGAGGTGAACCTTGTCCGCTGCGGAAACGATCTGGCCATCGCTGTCGATGACATAGATCGAATTGTAGAAACGCGGCGCCATGCCGGCACCGGCATTTTCCGATCTTACCGCGCCGGCAATCAGCACCTGCCCGTCCTGAAGAACCTCGGCAATGCGCATCAAGGCATCAGGGTTGTCCGTAAGAATGAACGGTACCGAGGTTTCCGGCCAGACCACGACATCGGGACGCTTGCCGTCCTGAGCCACCGGGAGAGCCGACAGCCGCAGATGCTCCTCAAAAATTTCCGCACGCTTGCTGTCGTCCAGCTTTTCCGCCTGATCGATCAGGGGCTGTACGAGCCGGATGGTCGTCTGGTTGTTTCCCGTGGCAAGAACGGCATCTGCGCCATGCAGTCGCCAGGCGCCGAAGCCGAGATGGGCTGCCAGCAGCACGGCTGCGAGACCGAGGCCGATCACCCTCCCCCTGCGTGTTCCGAGAAGAGCCGGCGCCGAAAAGACGAAGACTGCAAGCACATTGATGCCGAACAACCCCAGGACCGCAGCTGATTGCATCATCAGCGGCACCGGCATGGCACCATAGCCGATAGCGTTCCAGGGAAATCCCGTCAGCAGGAAGCTGCGCAGCCATTCGGCAAGGCCGAAAGCGGCAGCCAGCGCCGCGATACGGCCGACACCGTCCGACCAGAGGATACGAGCCAGTGCGGCGGCAAAGCCATAAAATAGGGCAAGGTAGGCGGGCAACCCGAGCACGGCCAGGGGAAGCGCCCAGGCAAACTCGTCCGCCTCTACGAGCAGCGCGTTGCCGAGCCACCAGAGGCTGGCCACGAAATAACCGAAGCCGAAAATCCAGCCTATGAAGAAAGCGGATCGCAGCCGGCTCAGGACACCGCCGCCGGGATTGCCGGTGGAGCCGTCCAGCAGCCATACGAGGAGCGGAAAGGACAGGAAGAGAACCGCGAAAACGCCGAATGGGGGGAGTGCGAGTGCACCGATCGCCCCCGCGGCGAATGCGAGAGCGATGCGGGGCAACCCCGAAAGAAGCATGACCTTACCCGCCAGCCGCTCCATGGATGACCCCTTCTTTCCCCGAATCAGCCGCCGCAGTGTTTCAAAAAAACGCTGCGCTGTCGCGGTTCGATCCGGAGAGTTCAGGCGTCCGGCGGCGAGGATCTGTTGTCGCCCGGCGGCGGCAACAGGCCCGCCGGGGCCGGAGCGGCGATAAGGGCTTCTCCGTCACCCTTGGTCTGCCGGCGGCGAGCCAGCGCCCGCTTGCGCAGGATCTTGACCCGCTTGATGCGCCTCGGATCGGCATCCAGGATCTGGAACTCGAAGCCGGGCACGGCCTGAACCACTTCGCCGCGGACGGGGATGCGGCCGAGAGAGGAGAAGATCAGGCCGCCAAGCGTGTCGACATCCTCAATGCGGTCCCGGACATCGAAATCCGGTCCGATCGCCTCGGCGATCTCCTCGAGCTCGATACGGGCATCGGCGACAAACACGTCGTCGCCCGACCGCGAGAACATCACCTCTTCGGCATCATGCTCGTCCTCGACGTCGCCGATGACCATTTCGACGATGTCCTCATGGGATACGAGGCCATCGGTCCCGCCGTATTCGTCGATGACGAGCGCCAGCTGGGTTCTAGCCGCCTGCATGCTGCGCAACAGGTCGGAGGCGAGCATGGAGGGCGGCACGAAGAGCAGCTTGCGAACGAGGCCGGCTTCAGCGACCGTCTGCTCCAGATTGACCCGGCCCAGATCGAATGCCGGCTTGGGCGAGCGTATCGGCTTGTCAGCGCCGACTGCGGCAGCGGTCTGGGTCGCGGCGGTCGCCCTCGCGCCGACGCGACGCTTGTTGCGCGCCTGCTTGGCAAGATAGGAGAGGAGATCGCGGATATGGACGAAGCCGCGGGCATCGTCGAGATTGTCGCTATAGACCGGCATGCGGGAGCGGCCGGTCTCCTCGAAATGGATCATCAGCTCGCCGATCGTCATGTTCATGTCGACCGCTTCGATGTCGGCGCGCGGCACCATGATGTCCTCGACCCGCACTTCGCGGAAGCGGAGGATGTTGTGCAGCATCGCCCTTTCATCGGCCGAAAAGGCGCCGCTGATGTTGGTATCCGTCATCAACGCGTCGGCCAGATCCTCGCGGAGCTGTTCGCCCTGCGATGGACGCAACAGGCGAAGGGCCCGCGACCAGAAGGAATGGTGGGATTTGGGCGGCTGTTCGGACCGCGCCGTACTACTGCCCTCGTCCGACGAGGAAGTGTCCGAACTGTCCTTGCCCTCGCGGGCGACATTGCTCGAAAAATCGTTCATTGTTCCAAACTACACTATCGGGTCCTGCCCCGCATAGGGGTCAGATAGGCCGAGACCGGCCAAAATACGAGTCTCAAGTGCTTCCATTTCCTCCGCCTCCTCCTTCTCCATGTGGTCGTAACCGAAAAGATGGAGAAAGCCGTGGACGAGAAGATGGGTCAGATGATCGTCGAAAGTCTTGTCGAGATCAACCGCCTCGCGCTCGACAGTTTCCCGGGCGATGACGATATCGCCCAGCATCGGCCCCGGCATGTCGCCGGGAACGATCGGAAAAGCGGGGAAAGACAGGACGTTGGTCGGCTTGTCCTGATTGCGCCATTCCGCGTTGATTTCCTGGATCGAAGCATCGTCCGTGAAGACGAGGGAGAGTTCCGGCGGCGGATCCGGCAGAGGTTGGCCCTCTTCGCGGACGAGAAATTCCGCAGCGACGGTCAGAACCCGTCTGCTCAGGCCGGCAAGCACCGTCTCGTCCGGCCAACCGCCGTCTTCCACGCTGATCTGTATGTCGAGTTCGGACATGGCGTGAACCGACCGGTCTAGCGGTCGGTATCCTCGCTTTCCTCATGGACGGCATATTGCGCATCATAGGCCTTGACGATGCGGCCGACCAGCGGATGGCGCACGACGTCGGTGTCCTTGAAACGGATCACCGAGATACCTTCGACACCCTTGAGGATCTGCAGCGCCTCGACGAGCCCGGATTTTACGCCGCGGGGAAGATCCACCTGGCTCGGGTCGCCGGTGATCATCATGCGGCCGTTTTCGCCGAGACGCGTCAGGAACATCTTCATCTGCATCGAGGTGGTGTTCTGCGCCTCGTCGAGGATGATCGCCGCATTGGACAGCGTGCGGCCACGCATGAAGGCGAGCGGCGCGATCTCGATCACGCCGGCGGTGATGGCGCGGTCCACCTTGTCGGCCGGGATCATGTCATACAACGCGTCATAGAGCGGACGCAGGTAGGGATCGACCTTTTCCTTCATGTCGCCCGGCAGGAAGCCCAGACGTTCGCCCGCCTCGACCGCGGGGCGGGTGAGGATGATCTTGTCGACCGCACCACGCTCCAGCAGCTGGGCCGCATGGGCGCAGGCAAGATAGGTCTTGCCGGTGCCGGCCGGCCCCACGCCGAACACGAGCTCGGCACGCTCTAGGGCGCGCATATAGGCGTCCTGCGTCGGCGTGCGGGCCTGGATGGTCTTCTTGCGGGTGGAAATCTGCGCCATTGAAAGCTTTGCCTTGCGCTCCAGTGTCGGCAACGTCAGCTGGTCGTCGGCAGCCTGGGCCATCCGGATTGCGCCCTCGACATCGGAGACTTCCACGGAACCGCCCTTCTGCAAGCGCTCATAGAGAAAATCCAAAGCGCGTCTCGCCTGGTTGGTCGCCACCACGTCGCCTGAAATCGACACCGAATTGCCGCGCGGCCTGGCATCGACGTTGAGACGCTGCTCGAGGAGTTTGAGATTCTGGTCGAACTGACCGAAGAGTTCGCTGGCGAGCCTGTTGTTCTCGAACGTCAAGACGAAGTGGTTGGCATCGGTCGCGGCGGATCGGGGCTGGCGCGCTGTCGAAGAAACCAATTCTTGTCCGTTCAAGTAAGCAAGCTCCTCACTTTGAGGTTGAGGCCGTCATTAAACTCTCTGCCGGCTCGGCAAACAAGCTGTTCGGCCCCGTCCCGATGATTCGTACACGGATAATCTCACCGATTTGCGATGTTTTTGCATCAACATTCACAGACTGCAGCCAGGGCGACCGGCCGATCACCTGCCCGGGCATGCGGCCCGGCTTTTCGAGCAGGAGATCGATGACCTTTCCGACGCAGGATGTGGCGAAGTCGGCCTGCTGTTTCAAGAGCAGCGCCTGAAGTCGCTCCAGACGTTCCGTCTTGACGTCTTCCGGCACGTGATCCGGCAGATCCGCCCCCGGAGTGCCCGGCCTGCTGGAATACTTGAAGGAGAAAGCGGACGCGTAGCCGACCTCCTCGACGATCCGCAGCGTGTCTTCGAAATCCCGGTCCGTCTCGCCGGGAAAACCGACGATGAAGTCGCCCGACATGGCGATGTCGGGCCGTGCCGCGCGGATACGCTCGATCAGGCGCACATATTCGGCGCCGGTATGGCGACGGTTCATGGCCTTGAGGATGCGGTCGGAACCGGCCTGCACGGGCAGGTGCAGATAGGGCATGAGGTTACGCAGGTCGCGATGGGCCTCGATCAGCCTGTCGTCCATGTCGCGCGGATGGCTGGTCGTATAGCGCAGGCGGGCAAGACCGGGAATTTCTGCCAGGCGATAAAGGAGATCCGCAAGTCCGAGATCGCCTCCCGCTTCGCTACGGGAGCGCCAGGCATTGACGTTCTGGCCGAGCAGCGTGACTTCGCGAACCCCGGCATCGACCAGCCGTCTCGCCTCTTCGACGATCTGGCCGATCGGGCGCGAGACTTCCGACCCGCGCGTATAGGGCACCACGCAGAAGGTACAGAACTTGTCGCAGCCTTCCTGCACGGTAAGGAAGGAGGTAACGCCGCGCGAGCGGATCGTCTTCTTTTCGGTCGCCGGCAGATGTTCGAACTTGTCCTCGACCGCATATTCGGTATCGACCACCCGCTGGCCGGCGCGGGCGCGCTGCAGGGCATCGGGAAGTCGATGGTAGGTCTGCGGTCCGATGACGACATCGACCGCGGGCGCGCGGCGGATAATCTCCTCGCCCTCGGCCTGGGCGACGCAGCCGGCAACGCCGATCATGAATTCACGGCCTTCGGCCGCCCGGGCCTTCTTCATGTCACGCAGGCGGCCCAGAGCGGAATAGACCTTCTCCGCGGCCTTCTCGCGGATGTGACAGGTGTTCAGGAGAACGAGGTCAGCCTCCGCCATGTCCTCGGTCGTGACATAGCCCTCCCCCGCCAGGGCATCGCCCATGCGCGTGGAGTCGTAGACGTTCATCTGACAGCCATAGGTCTTGATGAAGACCTTGCGCGCATTGGTGCGCTCGATCGCTTCATCGGCCGTCGCGGGGACTTGGACATGTTCGTTCATGGCTGGCTCATAGCGCAAGAAAGCCGGAAATTGAAGCTTTTCCTAACCTGCGTCATATTCCCGCTGGCGCAGATGGCGGATCAGCATGCGACGAAGCTGAGCCGTGACATTCTGGCTGAGGTGCTTGCGGTTGTCGCCAGCGCGGAAATCGATCGTATCGCCAAAGGCGACGTCGACGTCGAGCGCTCCTTCGCGCAGCACTCCCATCAGATGCGGCATCAGTTCGATATCACCCGGCCAGGCGGCGAGCGGGCGAAAATAGCGCCCCATCGCCATACCATGCACTCTCGTATAGGCAAGCGCGACGGGCTGGACATGCACGAGATTTCCGGGTGTCGCCGGCGCTGCGGCCGCTGCGGCCCCAAACAGCGAGGACTTCACTTCCAGCAGTCGGTTGCCATCGGAGGTCGTTCCCTCCGGGAAGAGGACGACGACTTCCCCGGCCGTCATGCGGGCTGCGATTTCGTTCACCTGATCACCGGTGCGGCGCTTCTCCTCGCGCACGACGAAGATGCTCTTCTGGAGCTTGGCGAGCGTTCCGAAGATCGGCCAGGCGGCCACCTCCGCCTTGGCGATGAAGACGACGTCTGCCACGGCGCCAAGGACGAGGATATCCTTCCAGGAGACGTGATTGGATGCGAGCATCAGCGGCCGGCGACGGTCAAGGTGTCCGTGGGTGCGGATCCGGATGCCGAGGAGCCAGCAGGCCGAGCGGTGCCAGAACCGCGGCACATAGCGCCGGATCTTCCAGTCGAAGGCCAGGCCCAGAAGCTGGAAAGGAAGCAGGACCAGCGTCACGATCACGAGACAGACGACGACGAGGCCGATCCGGATAGGGGTGATCACCGATTTTTACCCACCGATTGCGCCTACTCGTCGTTCTTGTCGAGCGGAATTCCGTAGAGTTCGAGCCGATGGCCGACCAGCCGGAACCCGAGCTCGCGGGCGATGCGCTCCTGCAGCGCCTCGATCTCGGCCGACTGGAACTCGATCACGTTGCCCGTGTTGAGGTCGATCATGTGATCATGATGCTCCTCCGGCACGGTCTCGTAGCGTGAGCGGCCGTCGCGGAAATCATGTCTCTCGATGATACCCTCGTCTTCGAACAGCTTGACGGTTCGATAGACGGTGGAGATGGAAATGCGCGGATCAACCTTGGACGAGCGTCGATAAAGCTCCTCGACATCCGGATGATCGGCCGATTCCTGCAGAATCCGGGCGATGACCCGACGCTGATCCGTCATGCGCATGCCCTTTTCGGCACACAGTTCTTCCAGTGTCTTGGAAAGGTCCGCCATGACGTCCCGGCCCCCTAAAATTCAATTCGAACTAGCGACTAGCGAAGAACACGGCTCATGACAAGCGCCGCCGTACGTCGCCCGTCGGCAGTCGTATAATAGGCGGGCCTCTCCGCTACCTGCGCGAAGCCGAGCTTGCGATATAGCCCCACGGCTGCCCGATTTTCCGCCTCGACCTCCAGAAACATGCTGTCGGCGCCGCGGGATACGGCCTCGCGCAACGCGGCCTGCATGAGCCGCCAGCCCAGGCCCTGGCGGGCGAACCTGTCCGCTGCCGCAACGGTCAAGATTTCCGCTTCGCCGGCCGCCTCGCGGCCCAGGACAAACCCGCCCAGCGGCTTCGAGAAAAAGGCATTCGTCTGCCTCGCGACGAAGCCGAAGACGTTCTGCTGCAGAAGCAGACCGTGAAACTCACCGTCGCTCCATTGCCGCGGAAACCGCTGCCCGTGAAGATCGGATACGTCGCGACAGTCGGACGCTTCCATGGGCACGATCTCGAAAAATGGCTTCCAGCTCAGGTATTCGTCGAACATGTCCCCGTCACACCCTCGGCAAGGCAAATCCGGCCTGCGGCCTGGCATCCGGGCCGCGAAGATAGAGCGGCTTCGGCCGGCCCGAGCCGGCAGCTCTGGCGGCACCGATGCGCGCTGTCGCACCGATATCGAAACGATCCTTCGGTTCGTTCTCACCAGCGAGCCGGGCAGCCCAGGAGCCTGTCATATCGGCGGCAAGAGAAGCGACCAGGTGATCGACCTCGGTCGCGGAAAGGGCTGCGGCGTCCGTCAGCGGATCGCCCTCCGCCGAAAAGGCCTGGGTGTAAATCTCTTCGCGCTTGGCATCCATCGCCACCACGACCGCTGCGGCGGACGGATGTCTGGCGCGATGATCGAAAGCCAGAACCTCAAGCGTGGTGACGCCGACGCATTCGACGCCGAGCGAGAGCGCCAGTCCGCGCGCCGTCGCGACACCAACCCTTATGCCGGTGAACGAGCCCGGGCCGATCATGACGGCGATGCGGCCGATCGACCGGAGATCAACCGAGGCACTGTCGAGGGCCTGGTCGATGATGCTCATCAGACGTTCTGCATGCCCCTTGCCGATCTCCTCCGATACGGCCGACAGAAGCGTCGCCGAGGCAGAGTCGTAAACCGCCGCAGAACAATCGATGCCTGCCGTGTCGATGGCCAATACGATCATGAACGGAATGCGCCGTGCCTAGTGTGCCTCGACCGCCTGCACTTCGGGAACAAAGTGACGCAGGAGGTTCTGCACGCCGTGCTTCAGCGTCGCCGTCGAGGACGGGCATCCGGAACAGGCGCCCTTCATGTTGAGATAGACGGTGCCGTCGCGATAACCCTTGAACGTAATGTCGCCGCCGTCCTGAGCGACGGCAGGGCGCACGCGGGTTTCCAGGAGTTCCTTGATCGTGGCGACGATGGTCTCGTCGTCGGCATCGAAAAACTCGCCTTCCTCGTCGGTATCTTCCGCGAAGGTCGAGCCGCCACCCATGATCGGCTGGCCGGACATGAAGTGTTCCATGATCGAGCCTAGGATAGCCGGCTTCAGATGCTGCCATTCCGCGTCGGACTTGGTGACGGTGATGAAGTCATAACCGAAGTAGACCCCCGTGACGCCCGGAACGGCGAACAGACGCGCAGCCAGCGGCGAGGCTTCCGCCTCGGTCGTATTGCGGAATTCCGCAGTACCTTTTTCCATGACCACTTTGCCGGGAAGAAACTTCAAAGTCGCAGGGTTGGGCGTGGCTTCCGTCTGGATGAACATGGTCGTGCTCCTCGCCGACTGGCGGCTCAATTTAGAACTATTCCAAAGGAGATAAACTCTCTCATCTTTGGGTTCAAGTGCGCCTTTGCTTGTCCCGGGTCAAGACTATTATGCGAGCGCGTCTATTTCCTCGTCGGAAAGCGTCTCGGGCAGGACGGTGACGGGGATCGGAAAGGCCGCGCCCCGGCCCGCGATCGCCGACACGAGCGGGCCTGGCCCTTCCTTGGCGGCGCCCGCAGCAAGCACGAGAATGGCGATGTCCCTGTCCTCGTCGACTAGACTGTTGATCTGTTCGGTGGCGCTACCCTCGCGGATCACGATTTCGGGATCGATGCCGATCGTCTCGCGCACCCTGTGAGCCGCCTTGGCCATCACGGCCTCGGCCTCCTCCATGGCTTCGGCGCGCATGATCTGTTCGACGCCGAGCCACTGCTGGAAATCGCCTTCAGGGATCACGTAAAGAAGGACGAGGCCGCCATTGGAATTCTTGGCGCGGCGGCCGGCATAATGCACCGCCTTTTCGCATTCCGGCGTCCCGTCGATGATCGCCATGAATTTCCGCCGGTGTCCTTCAAGCCTGGAAAGCCGTTTCGAAACCATGCCCACCCCTTGTCTCGCCCCGCCATCTTGCCCGAAGCGGTCGTGATCGGGAAATTATACGAACCGGTGAAAATGAAAACCCGCCACGGATAGCGTGGCGGGTCCATCTCTCATGCCGCTGAAATCAGCGCAGGAAACCGACGATATCGAAGACTTCGCCCATGACCTTTTCGGCGCGGGCGCGGGCACGTTCTCCTCCATCCCGCAGAATGGCGTCGATATGCGACGTATCGTCCATCAAACGGCGCATCTCGCCGGTGATCGGCGAAAGCACGTGCACGGCAAGATCGGCGAGCGCCGGCTTGAACACCGAGAATTGCTGACCGCCGAATTCAGACAGGACATCCGCCTTGGTCCGGTCTGCCAGCGCAGCATAGATACCGACGAGATTGTCTGCTTCCGGGCGACCGGCCAGCCCTTCGATCTCGCTCGGAAGCCCTTCCGGATCGGTCTTTGCCTTGCGGATCTTCTTCGAAATATCGTCGGCATCGTCCATCAGGTTGATGCGGGACAGATCCGACGGGTCGGACTTCGACATCTTCTTGGTGCCATCGCGCAAGGACATCACCCGTGGCGCCGGACCGTCGATCAGCGGTTCCACCAGCGGGAAATAGCCGTGGATCGGCTCTTCACCGACGACCATGTCCACGCCCGTACCCGTCGCGCGGATTTTTTCCTGGAAGTCGATGTTGAACTTCTGCGCGATATCACGGGCGAGCTCCAGATGCTGCTTCTGGTCGTCTCCAACCGGAACATGGGTGGCGCGATAGACGATAATATCGGCGGCCATCATGCTCGGATAGGCGAGCAGGCCGAGCGACTCTTTCTCCCGGTCCTTGCCCGCCTTGTCCTTGAACTGCGTCATGCGGTTCATCCAGCCGATCCTGGCGACGCAGTTGAACACCCATGCGAGTTCAGCATGCTGGGGCACGGCCGACTGGTTGAAGACGATATGTTTTACCGGATCGATGCCGGAGGCGATGAAGGCGGCGGCGATGGAGCGGATCTGCCCGCGCAGATCGTCGTGCACGAGCTGGGCGGTGATCGCATGGAGATCGACGACGCAATAGATGCAGTCGTTGTTTTCCTGCAGCGCCACGAACTTGCGGATCGCGCCGAGATAATTGCCAAGGTGGAGGTTGCCGGTCGGCTGAACGCCGGAAAAGACAAGCGGTTTGAACGTGTTCATATCGTCCTCGATCAGGCTGGTGGAAGGCCTCAGGCCCTGGATTCCGCGCCTCCGAAGGTGTGTACGTCTCCGGTGATCGCGCCCCGCGGGCCATGTAGCTAACGCCGCGCTCTAAGCACGGCGGAGGGCTTCGGATCAAGCGAAAGCTTGAGGCGAATACCGGTCGCCGTCAGGCAAAACCGATGCCGATGGTTAACGGAGATTAAGAATTTCGGCAGAACAAATCCCAATTTAGAGTAAATTGCTCCTTATTGATGTCGCTTTTTGGAAAGAAATACCTCGGCTACGACAAGTCGACCGTCATGACGACCGGTCTTTTCCAGGGGATACCCATGCGCATCTTTTTTCGCGTCGCGCTGGCCTGCCTAATGGCATTGAGCCTAAACGTCCATGCCGAAGCTGCCGGCAAGAATGAGAAACGCCGCGGCACCACGATCAAGCACGATTACTCGGCCTTCTACACCGTCCAGCGCGTCAGCGTCAGGACCGGCTGTTTTCCCGAGAGGCTGGAGGCGATCCTCGCCCATATCGCCCAGGAGACCGGCCGCAAGCCGATGGTGACGTCGGGCCATCGTCCGCGCTCCGGCAAGTCACAACACAGCCGCTGTTTCGCCGCAGACATCCGTGTGCCGGGTGTCTCGGAAAAACGCATTCTCGCCGCCGCGCGCAATGCGCCCGGCATCGGCGGCATCGGCCGTTACTGCAACGGCATCGTCCATGTGGATGTCGGACCGAAGCGCACCTGGGCTCACTGCGGCAAGAAAGGCAAGGGCAGCCTCGCCAACTTCAAGCGCAAGCGCCGGAGCAGCTGAGTGGACAAGCGTCACGCCTGAGGGCCGGAGGGGCCTTTGGGCTTGCGCTTGAGGTTGCGGCGGATCATCCCGAGGTCGGCACCGCCGATCAGGAAGGCCGTACCGAAATAAACGACCATGGCGAATGCGATCAGGACGAAAAGCGCGAAAACCTGCCGCAGGAGATGTGCCCCCGGGCTCAGCCAGGATGCCGCATACGGCAAGGCATAGACCAGGGCTGCGCCCATGACGGCCGCCGAGACCAGGAGCAAGATCGTCCGCCTGGCAAGTCGCCACTCCCAGGCGAGATCACCGCGCCAGATCAGGGTGACGAAGAGAAGAACCGTGTTGATCCAGCCGGCCGCCGCTTCAGCCGTCGCGATACCCCGCTCCGCCAGGATGGGGAAGAGCGAAATGGCGAGGCCCGAATTGACCACGACGGAGAGCATGGTGAAGCGCATCGGCGTTTTCGTGTCCTCGCGTGCGTAGAAGCCCGGCTGCAAAGCCTTGATCAGCACGAAACCCGGCAGGCCGAGACCGTATATCGCCAGGATTCCGGCAACGACGGAAGTGTTTTCCGCCGAGAAGGCACCACGCTCGTAGAGCACCCGGATGATGGCATCCGACAATACCCAAAGACCGACGGCAGCGGGCAGCGTCAGAAACAGGACGAATTCGATCGAGCGGTTCTGGATGCCGGCCGCTTCCTTCAGATGCCCGCCCTTCAGCGCGCGGGAAAGTTCCGGCAGCAGGACGACGCCGACCGCTACGCCGACGACACCGAGCGGCAGCTGATAGATGCGGTCCGCATATTGCAGGGCGGCGATCGCGCCTTCCTTGCCCGAGGCGATGGCCTGGCCGATGATCTGGTTGATCTGGGTGATGCCCCCGGTGATCGCGGCGGGTACCGCAAGCCAGAGCAGACGCTTGACGTTCGGCGTCATGCGCGGGCGGCGGAAGCCGATATTGATGCCGGCATGGCGTACGCCGAGATAAACGACGGCAAGCTGCAGCAGGCCCGCGACGAGAACGCTCCAGGACAGATACCAGGCGATGCGCTCCGGATCGGCGCCGATCCACAGTCCGTAGAAGAGCGCGGCGATCATCACCACGTTGAGAAAAACCGGAGCGATGGCGGCGGCGAAGAAGTGATGCAGCGAGTTCAACATGCCGCTCATCATCGCCGTCAGCGACATGCACATCAGATAGGGAAACATCACGGCGGCCATGCGGATCGTCAGCGACGTCTTTTCCGCATCGTCGGCGAAACCGGGTGCGATGATCCAGCGAACCAGCCAGGGCATGGCGAGTTCCATGGCGATGGTGATGATCAGCAGCGCCGAAAACAGCACGCCGAACACTTCCTCCGAAAAGCGCTTGGCGCCGGCGACCCCGTTCGCCTCGATCTCCTTGGAGAAAAGCGGCACGAAGGCAGCATTGAAGGCGCCTTCGGCAAACAGCCGTCGAAAGAGATTGGGGAAACGGAAGGCCGCATAGAAGACGTCGGCCATCGGCCCGGTACCGAGCGCCGCCGCCATCAGTGTTTCCCTGGCAAAGCCGAAGACGCGGCTGCCGAGGGTGGCTCCGCCGACTGTGGCGAATTTCTTGACGAGGCTCATCGGCGGCAATCCGTTGCGTCTGTCACGCGCTCGCCTTCGTTCTCGACGGCGCCGGCGATCCGGTGGGTACGATGCTCGGCATGGTCGCTGCCGGGAGGTCGTCCTGATCGGTCATCGCAAGTTTGAGTCGCGCGGCGATACCGCCCTGGCGGTTTTCGTTGACGACCTTCTGGCCGACCAGATCGGTGACATAGAACGTATCGATGACCTTTTCGCCGAAGGTGGTGATGCGGGCCGAATGAATGTCGAGGGACAGATCGGCGAGCGCGACCGTGATGTCGGCCAGAAGTCCCGTTCGGTCGAGGCATTCGACCTCGATGACGGTGAACTTGTTGGACAGCCCGTTGGAGATGATGACGGAAGGCGGGATGTTGAACGTCTTGTTCTTCTTGCGTGTCTTCGCACGCGTCGCGATGACTTCCGGCAGGCGGCGCTTGCCCGACAGGACATCCTCGATCATGCGCCCGATCGTTGCCGCGCGGCGCACTTCATCCTCGTCGACGGCGAATTCGCGGTTGATGAGGATCGTATCCAGCGCACGGCCGTCAGTGGTGGTGAAGACCTGAGCATCGGCGATGTTGGCGCCGGCCGCGGCGCAGGCTCCTGCGATGACCGACAGAAGGCGTGGATGGTCGGGAGCGAGAACCGTGATCTCGGTAATGGCACGGAACGCATCGGTACGCACCATGGTCGACAGGACCTGCCCGGCCCGGTCGGTGTCACGGATGAAAGCGGCGTGACGCACCTGGTCGTCAAGCGACACGGCGAGGAGATAGGGCTGGTAGTGAAGGCCCGAATAGGTCTTGCGGTCCTTTTCCTCCCACGTTTCCAATGCCTTATAGAGTTCTTCCTCGGCGACATTGGCGCGTTCCCGCCGCGGCATTTCGGAAAAGCCGCCGGAAAGAAGCAACTCGGTCTCGTAATAGAGCGTACGCAGCAGCTGGCCTTTCCAGCCGTTCCAGACGCCGGGGCCTACAGCGCGGATATCGCAGATCGTCAGGATGAGGAGCAGCTTCAGCCTGTCCATCGACTGGACGACGGCGGAAAAATCCGTGATCGTCTTGCGGTCGTGAAGGTCGCGGGTCTGGGCCGTCATCGACATCGAAAGATGCTGTTCGATCAGCCAGACGACGATCTCGGTCTGTTTCGCATTGAGGCCGAGCCTCGGGCAGAGCTTGCGCGCCATGCGGGCGCCGGCGATCGAATGGTCCTCCTGCCGTCCCTTGGCGACGTCATGGAGAAGAACCGCGACGTAGAGCGCCTCTCGTTCCTCGATGCCCGGCATGATCTTGTTGGCCAGCGGATGGATGTCCCCGGCCTCACCCTTGTCGATTTCGGCAAGCGCCTCGACGGAGCGGATCAGATGCTCGTCGACGGTATAGTGGTGATACATGTTGAACTGCATCATCGCCACGACCTTGCCGAACTCGGGAATGAAACGGCCGAGAACGCCGGCCTCGTTCATCCGCCGCAACATCAGGGCAGGATCGCGCCGCGACGTCAGCATCGACAGGAAGAGTCGGTTCGCCTCCTCGTTTTCGCGCACGCTGTTGTCGATCAGCGAGAGCGAACGCGTCATGCGCTTCAGCGCATCCGGGTGCAGTTCGAGCTGGTTGATGTCGGCGACGTGGAAGAAACGGATGATGTTGATCGGGTCGCGGGCGAAGACGTCCGGCGAAGCGAGCGTGATGCGGCCGCGATCGGTGACGAAGTCCACCGTGCCGGGGATCTTGTGCAGTCTCTTGGTGAACCGCGACATGACGCGCGTCGCAAGACCGGGGGCGGCCTTCGCCTGCTGTTCTTCGAGGGCGGCGCAGAATATCCGCGTCAGGTCGCCCACATCTTTGGCGACGAGGAAATAATGCTTCATGAACCGCTCGACGGCGGAAAGGCCCGGCCGGGCGTGATATCCGAGGCTCGCGGCAATCTCCCGCTGGATGTCGAAGGAGAGCCGCTCTTCCGCCTTGCCGGTAAGAAAATGCATGTGGCAGCGGACCGCCCAGAGAAAGTCGTCGGCCTTTTCGAAAAGGTTGAATTCCTTGCGCGAAAAAACGCCGAGCTTGACGAGGTCGGCAGCATCCTTGACGCGATAATAATATTTGGCGATCCAGAACAGGGTGTGGAGGTCGCGCAGACCGCCCTTGCCTTCCTTCACATTCGGCTCGACGAGGTAACGCGTATCGCCGGCCTTCTGGTGACGCTGATCGCGCTCGGCAAGCTTTGCGGCAACGAATTCCGGCCCGGTATCGGCGACGACCTCCTTGTCGAAGCGGCTTTCCAGCTCGCTCACCAACGGTTCGAAGCCGCAGATGTGCCGGCTTTCGAGAATGGCTGTGCGGATCGTCATATCCGTTTTCGACAGGCGGATGCATTCCTCGACCGTACGGGTCGCATGGCCGACCTTGAACCCCATGTCCCACAGCACGTAGAGCAGGAATTCCACGGCCTTGCGCATGTTTTCGGAATTCTTCTCAGGCAGAAGAAACAGGAGGTCGATATCGGACCCCGGGGCGAGCGTGGAGCGGCCGTAACCGCCGACCGCCGCAACCGCAATCTTCTCCCCCTCCGGATGAACGGTGGTCACCACCGTTTCGTGGAGGATGCAGATGATCTGGTCCTGCAGCCAGGAAATGCGGCGGGCGCAACCAAGCCCGCTTCCGTCCTTTTCCAGGAGTTCGCGCGCCTTCTGGCGGCCATCCGCACTCGCGCGCCGCAGCAGGGGCAGGAGGGCGGCCCGTGCTTCCAGCAGCGGGCGGTCCTCCGTCATGACCGTCCGGCATTCCGCCTTCAGGGTATCCAAGTCGAGCAGTTCGGAGAAATCGATGTCGTGTCTGGCCATATGATCCTGCCGGTGCCAGTTTGGCGGGGAGGCTTTAGCGAATTTGCAGCACCTTGACCACCGATTATGGCGAGAGGTCGTTTCAAAGTGGTTGCGCCGCCGATCGCTGATGCCTTCCGCTGTCCGGCCGGCGCGGTTTTTTCGACGATCGCGTCCGCCACTGGCGCGGGCTCATGCCGGTCACGCGGCGAAATTCGCGGTTGAAATTCGATTTCGTCGAGAACCCCGACTCCAGCATGATCGCCGTAGCCGAACCGCCTGTCTCGTCCAGCAGCCTGCAGGCTTCCTCGACCCGCCGGTTGTTGACGAATTGCGAGACGTTGAGACCGGTCGCCCGGTTGATGGCAGCCGAAAGATCGCGGGCCGGCATCCCGGCCTTGCGGGCGAGCTTTGCGAGGCTCAGATTTTCGTCGCCATAGAGCCTGCCCTCGTCCAGCGCGACGACGGCGCGCGCGACGAGCGCCTCGTCCCGCGGATCGGGTGGCGGCATGTTTCCCGCCGTGACGGGAGCGGCCGGCCGAAGCGGGGCGAAGTAATAGATCGCCGTCGCCACCAGGGTCATGACGTTCATGGCCGTCACCGCCATCGGCACATGGCCGGGTCCGTAGAGGCCGGTATAGACGGCAAGCGCGGCATCGCTGGCCGCGAACAGACACATGAGCACCGCCATCAGCCTTGCAGCGCGAAGGGCCGGTTGCATACGCTCGAGACTTGCTTCCGCCATCACCTCGTCATCCTGCGAGCGGGTCAGCCGCCACAGAGCGACGCCATAGAACACGAAGATTGCGGGAAGCAGCAGATCGACGAGGCCGCGCAGAAGGAAAAGAGCCAGCGCGACCGACAGCGGCGCCCAGAGGTGCCGCCACGGCTTTGGCGCCACCGATCCGGTCAGCCCCTGGAAGGCCAGAAATGCGAGGGGCGACATCAACGCGGCATTGACCGGCTGAAGCACGGCGAGCGCCTTCACGCCGTAGCCGAAATGGAGGCCGACAATCACACCCTGAAGAGCATAAAGGATCAGGAATGCTGCAAAATAACGCCGGCTTCCATGGGCTTCCACGCCCTTCAGGCTCTGGTGCAGGACCAGCACGAAGATCAGACCTGCGATGAAAGGCAAAGGTACGGAGAGCAACTTCTGATCCAGCAGCCGATAGGAATGAGCCAAATCGTATTCGAGCCGAACTATACCATGTTCGAGGTCGGAAGGCAGGCGGATTGCGCATCCGACGGACGATGCCCGCAATCACGACGGAACACGAGCTTGCAGGTCCTTCAGTTTACGTGACGCTACCGCGCCGCTCCCTGTCGAGCGGGCCTTCGCTTGATCCCGCTCACTCCTCGGATGACCGTCTAGGTGGACGGAGCTACCCGTCAAACCCGAGAGGGTTCGGGTGTCGCGGCGCTCGACAAAGCCTCGGTCACCGCAACCTCGGCCATGGAAAGCGCCGCCTCGCGTGTCGCAGCGGCAGCGATGAAACGGCCGTTGTGGCAGAAGGTGGCGCCCTTGATGCCGGATGCGGCCTCGAGATCGCCATTGGTAAGGCCGGCCCACGACGCCGGAAGGTCGGCACGCAGCTCGAACCCGTCCTCGGCCCGGCGGATACCGGTCACGCACCAGTCCTTGTCCCGCGGATGGACGACGAAGAGAAGATGATCGGCGCCGGCCTTCACGATCGCAGGGCGGAAAGGCATCCCCATCGGCAGTTCCAGAATGCGTCCTTCGGCTGTCCGTGCGATCGCATCGAGCACCAGCGTCTCGGCCCTGAGCTTTGCCGCACGCTGGGCAATGCCCGCCTCGACGAAAGCGCGGGCGATGGCGAGCGCCGCGTGGAAAGCGCGGTCGTCGGCATCGGGCCCCTTTTCGTCGAAGGAGGGCTTCAGCGTCTCCAGCAGGCTCGGCAGTGTGAGACCCGCCAGGGGTCCTGCGATGGATGGGCTCAGCGCGCCGTTGTCCATGAGATCGACGGGAAGGACGAAACTCCTGTCGAACGAGGCGTGCAGTGCATCGAGATGGGCCTCGGGGACTGCCGAAGCGAGGAGATAGTCCCGGCCGTAGTGCTTCCAGACGAGACCGAACGAGCTGAAGGGCGAACCGTCTTCCCGCAACGGCGCACCGCGCTGGTGATGGTCGAATATCCGTGCTTCGCCATCATAGGCGCCGCCGACGTCGTAGATGATCCGGTCGCCGGCCGGCGTGATCCATTCCGGAGACCGGCTGCGAACGATGCGCGCTTCGGGAAACAGTCTGGTCAGGATGACGCTGGAGAGGAGTTCGTCGGCATGGAAGCCACCGGAATGGGTGACGAGAAAATCTGGAGTCATGCCGGGACGTACCTCTGTTCGCTCTTCGAGAGCACCAGATAGCCGGAGCCGCAGTCCTCCACAAGCGGGCTCGACGGCTGACAGGCGAAGCTGATTACGAAATCGTGATGATTTCGAGTTCCTGACTGCCGAGAGCCACGACATCCCCGACGGACTTGCCCGAAAGCGCCCTTGCGACCGGCGAAACATAGGAAATCGTCCCGGCTTTGGGATCGGCTTCGTCTTCCCCGACGATCCGGTAGGTCTGCTCTCGGCCGTCGTCGCGACTGAACGTTACCGTGCTGCCGAAGGCGACGACCTCGCAGGTGGCCGGAGCGGCGACCAGTTGGGCGGTGCGGAGCCTTTCGGCGAAATACCGCAGATCACGCAACGGGCCTGCGGTCTGACGCCGCCGCTCGTTCACGTCCTCGATAGCGTTGGCGGCATCATGCGCCTCGCGTGCCTGGCGGAGTTGCTCTTCCAGCAACTCAAGTCCGGCCTCGGTAACCAGGTTGGGGTGCTGGGAGATCACCCGGTCGGGGAGCTGGGTCTCCGAAGCGGTCTCGGCACTTTCTTCCTTGACGAAGGCAACGCTCACGTCCTCAACTCCATCTGGTCCGACACCGCGCCCGAAGACGAAATGCGGGCGAACGGGCGATACACCGCGCCGCTCTTCTCCCATCCAAGATAGGGCAACAATGAGCCGGCTGCCAATCCGGAACGGCAGGGGACGGCCAGCTCCATCATCTATCCCCGAGCTGCCTTCGCAGCGCGTAGAGCGCATCCAGCGCCTCCCGCGGGGTCATGTCATCGGGATTGATCGCCTTCAGCGTCTCCTCCACCTTCGAAGATCCGCGCCGCGTCTCTTCCTTGCGGACGGCGACCTGGAAAAGCGGCAGATCGTCGATCAACTGGCTTGCGGGATTCTTGCGGTCGGAATCCTCGAGCTTGGTCAACACGTCGCGAGCACGGGCGACCACACTGTCCGGCAGCCCGGCCAGCCGGGCGACCTGAATGCCGTAGGACCGGTCCGCGGCTCCGGGGCCGACCTCGTGAAGGAAGATCACCTCGCCGTCCCACTCCTTGACCTTCATCGTGGCATTGGAAAGACGGTTGAGCTTCTCCGACAGAACCGTGAGTTCGTGGAAATGGGTGGCGAAGAGGCCGCGGCACCGATTGCCCTCGTGCAGATGCTCGACCGCCGCCCAGGCGATGGACAAGCCGTCGAACGTGGCGGTACCTCGGCCGATCTCGTCGAGGATGACCAGAGAGCGGTCGGTCGCCTGGTTGAGGATTGCCGCCGTTTCGACCATCTCGACCATGAAGGTGGAGCGTCCGCGGGCGAGATCGTCCGAAGCGCCGACACGCGAGAACAGCCGGTCGACGACGCCGATGTGGGCTGAGCCCGCAGGCACGAAGGAGCCCATCTGGGCGAGGATGGCGATCAGCGCGTTCTGGCGAAGAAAGGTCGACTTACCACCCATGTTCGGGCCGGTCAGCAGCCAGAGCGCTCCGAATTCGCCGCCGTCTTTCGGGGAAAGATCGCATTCGTTGGCGATGAACGGGCCCGACGACTGGCGCCGCAGCGCCTGTTCGACGACCGGATGGCGGCCACCTTCGATCGCAAACATACGCGACGCATCCACCGTCGGACGGTGATAGTTCCACTCCTCGGACAGCAGGGCGAGACCGGCAGCGACATCGACGACGGAAAGAGCCCGGGCACCCGCCTTGATCGCCTCGGCCTGCGCGGTCACGGCATCGACCATCTGCTGGAATGCGGCAAGCTCGATCGTCAGCGCCTGATCGGCCGCGTTGGCGATACGGCTTTCGAGATCGGCAAGCTCGGTCGTCGTGAAGCGCATTGCATTGGCCATCGTCTGGCGATGGATGAATCGCGCCTTGGCCTCCGGCGTATCGGTCATCGGGCCGGCATTGCCGGCAGTCACCTCGATGAAATAACCCAGCACATTGTTGTGCTTGATCTTCAGCGACCTGATGCCCGTCTCCTCGGCATACTGGAGCTGAAGACCGGCGATAACCCTGCGGGACTGGTCGCGAAGCGCCCTGACCTCGTCGAGTTCGGCATTCGCACCCTCGGCGAGGAAGCCTCCATCACGTTTCAGGAGAGGCAGGTCGTCTGCCAGCATGGTGCCGAGCATGGATTCGAGTGTGACCGGCAGCGACCTGAGGTCAGCCAGCGCGCCGGACAACTCGTCCGGCAGCATCGAACGATCGAGGAAATCGACGACACCGCGGGCCGCTGCGAGCCCGGCGAGGATCGCACCCAGATCCCGCGGCCCCCCGCGGTCGAGCGCGAGCCTAGAAAGCGCACGCGGCATGTCCGGGACATGTTTCAGCGACGCGCGCAGATCTGAACAGAGCGACGGCTCCTCCAGAAGGAAGGAAATGGAATCGAGCCTGTGGTTGATACGCGCCGGGTCCGTCAGCGGCGACATCAGCCGCTCGGCAAGCAGGCGAGCGCCGCCGCCCGTGACCGTCCGGTCGATCGCCTTGAGAAGCGAGCCATCGCGTTCGCCGGACAGGGTCTTCGTCAGTTCGAGATTGCCGCGCGTCGCCGGATCGATGAACAGCGTCGAGGCGCCGCTCTCTCGTTCCGGGCGACCGAGAGGCGGACGCTCGGAGATCTGGGTCTTTTCGACATAGGCGATCGCGGCTGCGGCAGCTGCCATTTCCGCCCGGGAGAAGCTGCCAAACCCGTCCAGGGTGCCAACGCCGAAATAGCGCGCGATACGACCTTCCGACGTGGCGCTGTCGAAGAGCACCGACGGCTGGGGCACCGCGACGCGGCCGATGACGTCGAAAACCGGTTTGAGTTCGGGATCGTGAAAGATCGTATCGGGGACGATCAGCTCGCGCGGCTCGATGCGCAGGATGTCGGCGAGCAGACGTGACGCCTCCGTTTCGGCAAGTCGGAACACGCCGGTGGATATGTCGATCCAGGCAAGCGCCATCATCGGCTCGATGCCGCCCCTGATCCGGGCGAGCGCCATAAGGTAATTCGATTCCGAGGCGACGAGCAGCTTTTCCTCGGTGATCGTCCCCGGCGTGACGAGACGAACGACATCACGCTTCACCACCGATTTCGAGCCGCGCTTCTTCGCCTCGGCAGGGTCTTCCACCTGTTCGCAGACGGCGACGCGAAAGCCGAGCGATATAAGCTTCTGCAGGTAGTCGTCGGCGGCATGGACGGGAACACCGCACATCGGGATATCCTGCCCCATGTGCTGGCCGCGCCTGGTCAGCGTGATGCCGAGCGCCCGGGATGCGTCCACGGCATCCTCAAAGAAGAGCTCGTAGAAGTCGCCCATGCGATAAAAGAGCAGGGATCCGGGGTTGTTGGCCTTGATCTCGATATATTGCTCCATCATCGGCGTTGCCGATGCACGGCTTTCCGCCGACGCGAGCGCGGCGGTGCTCAGGATTTCGGAGCCAGGGGCCTCTGCGGCGAATCTTTCAAATTGGGTCACGGAACCGGTTTTTTGTTGCGCATGGAAAGAGCCGACACTATCGGTGATGACCCTTTGAACACAACATCCGCCGTGGCCTCTCAGAAGGCTGCCCACAAAAAGCTGGAGAGGACAATGCCCATGAAGGACAAGGCGGGCCGCACGCGCACCTCCGTCACCGAACAGGAAGCGCTCGATTTTCACGCGGACGGTCGTCCCGGAAAACTCGAGATCACGCCGACCAAACCGATGGCGACCCAGCGCGACCTTTCGCTCGCCTACTCGCCGGGCGTCGCCGTGCCGGTCAAGGCAATCGCCGCCGATCCGGCCGCGGCTTACGACTACACGACCCGCGGCAACATGGTCGCCGTCATCTCCAACGGCACGGCCATCCTCGGCCTCGGCAATCTCGGAGCGCTCGCCTCCAAGCCGGTCATGGAAGGCAAATCCGTCCTCTTCAAGCGTTTCGCCGACGTCGATTCCATCGATCTCGAAGTCGACACCGAAAATGTCGACGAATTCATCAACTGCGTGCGCTATCTCGGCCCCTCCTTCGGCGGCATCAACCTCGAGGACATCAAGGCGCCGGAATGCTTCATCATCGAAAGCCGTCTGCGCGAGCTGATGGATATCCCGGTCTTCCATGACGACCAGCACGGTACCGCGATCATCGCAGCCGCCGGC